>NZ_CP029189.1:3881250-4250000 GCF_008642275.1 Streptomyces venezuelae
CCGTGCCCGGCGGATAGACCACCAGCTTGGCGCCGTTGAGCAGCGACCCCCAGATCTCGAAGGCGGAGGGGTCGAAGCGCAGCGAGCAGAACTGCAGGAAGGTCTCGTCCGCGGTCAGTGAGGCGTAGTCGCCGTCCTGGACCAGGCGGACCACACCGCTGTGCCGCACGCCCACGCCCTTGGGCATGCCGGTCGAGCCGGAGGTGTAGCAGATGTAGGCCAGGTTGTCCGGGCCGGTGCCGGGCTCGACCGGCCCCGCGACGGGAGCCGTCTCCCACGCGCGGTCGAGGTTGACGACGGTGCCGTCGATCTCGGGCACGCGGTCGCTCAGCCGGTCGTGGGTCAGCAGGATGCGGGCCCCGGCCTGCTCCAGCATGTAGCGGAAGCGCTCGGGCGGCTCGTTCTGGTGCACGGGCAGGTAGGCGCCGCCGGCCTTCAGGATGCCGACGAGTGCGACGATCATCTCGAAGGAGCGCTCGACGAACAGGCCGACCACGCTCTCCGTGCCTACCCCCAGCGCCCGCAGGTGCCGGGCCAGCAGGTCGGCCCGGCGGTCGAGCTCCGCATAGCTCATGTCGACGCCGTCGAAGCGCAGGGCGGTCGCCTCGGGGCGCAGGCGCACCTGTTCGTCGAACAGATCGGTGATGGTCGCGTTGCGCCAGTCGTCAATTGTCATTAGATGCCCGCCTTGTCGCATGCTGCTTCGAACTCTCCCTGTGGAGAGCCGGCGGAGTCGGACCCGCCGATTCAAGGGCCGGACGTACCCGGCTGGTGATGGTCACGCGATCCCCTGCTTGCGCAGGCCGTCCAGAATCGTCGCGGCGCGCAGCGACAGCAGGCTGAACGATCCCGCGTCGCCGATGCCGTGGCTGGATTCGCACAGCCCGTTCAGGAACAGCGGCGGCGTGCCGTCGGACCGGGGACGCAGCTGGTAGTCGGGTTCGACGACCAGGTAGCCGTCGTCGTCGAACTGGAAGCGGTCGATCACGCCGGCCAGCACCGCCGGATACGCCTCCTGGCGCGGACCGGGCCCGAGGTCGCGGAATCCGGTCGCGAGGATCACCAGATCCACGTGCTCCGACGACACGTCCTTGGTGTGGACCTCCTCCACCTCCAGGCGCACGCCCGTGTCGTCGGCCTCGGCGGTCCGGACCTCGCTGTTGCCGCGGACGAAGATCCGCTGATCGCCGTCCAGACGCTGCTCGTATATGAGCGCGTACAGGTGGTGCAGGACGTCGGCGTCGGTCGACGAGTAGTTGGTGGGGCGCATGTACGCGTCGAGCTCGTTCTTGCTCGCCCGGTCCGCCCGGTAGTAGTAGTCCGTGAAGGCGGGGAAGAAGCCCTCCTCGCTGAAGGGACTGGTGTCCTTGAGCCGCAGCCCGAACTTCCGCACGTAGTTGACGATCTTCGCCTGCGGGAAGCGGTGCGCGAGGTCGAGGACGATCTCCACGGCGCTCTGGCTGCCGCCGACGACCGCGATCGACCGCGGGGCCTCCTCCAGCGCCCGCACCGTGTGCAGGTACTGGGTGAGGTGGCACACCCGGGGGGTGTCCAGTGAGTCGAAGGGGGCGGGCACGAAAGGCGTGCGCCCCGTGCCGACCACCAGCGAGCGGGCCCGGTGCTGCGAGCCGTCCGCGCAGGTCACCACGTACTCCGGCGTGCCGTCGACCTCGGCCACGGCGATGTCCGTCGCACGCGCCCCGCCGGCGACCTGGGACCGGAACTGGCGGGTGGCCCAGTCGATGTACTGCGCGTACTCCTTGCGCAGCGGGAACTCCAGGGGCAGGTTCAGGTGCTGGATGAGCCTGCCCTGCTCGAAGAGGTAGTTGACGAAGCTGTAGTGGCTGCGCGGGTTGCGCAGGGTGACGAGGTCACGGTTGGGGTGGTTCTGCATGTTGGAGCCGTCCAGCAGCAGACCCCCCTGCCACACCGGGTTCCGTGCCGCCTCCAGGAAGAAGGCGTCCGCCTGCGGCAGGTCCTCCTGCAGCGCGATGGCGAGCGACAGGTTCGCCGGCCCGAACCCGATGCCGAGCACGTCGACGGGTTCCTGGGCCGGTCCGGTCGCCTTCACGGCGCCTCGGCGTTCGTCATCGCGCGTCAGCATGGTTCTCCCGTTCCGCGCGCCGGCCGGCGATCAGCGCCGGGTCCGCCCGCATCTCCTCGTACCAGTGGCGCCACTGCGCCACGTCGTCGGCGAGGCCCGCGGCGGCGATCGTCGCCTCCTCGCGCTCCCAGCTGACCTCGCCGCGGGGCTGGATCCCGCTGCTGCCCAGGACCTTGCGGTAGAACGGGTCGTCCTCCTTGCGGGCGTCGCTCATCAGCGCACCCACCTCGGGCGAGACCAGTTTCAGGTCCGGACGGGGCGCCCAGCTCTCCAGGCCCCCGACCGTGGGCAGTCCGACCGCGGCCATCAGGGCGGCGGTCACACCGGCCGGATCGGCCCGCAGGTCGTCCGAGTCGAGCAGCACGTACGGGATGTCCCGGGCACGGCACAGCTCCAGCTGCATGCGCAGCGACTGCCACCCGCTCTCGAAGGGCGGGAAGGTCTGCGCGCCGTTGAGCTGCCGGACGATGCGCAGCCGTGAGGTGGTCGACAGCCGCGGGTCGCAGATCACGAAGACGGGCGGAGCCGTGGCCAGGCCGACGAGCTGCTCGAACTGGGACTCGTCGAGCTGGAAGCTCATCTCCTTCATCAGCAGGCCGCTGCCCGTGGGGACGTCGGCCAGCGTCACGCGCTCGCCCGACGCGACCTCCATGGGGTGGGAGAGGATGCTCCTCACCGATTCCGCCCCCTGATCGCCCCAGTAGCAGGCTTCGAAGGGCTCGTGGCAGTGGTGCGTCATCGACGGGTGCTGCCACAACAGGCGCGCCACAGCGGTCGATCCGGTTCGGGGTGGCGAAATCAGTGCCACCCGCGTCCGGTACGCCTGGCCCAACGCCGTTTTCAATTCCACTGTTTCCTCCTGCTGACTCAGCTCGGAACGGGCCGGGGCCACGGAATTCATCGGAGGTTCCACGGGATGCTCACCGCGCCTGCAGCGCCTGGTCGAGATCCTCGATGACGTCGTCCAGATGCTCGATTCCGACGCTCAGCCTGATCATGTCCGGCGGCACCGTGACCCGGTCGGGATCGGCGTCCGCCACCTGCTTGTGTGTGGTGGCCCCGGGAATGGTCGCCGTGCTCCTGACCTGCCCGAGGTTGTTCGCCCGCCAGATGAGCCCGAGACGGTCCATCACCGCGTGCGCGGCCCGGACGCCGCCGGCCGGGCGGAAGCAGACGAGGAAACCGAACCGGTTCTCCGCCTCGCCCCCGTCCAGCTCGCTGTCCACCAGCCACATGTCCCGTCGGGCGATGTGGTGGGACCGGTGGCTCTCCAGTCCGGGATAGAAGACCTCGACGACACCGGCGTGCCCGGCGAGGTGACGGGCCACCGCGTGCGCGGTGCGCGACATGGCGTCCACCCGGCCGCGCAGTTCCCGGATGTCCGAGAGGATGGTCCACGCGTTGAACGGGCTGAGAACCGCGCCCATGTCGCGCAGCGGGCCGCGGCGCAGATATCCGGCGTAGTCGGCGGACAGCTCCTCCGGCTGCCCGCGCAGCCCCAGGTCGTGCCGCGCGATCACCGCCCCGCCCATGCTCCGTCCGCTGGCGCCCGCCGCTTTGGTCAGCGAGTGCACCACCACGTGCGCGCCGAGGGCGAGCGGGCGCAGCAGGGCGGGCGTCGCGAGGGTCGCGTCGACGACGAGCGGGATGCCCGCCCGGTCGGCCAGGGCCGACAGCGCCGGGATGTCCACGAGCTGCACGGTCGGGTTCGAGGGGACCTCCGCGTAGAGGAACCGGGTGCCGTCGTCGATGCGGCGGGCCCAGTCCTCGACGGACAGCGGGTCGGCGACCCAGCGCACGTCGACGCCCCGTTCCTGCCCGTACCGCTTGTCGAAGACCATCGTCGTGGAGCCGTAACACTGCGGTGAGGCGACGATGTTGGGCTTCGGACCGGCGGCCGCGGACAGGAGCGGCATCGTGGCCAGGGTGATCGCGCCCATCCCGGTCGCGGTGACCGTGGCGCTCACCTCGGCGTCGACCCCGTACCCCTCAAGAGCCGCGACGGTCTGCTCCAGGATGCGGACCGTCGGATTGCCCCGGCGCGAGTACACCCAGCCGTCGCCGTCCTCGGCGGTGGCCGCGAGCATGGCGTCCATCGACGGGAAGCTCTGCGCGGTCGCCAGGTGGGCGGGCTCGCTCAGCGCACCGAGGTGATGGGCCGACTCCGCATGGTCGTAGGACCCGCTGATCGCCAGGGTCGTGAATCGGGCTGCAGTCACAGCAGCGACCTGCCTTCCGCCTCCGTCGGCCCGTCGTTCACGCGTGTTTCCTTTCCGTCCCGGTGGGGTTGTGGGCTGGTGCTCCGCGCGGCGGACGGCGGAGGGCTCGGTCGCCTTCCCCGTGGACCGCCGCATGCGGGGATGTCTTCGGCCGCGGCACGCGCCGCGCCACCGGACCCGACGGTCAGAGCCGGGCCAGTTCGTCCTGGAGGTCGTCGAGCCCGAGCGGGCCGAGGGACAGGGCGGCCGTGTGCCAGGACTTCAGGTCCAGCCGCTCGCCGCGGGCCGCGTGCGCCGCCCGGGCCGCGGCCCGGCCGTCCAGCCAGGCCCGCTCTCCCAGCTTGTAGGAGATCGCCTGCCCGGGCAGTCCCAGGTAGCGCCCGATCTCGCTGTCCACGAACTCGGGGGTCTGCCCGCTGTGCGCGGAGAGGAACTCCTTCGCGAGCCCGGGAGTCCACGCCAGGCCCGCGCCGACCGGCGAGTCCTCCGGGATGTCGAGGGCCAGGTGGACGCCGATGTCGATCAGGACCCGTACCGCGCGCAGCATCTGCCAGTCCAGGAAACCGAGGCGGTCGCCGGGGGTGCGCAGGTGGCCGAGTTCGTCCATGAGCCGTTCGGCGTACATCGCCCAGCCCTCGGTGCAGGCGTCGATCGCGCCGAGGCCGGCCTGGTACGCCGACAGCCGGTCGCTCAGGTGCCTCCACTGGGCGAGTTGCAGATGGTGGCCCGGTACTCCCTCGTGGTACCAGACGCTGCGCAGGCTCCACAGGGGGAACCGCGTGCGTCCCTGGGCCGGCAGCCACGTCCGTCCGGGGCGTGAGAAATCCACGCTCGGCGGGGTGTAGTACGCCGCCGAGCCGGTGCCCGCCGGTGCGATGGCGGATTCCACCACGCGCACCCGCGGCGCCAGTTCGAAGAGGGTCCCGTCGAGCTCGTCGAGGGCCTCGTCCATCCAGCCCTGCAGCCGCTGCCGGACTGCTTCCACACCGTCCACCGACTCGCCGTGCAGGTCGAGGTGGCGCATCGCCTCGCGGGGCGTGGCCCCGGGCAGGACGGAGTCCGCCTCGGTCCGCATCTCGGCCCGGATCCGGCGGTACTCCCCCCAGGCCCATGCGTAGGTCTCCCGCAGGTCGAGGTCGGCGCCGTTCCAGAACCGCGCCCAGGTGCGGTACCGGTCGGCGCCCACGCCGTCGGGCTGCGCCTCGGCGCGGGGGAGGTACTCGGCGCGCAGCCAGTCCCGCATGCCGGTGATCGCGGCGGCGGCCAGGCCCGAGGCCCCGTCGAGTTCGCTGCGCAGTGCCGCCGGCACGTCGGCGTCCGCGGCGAAGCCGGCGTGCCAGCCCCGACCGTCGCTGTCACGGCTCCAGGCGTCGAGCTGGTCGGCGATGACACGGACCTGGCGCGGCGCGGCGACGAAGGTGTCCTTCTCCAGCCCGCGGGTCAGGGACTCGCGGAAGCCGTCGAGCGTCCGGGGGACGAGGGCCGTGCGGCGCGCGACCGCGGTCCAGTCGTCCGCGGTCTTCGCGGGCATCAACTGGAAGATGTCCTGGACCCGTTGCTGCAGGCCGTAGACGTTGACGATCTCCCGCAGGTACTCGTCGTCGGTGCTGAGGGCCAGGTCGGCCCGGAGGCGCTCGCGCAGCAGCCGCCCGCACCGTCGCTCCGCGTCGGACAGGGGGCCCTGCGCGGCCTGCTCGGCCCGGTCCAGGTCGAGGAGGGTGGAGCGGGACAGGTCGTCCATCCGCTCGCGGCCCTCGGGCGAGAGGTCGGGCATCTCGTCCCGGCCCTGGGGGACCCCCAGATAGGTGGCGATGCCCGGGTCCACCCGGGCCAGTCCCGTGACGTAGGCGTCCGCCACATCGCGCACCGCGCGGGAGTCGGCAGGTATGTCTGCGCCCACGTGTCTCCACCTCACCCTGAGTCGATCGGTCTTCGGTTGCGTCCGGGGGCACGGCGAAGGGCCATGGACCACGCGGCGGACGTCAGAACCTGGAACGGGGTGCACCCGCACCGCCGGGGAACAGACTGTCCCGGCGGCATTGAGGGGTCAATGAAGCGCCTGTTGAACGCCGTTCCGGGGGAACGCCGCGGTGCTCCGGCCCCCGGGAACGCGCGCCGCCGCCGGCCCGCCGGCCGTGGTGACGGAGCCGGAGGGGCGGGCGGCAGCGCGCGGAGCGCCCTCGGAGGCGGACGGCGGGGCGGGTCAGCGGGACAGCTGCAGACCGGCGTCCTCCTCGCGGGCGAGGGCGTACACGTGGGACGCGAGAGCCACGTCGTGGACGCCCATGCCGAACGGGTTGATCACCGTCCGGTCGGTGGCGGTGATGGGGCGGGTGTAGGCGCCGGACAGGAGCGTGGCGAGGTCCGCGTCCACCTGGCGGGCCCCCGGTGCCTCCGTACCGGGCGCGGTGGCGCGGCCCGCCCGGGCGAGGCGGCCCAGCAGCCGGGTGTCGTCCTCGCTGACCAGGTGCCAGTCGTCGACGAACAGGTGCTCCGCGCCCAGGAGCACGTCCTCGTGGGCGTCGTCCAGGGACACGTTGAGGAAGACCGAGCCCTCCGGCAGCCAGGCCAGTGGTACGTAGGAGGTCGTGGTGGTCGTGGTGGCCAGGGTCACCGGCGCCGAGCGGACCGCCGCTTCGGGGTCGGCCGTGATCTCCACGTCGATCCCGGGCAGGGACGCGCGCAGCTCCTCGGCGAAGGCGTCGCACCGGGCAGGCGACAGGTCGTGGACGATCACGGACTTCACCGCGCCGTGCGCCGCCAGCAGACCCAGATGCGTGCGCGCCTGGACGCCGCACCCCAGCAGGGCGACCCGTTCCACCGTGGGCAGGGGGCGGACCGCGCGCAGTGCCGCCACGGAGACGGCCGCGGTGCGCAGGGCGCTGATCTGCGCGCCCTCCATGATGCAGACCGGTTCGGCCGTCTCCGCGTCGTACAGCAGGATCAGGCCGGCGGCGCGGGGCAGGCCGCGGTCCACGTTGCCCAGACTGGCATTGATGATCTTGCAGCCGTACGCGCCGTCGTGCCAGGCCGGCAGAACGAGGCTGCGGGCGGCCGCGCCGTCCGGCGCGGTCCAGCGCAGCGCCGCTTCGGTCGCCACCCCGGACCTGTTCGCGCGGACGGCGAGGAACGCCTCGGTGACCGCCCGCAGGGGATCGATCCGTGCGCACAGCGACGCGACGGTCGCTCCGTCGAGGTACTGCAACGGCCGGGACAAAGCCTGCATTTCTACTGCCTTTCTCGTTGTGGACCAAGGCTTTTGCAGCCTTGAAGTGCGCAGACGGCCTCCTTTACGGTCGCCCGCATGAATTCACCGCAGCCTCGCCCCAAGAAGCCTCCGCGCTGGCTCCTGCGCCGCCCGGATCCGGACGCGCCGGCCCGCATCTTCCTGTTCCCCTACTCGGGTTGCGGCGCCTCGATGTACCAGGCGTGGCCACGCCGCATCGGTGCCGTCGACGTCTGCCTGATCCAGCCGCCGGCCCGGCAGAACCGGATCGCCGAGCCGCACTACGGCACGTACGAGAACATGGCGCGGGACCTCGTCGAGTACCTGCGGCCGCACCTGGACCGGCCGTTCGCCTTCTTCGGGCACTGCGGCGGAGCGCTCCCGGGGGTCGAGGTGGCCCGGCAGCTCGCCGCGGCCGGACTCCCGCTGCCCGAGCGGATCTTCGTGTCGGGTCAGGTGGCACCGCACGACGGCCCGTACAGCCGGCTGTTCGCGCTGGACCGCGACGGGCTGCGCCAGGAACTCGGCCACATCGTCACCGCGCTCGGTGGTGATCCGAGCGGGCCCGTCGTCGAGATGGGCCTGGAGGTCCTCGCCAACGACCTGGAGGCGAACCGGCGGTACACCCCGGGCCGCATCACGCTTCCCTCGGCCGTCACCGCGATCGGCTGGTCCGAGGACACCGAGATCCCCACGAAGCTCATGGGCGGCTGGGCGGACACGACGGAGGACTGCCGGACCGTCGAACTGGACGGCGACCACTTCGCGTTCCTCTCCGCGCCCGAGGCGCTGCTCGCGGAGATCCGCCGGGACTTCGGCGCGGAGCACGCAGCCGGAACGGACTAGGCCGGAGCGGTCGGACGGTACGGGCGGCGCGTCTGCCGCGCCGCCCTCGTCCTTTTCCCCGGCGTACGCCTCAACGGCCGGCCGCAGGCCGGAGCACGTGGCCGCAGCCGGCCCGGCGTGCGCGTGGCCGCAGCGGGGCGCGGCTCGCCCAGCGGGCATGGCGGTCCGCGTAGTGCCTGCTCAGAGGGTGCCCGGACTGGCCGGCGGGCAGCTCCGCGGTGACGAGTTCGTCCACCGTGACCACGATCCGGCCGGCGGCACCGAACCCGGGGACGGCGGTGCGCACGGTGTGCAGCATCCCGGCCTGGGCACGCGGACGGATGCCGAGCACCGGGTCCGCCCACGGCACGAGCGCGGCGAGCGGGTGCCGCAGGCCCACCTTGTTCAGGCGGCCCCATTCCTGCGGCCGGTCGCGCAGGGCCGACCTCACGCAGTCGGCGACGAAACCGTCCACGTCGGCGGTACCCGCGGGCAGCAGCGCGATGTCGCGCGCGCCGAGGATCGCGAGCAGCGGCCGGTCGTAGTCCCGGAAAGGGAACCGGAAGGCCGGTTCGTGCTCGCGGCAGACCGCGACGTACGGGGCGAGGATCCGCCGGGCGAGGACGTCGCGCAGACGTACGAGCACGGCGAAGGCCCGGGACCCGGAGTCCGCGGTGCCGTCCCATTCCTGCAGGAGGGAACGGACCGGGTCACCGGGCGGGAGCGCGGCGACCGCGAGGTCTCGGTAGGGCAGGTACACGTCGGCCGCGATGTCGTGCTGCAGCGCGTGCATCCCCGCCGCGTCGTGGCGTCGGGCCGAGCCGAGGACGTCGCGGATGCGGCGGGCCCGGTGGCCGGGGTCCAGGTCGAGACCGATCCGGAACTCGTCCTCGGGGAGGGCCCCGTCGTTCGCCGACACCAGGATGCCGTCGGCGGGATCCACGATCCGAGGGCGTTCCGGCCCGGTGAGGTGCCCGTCGGCGGGTTCGGTGCGAGGGGTGCCGGCGGGACGGCGGGGCAGCAGTCCCGTCGCCAGGTGGGCCATCCGCTCCCGGTCCGTGACCAGGACGTTGAGCGCGACACCGTGGGCCTCGTCGAGGATCGCGACGGCCGCGTCGACGTCGGCGGCGTGGGCCAGCCGCTGGAAGCGCAGGTCGGCGGCGCGGGGGTCGTGTCCCGTCCAGCGGACGGCGACCTTCTCCCCGCACAGCGGCGCCGGCGAGACCGGCATCGTGCCGACGGTGGTGACGTCCACGGTGGCCGGTCGGCGGCCGCGGACCCGGATCTCCTCCGTCCTCGTGCTCAGCTCCTCCCCTTCGGCCGGGACGAGGTCGAGCACATCGGCGGTCAGGTTCGTGACGCCCCAGGCGATCCGCCCGTTGGTGCCCGAGAGCACGACCGGCAGACCCGGGCTGGCGAGACCGCGCAGCCGGGTGCCGGGCCAGGCGAGGTCCACCTCGTAGAGGACGTTGGGCACGCCGAGGGCCAGGTGCAGATCGTTCGCGAGCAGCGGTCCGTCACCCGGTGCGGTCCAGCAGTTGGAGCCCGGGACGGCGCTGTCGGGGGCGACGAGGTCGGGGGCCGCGACCTCGCCGCGGTGGCGCGCCAGGTCGGCGGGCGGGGACACGGTCCCGGTACCGGGCAGGAGGAAGTCGGCGACGGATGCGGGCAGCGCCCGGCGCATGACCGCCTCCGCCCGCTTGGACTCCTCGTTGTAGGAGAGCGAGTGGGACAGCACGAGCGAGGTGAGCACGCTGTCCTCCACCCGCCACGGCTGGGGCCGGTACGACAGGAACCGGCACTCGAACGGGGTCTCCTGCGCGTAGGCCGCGTTGACGCCCTCCGCGAACGCGCTCAGCAGCTCCCGTTCCGGCCCGGCGAGCTCCTCGGCCGCCTTGTGGGCGGCGGCGGCCAGCCCGAGGCGGCGGTAGACGGTGTCCACCGGCAGGGCGGTGCGGCCCCACACCTCCGAGAGCCGTCCGCCTCCGGTGCGGCGCACGAGGTCCAGCTGGAACCCGCGGTCGCGCCCCATGGTGTAGCCGAGCGCGCGGACCGCGTCGTGGTACGTCTGCGCGGTGATCCGGGTGACGCCGTCGGCGCGGCACTCGGCACGCACCGGTGCGGTCAGCGTGGCCACCTCGATCTCACCGGGACAGCGGGGCGCCGAGTCCTTCAGGGCGCGCAGCATCCGCCGCTCAACTGCGACCCGGCCGCAGTTGCGGTGCACGTAACCGGCGATCCCGGCCGCGCCCGCGGCGAGCACGGACGCCGACACCCACGGCCACGCGAGCAGCGCGGCCGCGAGCAGGACGGTGGCCGCGCCCGCCGCGCCCACGACCCGGGCCGTCGGGAACAGCCACAGGCGGCCGAGGCGCGGACGGTGGGTCGGGCACGTGCTCACGGCGTCTCCAGAAGGGCTGCGGCGGCGGTCCTGACGGCGGTCGTGATCGCGGTGACCAGCTCGGCCGCCAGCTCCTTCGACGTCGTCGCGGGCTTGTAGCGCAGTTCGAACACCAACTCGTCCCCGGAGGGCACGAGTCCGAGCACGAAACCGGACGACGTGGCCACGACCTGCGCGCCCAGGACGTCGCCGTCGGCGGCGGTGTACGGCGAGAACACGAGGCCGTCGTCGGGCGCGACGGTGGCGACCTCCTCCTGCCCGACGAGCACCGCCTCGAACACCGGGCCCAGGTCCGGGTGCCGCCTCTGGAGCTCGGCGAGCACCTCCTCGAAGGGCAGTTCCTGGTTGTCGAAGGCATCGACGCAGACCTCTCGGGCCTGGCGGCCGACCGCGACCGGGTCCGTGTCGTCCAGCCGCATGCGCAGCACGACGGTGTTGGTGACGAGTCCGACGACCTCGTCCATGCCCGGCTCCACGCGGTTGGCGAGCATGGTGGCGATGCGGATGTCTTCCTGGCCGCTCCACGCCCGCAGCGTCGCGGCGTAGGCCCCGAGCACGAGCATGAAGTCGGTCATGCCGTGCCGGCGGGCCGCGCTGCGGACCGCCCGCACCTCGTCGGCCGGGAGCGTCGCGACGGTCACCGCGGACCGCAGCTGCTGCACGAACGACGCCTTCGTGTTCAGTTCCGCGAAGCGGCTGCCGGGGCCGTCGGCGAGCGCGGGGAACGGAGGGTCGAGCCGGTCCAGCCAGAACTCCAGCTGCCGCGCCCCTTCGTCGGTGGCGAGCCAGGCGGCCCGCTCCTCGGCGAGCGAGGCGCTGCCCCGGGGGACCGGCCGGGGCGCGGGCGCGCCGTCGGCGGCGATCTCCCGGTAGATCCGGGCCGCCTCGGACAGCAGCACCGTGAGGGAACGGCCGTCGCACACGATGTGGTGCAGGTTCACGAAGACGACGTGCCGGTCCGTACCGAGCCGGTGCACGGCGACACGGACGAGCGGCGCCCGGTCGAGCGGCAGCGCCTCCCGGGCGGCAGCGGCCATGCGCTGCTCGCAGCGACGGGCCGGGTCCTCGTCGGCCGAGTGGTCCTCGATGTCGATCCTGACCGTGACGTGCGGTTCGACCACCTGGACGGGGCCCTCGCCGGTGTCCTCGAACCGGGTGCGCAGCGCCTCGTGGCGGGTCGCCAGTTCGGCGAAGGTCCGCTCCAGGACGGCGATGTCCAGCGGGCCGTCGGCGCGCAGCGCGCCCGCCACGGCGAACAGGCCGACCCCGGGCAGCTGCTGGGCCACGTCCCACATCTGGCGCTGTGCGCGCGAGAGCGGGTGGCGGGTCGCCGACGGGGCGACGGCATGCCCCGTGGACCGCGGCGCCGGGGCGACGCCGTCCGCCAGCGTGTCCACCAGGCCCGCGATCGTGGGCCTGGCCATGAAGGCCCGCATCGACAGGGCACCGTGGCGGGCCCGGAGCCGGCTGACCACCTGCATGGCGGTGAGCGAGTCCCCGCCCGCGTCGAAGAACGGCGTCTGCGCGTCCACGTCCGTGATGCCGAGGACCTCGGTCCAGATCTCGCGGACGCCGGCCTCCAGGGCCGCACGGACCGGCTCCGCCGTAGCGGCGGGGACAGCCGCCGGGACAGCCGCCGGGACAGCCGCCGGGACCGGGGCCGGGACCGCTGCCGGGACCGGACGTACGGGGGTACCGGCGCCACCGGCGGGCGACGGGGCGGCGTCGGCGGCCGGGCCGGACGCCAGGAGGCGTGCCAGGTCGGCGATGCCGGGCAGCGGGGTCTCGCGGAAGGACCGTCCGGCGTCCTCGACGATCGAGGCGAGCGCCCTGCGGTGCACCTCCGCCGCCAGTGCCAGCGTGCTCTCCGGCAGCGCCGCGGCGTCGTACTCCATCAACAGCCGCAGCTCGTGGGTGCGGACGTCGACGGTGTAGGCCGAGCTGTACACGTAGTGCGTGGACTCCAGCTCCTGCGCGTCCAGCAGCTCCAGGCCACCGGCGCCGACCATGCGGCGGGTGTCGTGGTAGTCCGTGAAGTTGAAGCCGGAGTCGAACAGCGGCCCTGCGCCGTACGAGGCCTGGACGGCGGCGCTGGGGTACCAGCGGTGCCGCATCATCTCCTGCTCCTCCTCGTGGAAGCGCACCGCCAGCTCCGCCCACGACCGCTCGCCCAGCGCGATCCGCACGGGCAGCTGGTTGAGGAAGAGGCCGAGAACGCGGTCGGCGTCGGAGTCCTCGGGCCGGCAGGCGAACACCATGCTGGTGGTCACCTCGTCGGAGCCGGTCAGCCAGGACACCACCCGCAGGTGTGCGGCGGAGAGCAGCGCCTTGACCGGCACGCCCAGCCGGGCCGCGACGGCCCGCAGGTCGTCGAGCCGCCCGGAGAGGTCCACGTGGAACTGCCGCATCACGGGCGTGCCCGATCGCTCCGGCGCGATCAGCCGGGCCGGTCCGGCGGTGCGCCCGGCCCAGAACGCGCGGTGCCCGTCATCGGTGAGCGCCGCCCGCTCCAGGGCCACGTAGTCGCCGAAGGCGGTGCGCGGGATCGGCTGCGGCGTCGCCGTGCCCGTGTCGAGCAGCTCCGTGTACCGGGCGTGCAGGTCCTCGAAGAAGACGTTCACCGACCAGCCGTCGAGGATGGCGTGGTGGTGGGTGAAGATCAACTGATAGTCGGTGGCGGACGTGGTGAGCGCCACGAGCCGGAACGGGCCGGGCCGGGCCAGGTCGAAGTCCTCGGCGGTCTCGCGCGCCACGACCTGACGGATCCGTTCGTCCTGGACGTCGGTGTCGAGGCCGGTGAGGTCCTCGAACGTGACCGGCACCTCGACACCGGTGTGCACCCGCTGCAGCGGGCCCAGCGCGTTGGCGAGATCGAAGCTGGTGCGCAGCACCGGATGGGCGTCGGTGACGGCCTGCGCGGCCGCGCGGAACGCGGCCGGGTCCAGCACGCCACGCACCCGGTAGCTCAGCATGATGTGGTAGACGCGGGCGTCGGGCGCCATCTCCTGGTGGTACATCATCCCCGACTGCAGAGCCGTCATCGGGTAGGCGTCGACGACGTCCGGCGGGAGGACGACACCGTCCGGCAGCCCCGAGAACGGCTCGCGCCCCGTCCGCTCCACCACGTCGGTCGTCCGCGGCGCGAGGGCGGCGACCGTCGGCGCGGCGTACACGTCGCGCACGGTCAGGCCCACACCCCGGTCCTTGGCGAGACTCACCACGCGGATCGCGCGCATCGAGTCGCCGCCGGCGTCGAAGAAGTCGGTGCCGGTGCCGAGGGACGGGTCCAGGAGCACCTCGCGGAACACGTCCAGCAGCAGGGCCTCGCGCGGGCCGGACGGGGCCGCTTCGCCCTGTCCCGCCGGGGCGGGCCCGGCCGCCGTGCCGTCGGCCGCGGCGGCGACGACGGCCCGCCGGTCGAGCTTGCCGTTGTTGGTGAGGGGGAGGTCGTCGACCACCACGACGGTGCGCGGAACCATGTAGCGGGGCAGCGTCGAGCGGACCGCCGTCAGGAGCTCCGCGGGGTCGGGCGTGGCGCCGGGCTCGGGGACGACGACGGCCACCAGGTGCGCGCCGCTGTCGTCCGCGGTGACCGCGGCACCGGCCGCGGCGACGCCGGGACGTGCGGAGAACGCCGCCTCGATCTCGGCGAGTTCGACGCGGAAGCCGTTGACCTGGACCTGCTGGTCGCGGCGGCCGAGGTAGGCGAGGGTCGTGCCGTTGCGCCGGGCGAGGTCGCCGGAGCGGTACATGCGGGCGCCGGGGACGTCGCCGAAGGGGTCCGGCAGGAACCGCAGGGCGGTCTCCCGCGGTCGGCCGAGGTAGCCGTCGCTGACCTGCGGGCCGCCGACGTAGATCTCGCCGACGCAGCGGTCGGCGACCGGGACGCCGTTGTCGTCGAGCACGTGCAGAGCGGTGCCGGGCAGCGGCGTGCCGATGTCGGACTCCGCGGTACGGGTGTCCTCGGGCCGCAGCCGGCGCCACGACGCGTGCACCGTCGTCTCGGTGATCCCGTACATGTTGACGAGCTCGGTGCGGTGTCCGACCTCCTCGTACCAGCGCTCGACCAGGCGCCGGTCCAGGGCCTCGCCGGCGAACAGCACGTAGCGCATGTGCGCGGTCGACTCGGGGAGCGCGGCGAGCGCGGGCAGCATGACGGTCAGCGCCGAGGGGGTCTGGCTGAGCACGGTCACCCGCTCGCGGGCGCACAGCTCGGCGAACTCCTCCGGCTCCCACGTCGTCAGCCGCGGCACCACGACGAGCCGGCCGCCGTGCACGAGGCAGCCGAACATCTCGTACATCGAGACGTCGAACGAGCAGGCGTGGAAGAGGGTCCAGACGTCGTCGGGGCCGAGGCCGTAGCCGTCGGCCGTCGCATCGAGCAGGCTCAGCACGTTGTGGTGGGTGACCCGCACGCCCTTGGGCCGGCCGGTGGAGCCGGAGGTGTAGATCACGTACGCGGGGGCGTGCGCGGGCACGTGGGCGAGCGGCACCTTCACCGGGGCGTCCACGAGTTCGGCGAGGGCGGCCCGTTCCCCGGGCACCGTGGCGTCGTCGGTGATGGTGAGGCGGGCGCCCGAGTCGGTGAGGATGTCGGTCACGCGCGCGGTCGGCCAGGACTCGTGCAGGACCAGGCTCGCCCCGCCCGAGGCCATGACCCCGATGATGGCGACGACGAGGTCCAGGCCGCGCGGCAGCGAGACGGCCACGACGTCCCCGGCGCCGGTCCCGCGAGCACGCAGGGCCCCCGCGGTCGCCTCGATCCGCGCCCACAGCTCCGCGTAGGTCAGGGCGCCCTCGGGCCCGGTGACGGCGATCGCGTCCGGGCGCGTCCGGGCCATCGCGGCCAGGCGGCCCGTCAGCGACTCGTCGGCGCGGGGCAGCCGCTGGGGTGCGGCGACCGCGCCCGGCGCGGCGACACCGAAGGTTCCGGCGGCGAGCTCGGCGACCGGGGCGTCCGGCTCGGCGCCGGCGGCCGTCAGGACGGCGAGGACGGTGTCGGCCACGGCCCGGACGTCCGTGTCGGCCACGACCCGGCGGTCCGCCTCGACGTACAGGGCGAGCGTGTCGCCCTCGTCACGGACCAGGAAGTTCAGGCCGTACTTGGCGCCGACCTGGGCCACCTCGACGTGATCGATCTCCAGACCGGGGAAGTCGGGAGCGGGCAGGGTGGTGCCGAGGTCGGTGACGATGACGTTGAACGCCGAACGGGCCGCGGGGACGTCCTCGGGCACGGGCGCATGGCGGACCGCGCCGAGCACCGCCGACCGGGTACGGCGCACCAGCTCGGCGAACGGCGCGGGGCCGGCGTCCAGCCGGACCGGCACCATGTCGAGCAACAGGCCGACGACCCGTTCCAGGCCGGTGCGGTCCCGGCGGGAGACCGGCATGCCGACCACCAGGTCGGTGCGGCCGGTGTAACGGGACAGCGCCACCGCGACCGCGGTGGACACCACGGTGAAGACGCCGGCGCGCGCCTGTTCGGCGATCCGGCGCACGGCGGCGGTGGTGTCGGCGGGGACGACCACGCGGTGGGCGTGGCCGCGCTCGGTACCGGCGGCGCCGTCGAGCGGCGGGGGCAGGGGGAGGGCGCTCAGCGACGCG
The DNA here is from genome assembly GCF_008642275.1 of Streptomyces venezuelae. NCBI lineage: Bacteria > Bacillati > Actinomycetota > Actinomycetes > Kitasatosporales > Streptomycetaceae > Streptomyces > Streptomyces venezuelae. Next base: position 3,897,630 of record NZ_CP029189.1, read on the forward strand.
TCGTCGAACGCTTCCCGCCAGTACCGGCGGGAGGCGGCGACGTCGGCGAGCGCGACCCGGTCGGCCTCCCAGCGGGCGTAGTCGACCACGGCCACGTCGTCACCGGCGGCGGGCGGCCGCCGTCCCGCGACCCGGCTGCCGTAGCAGCGCGCGAGGTCGTCCAGGAGCGGGCCGAAGGACGTGCCGTCGGCGATCACGTGGTGCAGGACGAAGAAGAAGACGTGGTCCTGCGGCGCGAGACGGAACAGGCGCATCAGCACGGGCGGGGCCGTGTCCAGGGCCAGCGGCAGGTCGGTGAGGCGCGCGCACTCGGCGAGGCAGGCGTCCAGGCCGTCCGCGTCGGACACGGCCAGCGGGGGCTCCACCGACGGCAGGACCAGCTGTCGCGGCTCGCCGTCCGTCACCGGGAAGACGGTGCGCAGCGACGGGTGCCGCTCGTGCAGGTCACGCAGCGCGGTGACGAACGCGTCCCGGTCGAGGGGGCCGCGCAGGCGCAGCGCCCCGCTCAGGTTGTAAGTGCCGTCCTCGGCGAAGTACGAGGTGGCCCACAGCGACCGCTGCGCGGCGGTCAGCGGACCGGTGTCCCCGCCGGGCCGCGGGGGCCAGGTCAGCCCCTGGCGCCGGCCGATCAGGCCGACGAGGTCCGCACGGTGCAGCTTCATCTCCGCCAGCAGCTCCGACGGCAGTTCCTCGCCCGGCGCGCGGTAGCGGAGCCGGTCGTCGGCGAGGGTCAGGGTCACGCCGAGGTCGTCGAGTCGGCGCATCACGTCCTGTGCGCTCACAGCTCCCCCTCGAAGACGAGCTCGGCCGCGGGGCGGTCGGCGCGCTGGCGGTCCAGCTCGGCGGCGACCTCCTCGATCGTGCCCAGCTCGAAGAAGTCCTCCAGCGCCAGCTCGACACCGGTCACCTCGGTGAGCCGGTAGAGCACCTGAACGGCCAGCATCGAATGGCCGCCCAGCTCGAAGAAGTCCTGGTCGACGGCGACCGCGTCCAGTTCCAGCAACTCGCGCCACACCTCGGCGACCTGATCCTGCGTAGACACCTTCATCACCTTTCGCCGAAAGTCAGTACCGCGTCGGGGTCGGCCGCTCCGGCGCGCAGCACGTCGGCCAGCGCCTGCGTCCAGTCCGCGACCGTCGCGGAGTCGAGCGTCTCGGGCCAGAACAGGACCTCCAGCCGCAGCCGGTCGGTCTCGCCGGAGACGTCGATCATCAAGTCAAGGTCCATCACGGGGTCCGCCAGCTCACGCGGCTCGACGCGGAGGTCCCCGATGCGCGTCCCCGTCCGCCACGCGCCCTGGTGCGTGACCTTCACCTGGAACAGCGGGAACCGCCCCGCCTGCCGGGGCGGGTTCACCGCCGCGACCAGCTTGTGGAAGGGGAGCCGGTCGTGCTCCTGGGCGCCGAGCACCTGTCGCCGGGTCAGGTCGAGCAGGTCACCGAAGGACGGTGCTCCGCCGGGCGCGAGCCGGACCGGCAGCTGGTTGACGAACGTGCCGATCAGTTCCTCGCTGCCGGGCCACGACCGGTTCACCGAGTCGATGCCGAGTACCAGGTCGGGGGTCGCGGTCGCCCCGCGCAGGACGGCGTACGAGGCGGCGAGCACCGCCATGAAGGGGGTCGCGCCGCGGGCCCGGGCCGTCTCCGCGACGGCCTTGGTCTCCTCCTCCGTGAGGAGGGTGACCACGTGGTCGGTGACGAAGCTGGGCTTGGCCGGCCGTGCCCGGTCGAGCGGCAGGTCGATCGCGCCCGGGGTGCCGGCCAGCTGATCGGTCCAGTACCGCGTGCACTGCTCGGCGTCCGGGCCCTCCAGCCATGCCCGCTCGGCGGCCACGTACCGGGAGAACGAGGTGCGGGGCGGCGTCACCGAGGAGTCGCCCGCCAGCTTCCGCTCGTAGTGGTCGGCGATGTCGCGCTTGAGCACCTCCAGGGACCAGCCGTCGGCGACCAGGTGGTGAAGGGCGACGGAGAGCACGTGGTGGTCGTCCGCTACGCGTGCCAGCCGGGCCCGGGCCAGCGGCGGTTCGGTGGTACGGGCGGAGATCTCGACCCCGTCCGCGGTGCCCGTCTCCAGGGGGAACGCGGCCTCGGGCCGTACGACGGCCTTCGGGACGCCGCGCTCCTGGGTGAAGACGGTGCGCAGCGGCTCGTGCCGGGCGGCGACCGCGGTCAGCGCGTGCCGCAGCGCGTCCTCGTCGAGCGGGCCGTGCAGGTCGAGGGAGAGGATCAGCAGGTTGGGAGCCTTCCGGCGGTGCAGCTGCTCGAAGAACCACAACCGCTCCTGCCCGGAGGACAGGGCGTCCGCCGTGCGCGGTTCGCCGGTGGCGGCGGCGACCGGCTCCGCGACCTCGACGGCGGCCAGCAGACCCCGTGCGGTCGGCCGGGACAGGAACGTCCGCAAGGACGTGCCCTCCGCCCCGAACCGGGTGCGGGCACCGGCGACCAGCGTCATCGCGAGGAGCGAGTCGCCGCCGGCGGCGAAGAAGTCGTCGTCAGGGCCGATCGCGGCCACGCCGAGCGCCTCGGCGACCAGTTCGCGCGCGGCGTCCAGGTCGGCGTCCCGGGTGGCGGGCGTGGTGGCGGCCGCGGGCCCGTCCTGCGCGCACAGGTCCTCCAGGGCCCGGTGGTCGGCCTTCCCCGAGCTGTTGACCGGCATCCGGTCGAGCACGGTCACCTCGTGCGGCACCAGGTAGCGGGGGGCGCCGGCGCGCACGGCGGAGGCCACGTCGGTCGGCGCGTCGAGCGTCACGAAGGCGCACAGCCGGCCGCCGGTGAACACGCAGGCGGCGGAGCGCACCCCGGGAACCCGCAGCAGCTCGGCCTCCACGTCGCCCAGCTCGACCCGGTGTCCACGGACCTTGACCTGCCGGTCGCGGCGGCCGTGGAAGTCGATGGTGCCGTCCGCGGTGCGGCTCACCCGGTCGGCGGTGCGGTACAGCCTGGCGCCGGGCGTCCCGGACAGGCCGTCCGGGACGAAGGAGAGCGCGGTGCGCACCGGATCGCCGATGTAGCCGCGGCCGACGCCGGCGCCGCCGACGAGCAGTTCGCCCTCGGTCCCGGCCGGTACCTCGGAGCCGTCCGCGTCCACCACGTACAGGCGGGTGTTGAGCACCTCCCGGCCGATCGACGGCCAGGGACGGGCCGCGCTCTCGGCGGCGGTCACCACGTGGTGGGTGACGTCGTCGGAGCATTCGGTCGGGCCGTAGGCGTTGACGATCGGGATGTCCGGGCAGTGCTCGTACCAGCGCTGGGCGACCGCCCCGGGGAGGGCCTCCCCGGTGGCGACGAGGTACCGCAGTGAGGACAGCCCGGCCCGCAGTTCGTCGTCGAGCTGTGCGGTGAGCACGGCGAGGAACGACGGGACGATCTCCAGCACGGTCACCCCGTGCCGGCGGACCCACGCCACGAGCTCGGCGGGCTCGGAGATGTTGCGGGGCGAGGCCACCGCGGTCCGGCCGCCGACGGTCAGCGCGATGAGGGTCTGCCACACCGAGATGTCGAAGGACAGCGGCGCGGTGAGGCCGATGACGTCGGCGGGCCCGAGGCCCAGGTCCGCCGTCTTGGCCGCCAGGTGGTTGTCCATGCCGCCGTCGGCGACCATCGCGCCCTTGGGCGTGCCGGTGGAGCCGGACGTGAAGATCACGTACGCGAGGCCGTCACGCGGCCGGTCCGCCGCCGTGCCGGGGGCCGGCTCCGGCTCCGGCTCCGACTCCGGCTCCGGCGACTCCGTCCGCGCGGTGGCGACGAGCACGGTCGGTTCCGGGGCCACCCCGGCGGCGACCTGCGCGGCGAACTCCTCGTGCCCCGGTTCGACGAGCAGGACACGCACGTCGGCGTCGGCACACATCCGGCGGGCGCGCCGCACCGGTACGCCGGGCTCCACCGGGACGAAGGCCGCGCCGGCGAGCAGTACGCCGAGCATCATGGCGACGTAGCCGGGCCCGCGGTCGGCGACCAGCGCCACCAGGGTCTCCCGCCCGGCACCGGCGGACCGCAGCGCCGCCGCGTGCCGGCGGGCCGCCGCGTCCAGTTCCGCGTACCCGAGGGTCAGGCCGTCCGCGACCACGGCGGGTGCCTCGGGGTGCTCGCGCCGCCACGAGGAGAACCGCGTCAGCACGGGGCTCACGATGGGCTCGGTCATGATCAGGTCCTCTCCACGAGATCGCTCACGGGGAGCAGTTCGGCCAGGGACGCCGCGTCGGCGCCGGCCAGGGCGCGCACCGTGGCGTGCAGTCGGTGGGCCAGTTCCTCGATGCCCGCCGCGTCGAACCGGTCGGTCCGGTACCGGTAGGTCACCCCGTAGCCGCCGTTCTGCTCGGCGATGTCGATCAGCAGCGGGTAGGGGGCCGCGGCGATGTCCAGATCGGTCGTCTCCACCTGCAGACCGGACAGCTCGACGGGCCGGGAGGGCGGCTGCATGACGAGCATCACGTCGAACGGTGACCCGTCGCCGCCCGCGGCGGGGGTGAGCAGCGGTGCCAGCTCCTGGAAGGGCACGTTCGCGGACCGGTAGGCCCGCAGGGCGCCCGTCCGGACGGCGGCCAGCGCCTCGGCCGGCGAGTCGGCCGGGGACAGGTCGACGGCCAGCACCGACACGTTCAGCAGCGGGCCGACGATCCGCCGGTACTCGGGCCGGTCGCGCTGGGCGATCAGCGTGCCGAGCATGATCTGCTCGCGCTCGGCCGTCCCGCTGTGGGTGAGCGCCGCCAGCGCCGTCGCGAACACGATGTAGGGCGTCGTGCCGGTGCGGACGGCGAGGTCCCGCACCGCCGCACCGAGGCCGGCGTCGACCGTGTCCGCGTGCTTCGCGGACGTCTCCTCGCCCGGTGCGGCGGGCACGGCCCGGTCCGGGAGGGCGGACCGCCGGGCCGGACGGCCCACCACGTCCCGCCACAGGGCGGACGTCTCACCGCGGTCACGCCGGTCCCACCAGGCCCGCTCGTCGAAGCAGTAGTCCGCGAACCCGTACTCGGCCGCGGCCGGCGTCCGCCGGTTGTAGCGGTCGGCCAGCTCGCGCAGGAAGACCCCCACGGACCAGCCGTCGCACACGATGTGGTCGATGTTGATGAACAGGCCGTGGTCACGCTCCCCGAGCCGTACGAGCAGCGCGCGCAGCGGCAGCTCCCGGCGCAGGTCGCCGACGACCGCGGCCTCGTCCTCGACCAGCCGGTCGAAGACGGCGTCGCCCAGCTCGGCCACCGGGCCGCGCAGGTCCAGACGGGGGAGCTCGAACTCCTCGACCGGGCGGGCGGTCCAGGTGAGCGCACCGCCGTCGGTGGCGAACCGGGCCAGCAGCACGGGGTGCGCGGCCAGGGTCTCGCGCAGCGCGGCCTCCAGCGCCTCCTCGTCCAGGTCGCCCCGCAGCCGCAGCACACCGGGCATGTTGTACGTCGGCGAATCGGGGTCGATCTCGCGCAGGAACCAGAAGCGCTGCTGCGCCGCGCTGGCCGGGACGGGCAGGGACGGGTCCGCGGGGACGCGGTCCCGCACCCGTTCGGCGGTGGCCCGGTCGGCCGTGCGCACGGCGCCGACGAAGTCGCGCAGCCGCGGGTTGGCGAACACGACGTCGACCACCAGCCGCACGTCGAGCAGCGCGTTGACCCGGTCGATCATGGCGAGCGCGAGCAGGGAGTGACCGCCGAGCTGGAAGAAACTGTCGTCCCAGCCGACCGCGTCGAGCTCCAGCAGGTCCGCCCACAGGGTCCGTACGGTCGCCGCGAGCGCGTCGTCCGGCTCGGCCGCGGCCCGGGTGGCCGCCGGTGCCGAGAACGACAGCGACCGGTAGTCCACCTTCCCGTTCTTGGAACGGGGCAGGCGGCCGAGCTCGGCGATGATCGTCGGGATCATGTGCCGGGGCAGCAGGTCGGCGAGGACGGCGCGGAACCGCTCGTCCTCGTCGACGTCGAGCACGACGGCGGTGCCGTCCGGGCCGCCGGCGCGGGACACGTACCCGACGAGCGAGGCACCCGCCGGCCCGTTGTGGACCTTCACCGCGGCCTCGACGACGCCGGGGCACCGGCGCAGCGCGGCCTCCACCTCGCCGACCTCGATCCGCTGGCCGCGGATCTTGATCTGGGTGTCGGCGCGCCCCAGGAACTCCAGGTCGCCGTCGGCGTTGACGCGGCCCAGGTCGCCGGTGCGGTAGAGCCGGCCGCCGGGGGCGGTCGCGTAGGGGTCCGGCACGAACATCTCGGCCGTCCGCCTCGGGTTGCCGCGGTAGCCGCGGCCCACCGCGCCGCCGCCGACGTGCAGCAGTCCGACGACACCGGGCGGGACGGGCTGCAGGTGTTCGTCGAGGACGTGGACGGTGGTGTTGGCCAGGGGCCGCCCCACCGCCGTGGTCATGGGTGCGCCGGGTCCGCTCGCGCACAGCCCCGCCGTGACGTCGTCGGTGCATTCGGCCGGACCGTAGGCGTTGTGCACGGGGATGCCGGGCAGCTCCCGCACCCAGCGCCGCAGCACGTCGTGCGTGAGGGTCTCGCCCGTGGACAGCATCACCCGCAGCGCGCCCGGCGTCGCGGCGAGACCGGCGTCGAGCAGCGCCATGATGTTGGACGGCACCAGTTCCAGCATGGTCACGCCGCCGTCGACGACGGCCCGCAGCAGACGCGCGGGCGACTGCGAGTCCGGCTCGGGCACGATCCGCACCCGGCCACCGGTCATCAGCGGGGTCAGCAGCTGCCAGACGGAGATGTCGAAGGAGACCGGGGCGGTCTGGGCGACGCAGTCGTGCTCGGTGAGCCCGAAGTGCTCGGCCAGCTGCCACATGTGGTTCGTGACGCCGTAGTTGGTGGAGACGGCCGCCTTGGGGACGCCGGTGGAGCCGGAGGTGTGGATGATCGTCGACGTGGCGTGGTCGGGGCAGAGCCGCGGCGGCCGGACGGCGGTGGCTCCCGAGACCAGATCGGCGAGGTCGAAGACCTCACGGTCACCGAACAGGTGGCGGCCCGAGGCGTCGGCGATGATCGCGGCCGGTTCGACCGCGTCGACCATGGCCCCGGCGCGCAGCGGCGCCTCGCGGGGACTGACGGGTACGTAGGCGCCGTCGGCCTTGTGCAGGCCCACCAGCGCCACCAGGTAGTCGGCGGAACGGCCCGCGCTCATCACGACGTTGCGGTCGGTGGCGACGCCGGCGGCGCGCAGCCGCTCGGCGACGTGGTTGGCGCGTGCGTCCAGCTCGGCGTAGGTGAGCCGGACCCGGCCGTCGTCGACGGCGACGGCGTCGGGGGCGAGGTCGACCCAGCGTTCGAAGGAGTCGAGGTAGTTGTCCGGGCGCGGCACGTCGGGACCCAGTCCCCGGGCGACCAGGGCGCGGGCCTCGTCCTCGGGCAGCAGGGGGAGCGGGCCGGTCGTCCCGGTACCGATGCCGGTGAGCAGCACCGGCAGGGTACGGGCCACCAGTTCGGCCTGCTCACGGGAGACCGTGGAGGAGTCGTACTGGAGCTGGAAGTCCAGCACGTCCGCGCGCACCGCGACGTTCAGGCCGAGGTCGGACTGGGTGGTGTGGTCGGGGACGGAGTGACCGTGCAGGGTGACGGCGCCCGCCGGCAGTTCGGCGTGCTCGTCCCCGGTCACGATGCCGGCCGCGCCGGGCAGCGAAGCCGTGTAGCAGGTGAACATGGCCTGGAAGATCGTGGCCGTCGCGGTGTCGCGGTCGGGGTTGACCAGCCGCACGATGTCGGAGAGCGGCGTGTCCGCGTGGTCCAGCACGTCGAGGACGTGCCGGTGGGTGGCCGCGGCGAACTCGGCGAACGGCACCTCGGGGCGGTAGGCGGAGCGTACGGGCACCACGTTGACGAGGTAGCCGACCCATTCGGCCAGGGACCGGTCGGTACGGCCCGCGGTGGGCACGCCGACGATCAGGTCGGCCTGGCCCGAGAGGCGGTGCAGCAGCACCTGGTAGGCGGAGAGCAGCAGGTTGTGCAGGGTCAGCCCGTGCTCGCGGGCGTACCCGGCGAGCGGGGCGGCCGGCACCTGGAAGGCGAGGGATTCGCGGGGCGTGCCGTCCCCGGGCGTGTCGGTGCCCGGCCGACCGAGGTCGGGCAGGGTGAGGGTGGGCAGTTCGCCGTCGAGTTCGGTCCGCCAGAAGTCGCCGTGGTCGCGGCGTGCGGCCGGGGCGGCCACCGCGCGGGGCTCCGCGTGCTCACCGCGCAGCTCGGCGGCCAGGTCGGCCATGACGATGGCGAAGGACGACACGTCGCACACGATGTGGTGCAGGGACAGCGCGAACAGCCAGTCCGTCTCGCGGCGCAGCAGTGCGGCGCGCAGCGGGGTGCCGGAGCCGAGGTCGAAGGCCCGCGTGGCGATGTCGCGGTACCAGGCGGCCACGCGTTCGGCGCTCCAGCCGCGTCCGTCGGTCACCTCGATGCCGGGGACGTTCGCCCCGAGCACCTCGGCGTGCGGGGCGCCGTCGCGCGTGGTGATCGCCAGACGCAGGCTCGGGTGGCGGGCGGTCACGGCCCGCAGCGCGACCCGGAAGGCGTCGGGCTCGACGGTGCCGGTGACCCGGAACGCACGCGTCACGTTGTAGTCGCCGCTGTCGGGCACGGCCCGGTGCAGGAACCACAGGGCGCGCTGGGCGGGGTTGAGCACGTGGTCGTCGCCCGCCGCCGCGGCCGGAAGGGCCGGCGCGGACGCCGCGGCCGTCGCCGCCGCCGTGGCGAGTCCGGCGATCGATTCCGCCCGCAGGGCGGCGGTCGGCGCCAGCTCGATCCCCAGGGCCTCCTCCAGGTCGTGGCGCAGACGTACCGCGGTCAGCGAGTCGGCGCCGAGGTCGGCGAGGGAGGCGTCGGCCGGCGGCGGCTCGGGCAGGGCGAGGAGGGCCCCGATGTGCAGGCGCAGGGCGTCGGGCAGAGCGTGGCCCGTCAGCAGCTCCGTCAGCGAGGAGGCGCGCCCGTCGAGGGTGTCGTCGAGCAGGACGGGCAGGACGCCGTCGAGGTACCGGTCCCGGGCCGCATAGCGCTGGACCTTGCCGCTGGAGGTCTTGGTGATCGTGCCGGGGGGCACGACCAGGACGGTGCGGGCGGTGACGCCGTGGATCCGCGCCAGGGTGGCCCGCACCCGTACGGCGATCTCGGAGTACCGCTCGGCCGGGGTGTGCGCGCCCGCCTCCTGGCACACCACGACCGCCTCGTCGCCGTCGTGCTCGACGCCGAACACGGCGCAGCGGCCGGGCCGGACGTCCGGGTGGCACGTACCGGCGTCCGCCTCCAGGTCCTCGGGGTAGATGTTGCGGCCGCGCTGGACGATGAGGTCCTTGGCGCGGCCCACGACGAACAGCTCGTCGTGGTCGCGGAAGCCGAGGTCGCCGGTGCGCAGGAAGGTCCCGAAGTCCTGTCCGCCCCAGTAGCCGGCGCCGTTGCTGCCGCTCGCGACGGCGATCTCACCGACCTGTCCGGCGTCGAGTTCGGTGTCGCTGCCGCCGTCACGGTCGACCACGCGCACCTCGGCGTGCTCGGGCAGCCGGTAGGCGGTCAGCTCGCGGCCGTCGTCGAAGGTACGGGAGACGGTGGGGGCGACGGTCGTGACGAGCAGGGTCGCCTCGGCCAGGCCGTAGCAGGGCAGGTGTGCCCCGGACCGGAAGCCGGAGCCGGCGAAGGACTCGCTGAAGGCCCGCAGGGTGCGCGGGTACACCTGGGCGGCACCGTTGAACGCGACGCGCCAGCTGGACAGGTCGAGCCCGGCCTTCTCCTCCTCGGTCACCTTGCGCACGCACAGGTCGTAGGCGAAGTTGGGGCCGCCGCTGATGTCGGCGCGTTCCGCGCTGATGGTCTCCAGCCAGCTCGCCGGGCGCCGGATGAACGACAGCGGGTCGAGGATGACGCCCTTGGCACCGGTGTACAGGGGCTGCAGCATCGCGCCGATGAGACCCATGTCGTGGTGGAGCGGCAGCCAGCTGACGATCGTGGAGTCCCGCTCGACGCCGAACGCCCGCTGGATGGCGGCCTCGTTGTGCATCAGGGCACCGTGGGTCACGACGACGCCGCGCGGGGTGCTGGTGGAGCCGGAGGTGTACTGGAGGAACGCGACGTCGTCGGCGGCCGCGAGCGGCAGGTCCGTGCCGTCGTCGGCGGCCGCGGGCTCGATCAGGTCGGCGAGCAGCCACTCGTGGGCCGCGGCGAACGCGCTCAGTTCCGGGTCGTCGCCGCCGACGGCCAGGTCCCGGACGAACGACAGGGACACGACGAGCGATATGTCGCAGTCCCGGGCCACGTTGAGCACCCGTCGCCGGGAGACCTCGTCGATCGGCAGCGGCACGGGTACGGCGATCACGCCCGCGGCGAGGCAGCCGAGGAAGGCGGGGGCGAACTCCGGGGCCGTCGGGAACAGCAGCAGCACGCGCGCGCCGGGCCGTACCTTCTCGGAGAGGGCCCGGGCCACGGCCAGCGACCGGCCCCACAGCTGTCCGTAGGTCAGATCGACCCGGGGGCCGCCGCCGAGCGTCGCGACCGACAGTGCCGGCCTCTCGGACGAGTCCTGCGCGTGTGCGGCGAGCCGTGCGACCAGCCCGCCCGGGACGAACCCGGTCATTGCTTTTCCTTCCATGTGAACCCGACGGTCGCTTCGCTCGCACCGAACATGAGCCGGGGGTCGAGCAGCCGCGTGCGGGCCGGGTCGATCGTGAAGTCCAGGGTCGAATCGAGCAGTTCACGCAAGGCGATGCGGATCTCCAGGCGCGCCAGCGGCGCGCCCAGGCAGTAGTGGATGCCGTGCCCGAAGGCGATGTGCGGGTTGTGCGGACGCTCGATGTCGAACACGTGCGGGTCCTCGAAGACCCGCGGGTCGCGGTTGGCGGCGGCGATCCACACCGACACCGACTCCCCCGCGGGGATCAGCTGTCCGCCGATCACGACGTCCCGGACGGTCTTGCGTTCCACCCGGGTGGTCTCCGAGCGGTACCGCATGACCTCGTCGATGGCCGCGTCGAGCAGCTCCGGCCGGGCCCGCAGCTCTGCCACGGCGTCCGGATGCCGTCCGAGGACGATCATCGCGTTCACCAGCGTGATGGTGGCGGCCTGCCCGGTGGACATCAGCAGGGCGATCAGGCCGGCCGTCTCGTCGTCGCCGAGGCGGTCGCCGTCGATCTCGGCCGCGATGAGCTTGCTGGTCAGGTCGTCGGTGGGGGCGGCGCGCCGCTGAGCGATGAACCGGTGCAGGTACGCCTCGGCGAGCTGGGTCAGGGTGAGCACCTTCTGCAGGCCGTTGCCCTCGGCGCTCGGGTCGGCGAGCGTCATGAGGCTCCTCGACCACTCCTGGAACAGCTGCTGCCCCTTGGTGGGAATGCCGAGCATCCGGGCGATGACGGTGGCCACGACCGGCGAGGCGAACTCGCGTACGAAGTCCACCTCGTCGCGCCCGTGCAGGCCGTCGATGAAGCTCCCGACGGTCTCGCGGACCATCGGTTCCAGCCCGGAGACCCAGCGGGGCGTGAACGCCTGGCTCACCAGGCCCCGCAGGTTGCGGTGGCGTGGCGGGTCCATCCAGGTGAGGTTGCCCGTGCGGTACAGGCGCATCGGCGAGTCATCGGGCACCGGCCGCACCACGGCGTTGGAGAACGCGCCGTGGTTGGCGAGTACTTCCTTGACTTCCGTGTAACCGAAGACGTGCCAGCCGCCGGTGCCCGGCGCCCGGGTGACCGGCTCGCGTGCGCGCAGCCAGTCGGTCAGCTCTGCCTCGTCTGCGGGCGGCGGCGTCCACACGCTCGTCGTCACGCTCATGCTCCCTTGGTTGCGACCGGTGTGAGGTGTTCGGCGACCCACTCGTCCGAGTAGACGGTGTCGGCGTACGGTTCGCCGCTGTCGGCGCACAGGAACGCCACGACCGGCTCCGGGCCCGTGTGCCCTTCGAAATGACGGGTGATGGCCGCGTAGACGCAGCCGGTGGAACCGCCCGCGTAGATCCCGTGGCTGCTGAGCAGCGCCCGGCAGCCGGCCACCTCGTCCAGCTCGGACTGCACGACGACCTTGGTGATCCAGGCGTCGTCGATCAGGGGCGGACGGATGCTGGACCCGATGCCCGGGATGCGCCGGCGGGCCGGCGGGGCACCGAAGATCGCCGAACCCTCGACGTCGACGGCGACCACAGCGGCCTCCGGGTGCACCTCGCCGAGGCGGCGCGAGAGGCCGTTGATCGTCGCGCCGGTGCCGACGCCCACGAAGAGGTAGTCGATCCGGCCGATGTCGTCGAGCAGCTCCGGCGCGGTCAGCTCGTAGTGGCCGCGCGCGCCGTCCGGATTGGCGTACTGGTTCGGCCAGTACACGTCCGCCAGCTCCGCGCGCAGGTCGGCGACCCGGGCGAGCCTGCTCAGCAGGTAGCCGCCGGTGCCGTCCGGTTCGGTGACCTTCTCCACGCGGGCGCACAGCCGCCGCAGCGTCCGCTCGGTGGCCGCGTTGACGTTGGGGTCCAGCACCGGCACGAACGGCACGCCCAGCTCGTTCAGGAAGTGTGCGAGGGCGAGGGCGAAGTTCCCGGAGGACGACTCGACCACCGTGGTGGAGCGGGTGATCTCGCCGCGCCGGACCGCCTCACGGAGGATCCAGATCGCCGCCCGGTCCTTCGAACTCCCCGCCCGGTTCTCCGACTCCATCTTGGCGTAGAGCCGGATCCCCGGATGAGGCAGCCGCACGACCCGGGTCCTGGGCAGGTTGCCCAGGAGCGCCTCCACGCGGTCGAGCAGCTGCCGGTCTGTCCGTCGTAGGTCAGCGGGCGCAGACACGGAAGCCCATGTCGTAGCAGCTGTAGTCGGGCAGGTTGTAGATCCGTACCCACGCCAGGCAGCCACGCGGGTCACAGTTGTTGTAGAAGGAGCCGCCGCGGATGACGCCGAGCTCGACCGAGCCTTCCTTCGTCTTGATGACGCGTCCCGGCTTGCCCTCGTCGTACGGGTAGTGGTGGAAGGCGCTGGAGGTGATCTCCCAGACGTTGCCGGTGAGGTCCACGACGCCGTACGGACCGGCCGACTGCGGGTAGGCGTCGACCGGGGTGGTGTCGGCGACGTTCATGGTGTGGTTGCAGTGCTCGGCGGTGGGCTCCTCGTTGCCCCACGCGTAACGCCGGCCGTCGGTGCCGCGGGCGGCCTTCTCCCACTCGGCCTCGGTGGGCAGACGGGTGCCGGACCACTCGCAGTAGGCGGCCACGTCGAGGGAGCTGACGTGGGTGACCGGGTGGTTGTCCTTGCCCTCCAGGGTGGAGTCGGGGCCGTGCGGCGTGCGCCAGGACGCGCCGTCGATGTTCTTCCACAGGTAGTCCTGGTCCGGAACGACGACGGCGGGGTCACCGATCCAGACCCAGCTCTTGCCCTTCTTCTCGGCGTCGGTCACGTGGCCCGTCGCCTCGACGAACCGGCGGAACTCGGCGACGGTGACCGGGTACTTGGCCATGCGGAACTCGGCGACGTCGACCTGGTGCTCGGGTGCGGCGGCGCGGGGCTTGCCGTCCTCGCGCAGCTCGTCGGAGCCCATCGTGAAGGGGCCGGCGGGGATGGTGACCCAGTGGTCCGAGGGGAACGCCTCGGCGGGGATCACTTCTGCCGTCACCTGGGTCACGGATTCTCCTTACATCGTGGTGGATGCGGCCGGAACGGGCCGGCCGTCGAGGTAGTAGCGCCAGACGGTGGACAGCGGCGCGCTGCCGCAGCGCAGCAGCCGGTCGTGGAACGCCTTCAGTTCGGCGGGCGAGTCGCCCACCCCGGCCAGCTCGCGCCACCGCCGGATGTGCAATTTGCCGAGCGTGTACATGGCGCCCGCCGGGTTGGCGACGACGGCGAGCACCTCGCGGCCGGCGCGTTCCGGCGACCACCCGCAGAGGGTGGCCGCCTCGGCGGCGGCGGCGCCGAACTTCCTCCGGCCCGAGTGGACGGAGAGGAAGACCAGCAGCCGGGTCGCGGCTTCCAGCGCGTAGCGCAGGGCGGCGACCTCGATGAGCGGACGGCCCTCGGCGAGGCCCCGTTCGATCGCCAGTTCTTCGGTGTAGTGCGCCCAGCCCTCGGTGGTCCCGGGGAACCAGGGCACGCACCTGCGGATCACTCCTGCGTGTTCGGGAGTGGCCTCATGGTGCAGGTAGTGGCCGGGGACGACCTCGTGCACGGCGATCATCTCGAGCATCGGCTCGTTCAGGTAGTCGCGCAGTGCGGCGGGGTCGCGCGGCTCGGGGACGTGCAGCACGTGCGGCTGCGGCACCCGTTCGAGCGCTCCGGCGTGGTCGAACACGACGGCCGCGGAGGTCGCCGCGTCACGGGCGGGCCGGATGTCGAGACCGTGCCGGTTGGTCAGCGTGATGACGTCCTGTCCGGCCCAGAACTCCCGCAGCCGCTCGATCATCCCCGACAGCGCGGTGACCACCGATCCGGCGGGAAGCCGTGCGCTCAGCAGTTCGTAGAGCTCCTGCCGGCTGCCGGCGCCCAGTCGCGCCGACAACGCGTCCAGGCGGGCGACCAGCTGCCGCACCTCGGTCTCGACCTCGGCGAGCAGGTCGTCGACCGGTGTGTCGATGCCTTCGGCCGCTTCGAGATAGCCGGCGAGCCGGTCGGGACCGAAGACCGCACGGGCCGGCGCGGTGGCGGCGACCGCGTCCGCGAAGCCCGCGAACGCGGCGCTCGCCGCGTCGGCCAGTCCCAGGAGCGAGCCGTCGGCGACGTCCGGCCGCTGCCGGACGAGCTGGGCGACGACGTTCGGGACGGACGCCGCCCGGGCCCGGGCGTTCTCGAAACCGCTGATGCGCTCACCCGCCGGCAGAGTGCCGCCGAACGTCTTCGCCGCGGAGGCGAGGAAGTCCGGCAGCTGGGCGAGGTGACGGGACATCGCCGCGACGCGCTCGTCGAGCGGCGCGTACTCGCCGCGCAGGTAGACGTGCACGTCCGTCTCGGCCAGCCACAGGTCGGGCCCCCGGTGGGCCCGGCCGAGCTCGGCGATGCGGAACCGCTCGTCGGTCAGTACCCGCATCGCCGTGCCGAGGTCCGCCCGTACTTCCGGGTCCGCGTCCTCGGGCAGGGTGTCGAGCTGCCCGAGGACCGCGGACAGCAGACCCTCCACATCGGACGGAGCGTCGGGCACGACCTCCGGCAGCCGGGCGTCGAAGTCATGACGCCCCGCCCGTCTGCCGACCTGCGGATAACGCTCGAAAACGTAGTCGACCACAGCGGAAACAGAATTCAGAGCAGCGGGCGTCATTTCACTTTTCTCGGAGAGCGGCGAGCCTGCAGCGCGCGGGAATCGGTGTGGACGTCCTGCTCGTTAAACGTGGGCGGGACGGGTCCGGTCAGGAGTTTTCGGAAGCCGGGTTCGGCTCGATGACCTCACCGTCGTCACCGTAGATGACGTCGTCGTCGAGGCTGGCCAGCATATTGCGGAGCTCCTCGGGGGACATGGCCTTGAGTTCGTCGGCGTCCACCAGCTGCGAGAGTACCATTCGACTTCCTTGTGCGATTAGAGATCCGGCGTTTTCAAGGGCCTCGCGAACGCTCTTCGGGCGCATGTCCGTCCAGACCCGTTCGATGTGGTCGAGGCATTCCTGGCGGGGACGCGGGCCGCCCACCGCCGTCCAGCCGTCCGGCAGTTCGCTGACGGCCGGCCAAATCGAGTACTGCTCCTCACCGTTTACCACCACTAGGTATTCGGCGTTCTCGTCGTCGAACATCAGATCAGAGGTCCCATACAGTAGTTACCGGTCAGAGAGGTGCGGGATGCGCTCTCGGTAAAGACACTGCCGGATCTTCATCTGCCGCCCGTCGTGGCGGTCCAGGAATTTCAATTCCCGAAGTTCGGCGGGATTCAAGCTAGGTCAGCCCCGCAAAAAGTGTCAAGAAACCTCGGACCGCAGCGCTTTCGGTGAACAGGCGGCTGTCCTTCTCGGGCGGTGCAGGTCAAGTGGTCAACCAGGAGTTCCCGTGCAATCCCCCTTGACCATATGGGCGGACCTGGGAATCCTCGAACACCGGCAGAAGCGCCCGGTAAGTCGCCGGAGCGCAGGACCGGAGCGATCACAGACATTACGAGCCGGACGGAAACCGTCCAAGGCCGTGCCGCCCGAGCGGATCTGTTCGCACCCCGGCCACCGCACCTTGTTCGACCGGCGCCGCGCCCCACTTGGACAGCGGCCCGCGCAGAGTCCGGCGCCCCGCCGGCGCCCGGGCGCCGCCGATGTCCTGCGCCCGAGCCCGCCCGCCGACGCGGAAGACGATAGGAGATGTCAGTGACAACGACGGCCCAACCGGTCGCTGTGGACGTGCGGACCGATCTGAGCCCGGAGGAGTTCCGTGCCGAGTACATGGGGCGCAGGCCGGTCCTGATGCGCGGCGCGGCCGCGCACATGCCCGCCGTGTCCACGTGGTCGGCCGCCCGGCTCGCCGAGGCGGCGCCCGACCAGGAGGTCCGGGTCAAGGTGGGCACGGTGTCCACGGGGCGCACGGCCGTCATCCGGCTCGCCGACTACGCCCGTCAGCTCGCCGAGTGGGAGGCCGCGGTCGCCAGGGGGGACGATGCCGGCGATCCGCCCGGCTACCTGCACGACGTGCCGCTGCTGTCGATGATCCCGGAGCTGCGCCGCGAACTGGAGCCCTTCCCGGCCGACTACTTCCCCCCGTTCTTCCGCGACCAGTGGTGGAAGTTCACGCAGTTCTTCGTCGGGCCCGCCCGTGCGGTGACCCCGCTGCACTTCGACACCCTGCTCACCCACAACCTGTTCTTCCAGATACAGGGGTCCAAGCGGTTCGTCATGGTGGCCGACGCCGAGCGCGACAAGTGCTACCCCTACAACTGGCGTTGGGCGGAGGTCGACCCGGAGGCGCCGGACCTCGAACGGCATCCGCTCTTCCGTGACGCGACGGTCATGACCTGCGACGTCGAAGCGGGTGACGTCTTCTACATGCCGCCCGGGACGCTCCACAAGGTCGTCTCTCCCGGCGCCTCGATCTCGTTCAACATCGACTGGCACGACCGCGCCAGCGCACTGCGGGGCGTCACGGCGGTGCGCGAGGGCATGCCGCTGAAGAACCTGCGCTACAACCTGCTGTTCGCGTTGGGGGTGGTCGCCGGACTGCCGCGCCGCCTCCTGATGCCCGGACTGCGCTCGTACTACTCCTACATCTCCTAGTGCTCCGACCGGAGGGCTCCACCTCTCCGGTCAGAGCACTGGCGAAGGCCGGGCCACGGCCTTGCTCCTCCTCTCATAGGGAAAGGGATTCCATGAGCATCTTTGACCAGCACGAGTCGAACGTGCGGTCCTACAGCAGGCGTTGGCCGGTCGTCTTCTCCCGCGCCACGGGCAGCCACCTGCACACCGAGGACGGCGGGCGCTGGCTCGACTTCTTCGCCGGCGCCGGCTCGCTGAACTACGGGCACAACAACCCCGTGCTCAAGCAGGCGCTGCTGGACTACGTGGCCGCGGACGGGGTCATCCACGCCCTCGACATGTTCACCACCGCACGGCACGACCTGCTGGAGACGCTGGTCGAGGTGGTGCTCCGGCCGCGCGGCATGGACCACAAGGTGATCTTCCCGGGACCCGGCGGCGCCAACGCCGTCGAGGCGGCCCTGAAGCTGGCCCGTACGGTCACCGGCCGCACCGGGATCGTGCACTTCACCAACTCCTTCCACGGCGCGACGCTCGGCGCGCTCGCGGTCACGGGCAACCCCGCGCACCGCCGCTACGCCGGCGTGCCGCTCACCGGCGCGACCCCGGTGCCGTTCGACGGACAGGACGGACACCCCACTCCGGAGTACCTGGCCCGGCTCCTGGACAACCCGGGCAGCGGGCTCGACCTGCCGGCCGCGGTGATCGTGGAGACGGTGCAGGCCGAGGGCGGCGTGAACGTGGCGAGCAACGAGTGGCTCCGTGCGCTCGCCGATCTGTGCCGACAGCACGAGATCCTGCTGATCGTCGACGACATCCAGGCGGGCTGCGGCCGGACCGGCGGCTTCTTCAGCTTCGAGGACGCGGGCATCGTGCCGGACATCATCTGCCTCTCGAAGTCGATCGGCGGATACGGGCTGCCGCTCGCGCTGACCCTGGTCCGGCCGGAGCTGGACGTGTGGAAGCCGGGAGCCCACAGCGGCACGTTCCGCGGCGTGAACCCGGCGTTCGTCACGGCGACGAAGGCGCTCTCGACGTACTGGCGCGACGACGTGCTGGAGAAGTCCACGCGTGTGCGGGGCGAGTGGGTCGGCAACGCGCTGGCGGACATCGCCGGTGCCCACCCCGGCGCCGGTCTGTCGACCCGCGGCCGCGGCCTCATGCAGGGCCTGGTGGTCGGCGCGGGACTGGCCGACGCGGTGGCCGACGAGGCGTTCACGCGGGGTCTGCTGGTGGAGACCGCAGGTCCCAGGGACGAGGTCGTCAAGCTGCTGCCGCCGCTGACGGCCACCGACGCGGAACTGGCCGAGGGGATCGAGATCCTCGAACAGTCGGTACGCGTGGTGCTCGAACGCGCCGCATAGGGAACGTGGTCATGGCCGCACCGGAACTCAGCCCGTCAGTGATCCGAGACAGGAATCCGCTTGTGAACTCGCAGTACATCGACCCGATGCGTGCCCTGCCGCACGCCCCGACCCGAGGGGTGGCACGCTGATGGCGGAGGGGAAGGGCAGCGGCAGGCGGCGCGCCCTCGCCGAGGCGCTGGCACCGCTCGCGCTGCGGGAGTTCCGCATCCTGTGGACCGGTCAGGCCGTGTCGGCCGCCGGCGGCGGGATGACGAAGGTGGCCCTGATCTTCGCCGTGCTGGCGGTGGACGGGTCGGTCACGGACATCGGCCTGGTGATGACCGCGCAGGTCCTCACCCAGGTCCTGTTCACGCTGGCCGGCGGGGTGTGGGCGGACCGGCTGCGCCGCCAGTTCCTGATGCTGACGTCCGACCTGATCCGCGCCGCCACGCAACTGGTGCTGGCCGTGCTCCTGCTGACCGATGCCGCCCAGGTGTGGCACCTGGCGGCCGGCGCCGCGGTCTTCGGAGGCGCGCAGGCGTTCTTCGGCCCGGCGTCCAGGGGGCTGATGGCGGAGATCACGCCGCCCGAGCTGCTGCAACGCAGCAACGCACTGATGTCGTTCAGCACCAGCGCCTCCACGGTGCTGAGCCCGGCGCTGGCCGGTGTGCTGATCGCGCTGTGGGGGCCGGGGCTCGTGCTGGCCATGGACGCCGTCACGTTCATCGTGAGCGCCGTGTCGCTGGCGATGCTGCGGCTCCCTCCGCGCACGATCCCCGCGCCCGAGTCGTTCTGGCGGGACCTGGGCACCGGCTGGCGCGAGTTCGCCGTACGGCGGTGGCTGTGGCTCAACCTGATGGTGCACATGCTGCAGAACCTCGCCGTCGCGGCGTACTACGTCCTGGGCCCCGCCATCGCCAACGATTCGCTCGGCGGGCCCTCGGCCTGGGGCGTCATCGTCGCGGGGTTCGCGTGCGGCGCCCTCGTGGGCGGGTTCGTGGCGCTGCGGCTGGAGCCCAGCCGGCCGTTGATCGTCGGCAACCTCGCGCTGGCCCTGACCGCGCTGCCGCTGCTTTCCCTCGCGGTGCCGATGCCGCTGTGGGCCGTGGTGGGCGCGGCGTTCCTCAGCGGAGCGGCGACCCTGTTCCTCGACGCCCTGTGGCAGGCGTCGATGCAGCAGCTGATCCCCGCGGAGGTGATGTCGCGGGTCGAGTCCTACGACTGGCTGTTCTCCACCATCGCCGCCCCGCTCGGCCTCGCCCTGGTCGGCCCGCTGGCCGCCCAGAACGGGCAGACCCAGACCCTGCTGATCGCCGCCGCGATGATCGTCATCCCGTGCGCTCTCACTCCGCTGGTGCCCGGCATCCGTGCGGTCCGGCGCGAGCCGGACGGCCGTATCACGGGCCCCACCCCCAGCCCGGCGGCGAATCCGCAGAAGCCCGCACACGTCTGAGCCGACGAACGAGGAACCATGACCAACGGACAGGACGCATGGATACGCCGGTACCGGGCGGCGCCCGAGGCCCCGGTGCAGGTGGTGTGCCTGCCGCACGCCGGCGGGACCGCGAGCTACTTCCGGCCGATGGCGAAGGGGCTGTTCCCCGCGGCGGAGGTGCTGGCGGTGCAGTACCCCGGCCGGCAGGACCGCATCGGCGAACCGTGCATCACCGACTTCGAGGAACTGATCGAGCGCACGTTCGCCGCGGTGCGCTCCGCGACGGACAGACCGGTGGCGCTGTTCGGACACAGCATGGGGGCGCTGCTGGCCTTCGAGGTGGCCGGACGGCTGGAGGCCTGCGGAGCGGCGCCGACGGCGCTGTTCGCATCCGGAGCGCGGCCCCCCGGCCTGCCGCTGGACAGGTCCGGCCACACGGCGACCGACGACGAGCTGATCGCCGAACTCGCCGCGCTGGACGGTACCGACGAGCGGTTGCTGCAGAACGAGGACATGCGCGTGATGGTGCTGTCCGCGCTGCGCGCGGACTACCGGATGCTGGAGTCCCGCCGGCCCCACGGCTCAGCGGTGGCGTGCCCGGTCGTGTCCCTGACCGGGGACGCGGACCCCGTCGTGTCGGTCGGCGAGGCGGGCGGGTGGGCGGACCACACCACCGGCCCCTTCGACCTGCACGTCTTTCCCGGTGGCCACTTCTACCTCGGTGACCACTGGGCCGGTGTGAGCGCGGCGATCACGCAGCGGCTCGGGCGGCCCGCACCGGTACGGGCGGGATGACGGACGCGGGCCGGGAGGCCGGTCGGCCTCAGGGCCCGACCGGCCACGCGGCCGGGGCGGCGATCTCCAGTACCGCGCCACCGAAGGCGAACCCGGTGGAGTCGCCCATCATGACGACCCGGTCGCCGACCTCGACGGCCCCCGTCTCCAACAGGTGGGTCAGCCCGACGAACGGGTCGCCGCCACTGATGAGGTGGCCGATCGTGCGGCCCAGTCCCCACGTGGTGCGCTCGTCGTCGATGCCGAACTCGGCGTAGAGGTCACGGTCGACCAGGAACCGGCCGGAGTAGGGCAGGAGCCAGTGCCTGACGTCCTCCGGCCCGGTCTCCGCGTCGGCGAGCACGGCCCGCAGGCAGTCGCGCTTGGCCTCGGTCATCGTCCGCATCATCGACACGACGCGCCTGCGCTGCGCCGTGCGGTACGCCTGCTGGTCGTCGAAGCGGCCGGGGTCCAGCGGGGTGAGCCTGCTGAGCCTGCCGTCGCCCACGATCTCGGTGGAAAGGAGCCGTGCGACACCGGACCCGCGGGCCAGGACCATGGCGGTCGCGCCGTCACCGGCGACGGCGCCCTGGTCCTCGCGATAACGGTCCACCTGCCGTCCGTACTTGTCCGCCGAGGTCAGCACGGCCGCACCGCCGGCGGACACGTACATCGCGCCGAGCTCCAGCGAGGCGATCGCGCTGTTGCAGCCCTGCCGCAGCCCGAGGGCCCGGGCCCGTCCGTCGTGGGCCATGCCCTGTACGTAGGAGGCCGGCTCGGCGACTCCCTCCGGTCCCTGTTCGTCGACGTAGGCGTGGACGAACACGCCGATGTCGGCGTGGTCGACGGCGGACCGGGCGATGGCGGTGCGGGCGGCCTCGACGGCCATGTCGGCGGCGCAGCCGGAGCCCGCGACCGATATCGACTCGTAGCCGTGCGCCTCACGGACGGCCGGGTCGTACCGGCCGGCCGCCACCGCGTCCTGCACCGGCTCCCGGTCCCCGAGGACCACCGCAGTGGACCGGACATACACATCGTCCCAACGCACGAGACAACCTCCTGGAGCCTTAGGGGTGCTGAGAGTGAATGAGCCCGACCGTAACGATCTCCACGCAGCACCGGCAACGCTCGTGCCGGACGAGGTCCGTGACACCGCAGCGCGCCGGGCGCGCCTGGTCACGGCCTCGGAAGCGGCCCCGGAGGCCGCCTCGTCACGCCCTTCCGGCCCGTGTTCACGCACCTCGTGCGTGCCTTCACCGACCGGTGACGCTGTGGATACGATCCCGCGACGAACCGGGCCTGAAGGAGCGGGAATCGACCGCACCGTGCCCCGTGGGGTGCCCGAACGACCTGAACCGGAGAGGAACACCACCGTGACAGCCGCCGTGCTGCCCAACGTAGAGACCGTGGATGTCGCGGGGGTCGGCTTCGGTCCCGCCAACCTCGCCCTGGCGATCGCGCTCCAGGAGTCCGGGGCGCCGGTCACCATGGCCTTCCACGAGCGGCAGGCGAGCTTCGGCTGGCACACCGGCATGCTGATCGAAGGCGCCACCATGCAGGTCTCCTTCCTCAAGGACCTGGCGACGATGCGCAACCCCGGCAGCCGCTACACGTTCCTCGCCTACCTGCACGCCCACGGCAGGATGCCGGCCTTCATCAACAGCAAGATGCTGTACCCGTACCGGATCGAGTTCCACGACTACCTCGGCTGGTCCGCCGCGCAGTTCGACGCCCACACGTCCTACGGCTCGACCGTCGTGGACATCAGCCCGGTCCAGGGCCCCGACGGTCACGTCGACCTCCTCGACATCACCACGCAGGACGCCGACGGGAACCGGCACGTCCAGCGGGCACGCAACGTGGTGATCGGCACCGGGATGGTCCCCCACCTGCCCCCCGGCGTGACCGCCTCGGCCCGGATCCGCCACAGCTCCCAGCTGCTCACCCACGACTTCGGCACCCCCCGCCACGGCCGGTACCTCGTCGTCGGGGCCGGGCAGAGCGCCGCCGAGTGCGCCGACTACCTCCACCGCACCCACGGCGACGCGGCCGTGCACGCCGTCCACTCGCGCTACGGCTACAGCGTCGCGGACGACAGTCCCTTCGCGAACGCCATCTTCGACCCGGCAGCCGTCGACGACTTCTACCGGGCGCCGGACCAGACCAAGGAGGCGCTGCTCGCCCACCACGGCAACACCAACTACGCCGTGGTCGATCTGGACCTGAGCCAGGAGCTGTACCGGCGCGTCTACCTGGAGGAGGTGCAGGGCAGCCCGCGGCTGCACGTCCACCGGGTCTCGCGGCTGCGCTCCTGCACGGAGACCGCCGACGGCGTCGAGGCGGAGGTGGAGTCGCTGGTCACCGGTGAGGTGACGCGACTGATGGTGGACGGCGTCGTCTACGCCACCGGCTACCGGCCGGCGGATCCCCTGCCCCTGCTCGGCGACCTGGCCGACGAGTGCAAGAAGGACGACAGCGGCCGCCTGTACGTGGACCGCGACTACCGCGTCCGCACCTCGGACTCGCTGCGCTGCGGCATCTACCTGCACGGTGCCGGCACCGAGGCCAGCCACGGCCTGAGCGCAGGACTCCTTTCCAACACCGCGGTCCGCGCCGGCGAGATCGTGGAATCGATACTCCGCCAGAACTGACCCGGAGAGACACAGTGTTCGTTCCACCGAAGTACCGGGTCACCGAGCCCGGCCAGCTGCACGACATCATCCGGCAGAACCCCATGGGCATGCTGGTGAGCAACGGCCCCACCACGCCGTTCACCACCCTCCTGCCGATCATCCACCCCCCGCGCGACGACGAGCCCGAGTCCTTCTCCGGCTTCTCGCTGCTCGGCCACCTCAACCGGGCCAACCCGCACTGGCGGGCACTGGCCGGGGGCGGCCCCGCGAGCCTCGTCTTCAGCGGCCCCCACAGCTACGTCACCCCGGCCCTGTACGACACGTCGGTGGCCGCACCCACCTGGAACTACGTCACGGCCGAGCTGACCGGCGAACTGGTGCCCCTGCCCGCGGGCGAGGAGACCCTGGAGGTCGTCCGGCGCACCGCCGAACTGTTCGAGCACCGGTTCGGCAAGGGCTGGGAGTCCGCCGGGTCGGTCGACTACTTCCGGAGCATCGTGAGCGGGGTCGGCGCCTTCCGGTTCGACGTGACCTCCTCGCGGGCCCTGGTCAAGCTCAGCCAGGAGAAGAGCCCCGCGGTACGCGCCCGGGTGGCCCGGAGCATGCTCGACGACGCAGACGCAACCCGTCGCGCGCTCGGCGCCCACATGTGCCGGGTCGGGCGGGCGGAGCCGGCGCCGGGCCCCGCCCTGTGGGGTGGGACCGCACGGCCGGAGTGCCTCCTGGAGGGGCTGGTCCGCACCGTGGCGGAACGCCCCGACGAGCTCGCCCTGGTCGACGGGTCCACCCGGCTGACCTACGCGGAGCTGTGGGCCTGGGTCGCCGAGCTCGCCGCGACGCTCGGCCGCAACGGGGTCGAACCCGGCACCCGCGTCGCGGTGACCGGCGGGCGCAGTGCGCGCACCGTCGCCGCCCTGCTCGCCACCGTCGCGGTCGGTGCGACCTACGTTCCGCTGGACGCGTCGTACCCGGTGAACCGGCTCACGTTCATGCTGCGGGACAGCGGCGCGAGCCTGCTGCTGCACGACGGGCCGCCGCCGATCGCGGACGCGACGGCGACCCTTGCCATCGAGGACCCCTCGGGAGCCGGGGCCGGCGACTTCCGGCCGGTCGCCTGCCGGCCCGACCTGCCGGTGTACGTCATCTACACCTCCGGCTCGACCGGCAGGCCCAAGGGCGTGACGATCCAGCACAGCGTCCTGGACAACATGGCGACCTGGCAGCGCACCGACTCCGTCCGGCCCGACCTGCGGACGGCGCAGTTCGCGCCGCTGAACTTCGACGTCTGCTTCCAGGAGATCCTGGGAACGCTGTGCGGCGGCGGCACCCTCGTCATCGCCCCCGAGACGCTGCGGCGCGATCCGTTCGCCTTCCTGACCTGGCTGGCCGAACAGCGCATCGAGCGCCTGTTCCTCCCCTACGTCGCCCTGCACATGCTCGCGGTCGCGGCCTCGGCGCAGGACGGCGGACCGGACCTGTCGCTGCTGGAGGTGAACACGGCCGGGGAGCAGCTGCTGACCACGCCCCCGATCCGGGCCCTGTTCGAGGCGCTGCCCCGGGCCCGGCTCGGCAACCACTACGGACAGAGCGAGTCCGCGATGGTCAGCTCGTACGTCCTGCCCGCCGACCCCGGCACCTGGCCGCTGCTGCCGCCCATCGGCCGGCCGCTGCCCGGCTGCGAGCTGCTGGTGGATCCCACCGACCCGGACGACCCGACCGTCGGCGAACTGCTCGTCGCGGGCGCCCCGGTCTCGCTGGGCTATCTCGACCGGCCGGAGCTCAACGCCGAACGCTTCGTGACCGTCGAACGTACCCCGCACGGGCACACCGAGGCCTTCCGCACCGGCGACCTCGTGCGGGTCGAGGGCGACCTCGTGTACTTCCTCAGCAGGCTCGACCACGACGTGAAGATCCGCGGCATCCGCGTCAACCTGCTGGAGGTCGAGGCGTGCCTGTTGCAGCAGCCGGGCGTCGCCACCGCGGTCTGCGTGGCCCTGGAGCCGGTCCCCGGCTCACGTCAGCTCCGGGCGGCCGTGACCCTGCACCCGGACGTGGAGGAGCCCGGCGATCTCCGCGCCGCGCTCGCCGACCTGCTGCCCGAGGCATCGGTACCCGCCTCGGTGACCGTACTGACCGGACTGCCGCGGACCCCGAGCGGCAAGATCGACCGTGACTCGGTCGCCGAGTCCCTGGCGAGCGGAGGCCACCGATGACGACCGGACCACTCACCGGCGGGACCACCGAGGCCGGGACCACCGCGGCCGACGCCGCCGGGCCGTACCCGGCGCGCATCGCGGAGCTCTGGTCGGCGGCGCTCGGCACGCCGGTCACCGCGGCCGGCCACGACTTCTTCGCGGACGGCGGGGACTCCTTCCAGGCCGCGCTCGCGACCGCGACGGTGCGCCGGGAGTGGGGGTTGGAGATCACCGTCCAACTGCTCATCGACCACCCCGTGCTGCGGGAGTACGCGGAGCGGGTGGCGCGGCTCGTGGACGAGCGGTGACGGCTCCCACGGCACCGGACGCGCTGATGGTCCTGGACTACCCGGGGCGCCGGCCGGAGGCTCCGGTCACCGCCCTGGGGCTCGACGGCATGGTCGCGCTCCTGGCGGACCCGCTGCCCGTCGAGGGAACCGGCCCCGCGTACGCGGCCCGGCTCGACGACGGCCCCGGGCCGGTGCTGGCGTACTGCGCCGCCTCGGCCATCGCGGTCCACCTCGCCCGCCGGTCCGGGCACCCGCGCCCCCTGGTCCTCTTCGACCCGATGCCGACCACCGACGACGACGTCGCCCGCGGTTACGCCGACGCGGTCGCGCAGGTGCCGGGGGGCTCCGAGCCACCCGTGCCGTTCGGGGAACTGCCGGCCGCGCCGGAGGCGTTCCTGCGGGCCGTCCGCCAGGACCTCGCGCGGCGTGCGGAGGCGGCCCTGCGGGCGCAGGGCCTGGACGACGAGGTGACCGCCGGGCCGGTGGCGCACTTCACCCGGCAGCACCTGTCCTACCTCGCCTACCTGCTGGCGGCGAGGGGCGCCCTGCCCAGGGAGCCCGTCGGACCGGTGCTCCAGGTCCTGTCCCGCGACCACCCCGACCACGGGGACTGGCTCCCCGAGGGGCCGCTGACGACGCTGCGCGTCGACTGCGACCGGGCCGGGCTCACGGCCCACGAGACGACCAGGACCGGCGTGGTGTCGTTCCTGTCCGCGACAACGAGGAGGCAACACGCATGACGGGTGAAGAGCTGCGGACCGAGGTCCGGACGATCTGGCAGGACGTGCTGGGGACCGACGTGGACGACGACACCGACTTCTTCGGTGCGGGAGGCCACTCGTTCGCCGCGCTGCGCATCATCGCGGTGGTCAACGACCGGCACGGGACGTCGGCGCCGGTGAAGGTGCTGTTCGACAACCCCCGGTTCGCCGACTTCGTCGCGGCCCTGGACGAGCAGCCCGAACTCAGCCGCCAGGGCTGACGGTCCCGCTGTCCCGCCGTCCCGCCGTCCCGCGGGCCGGTCGAGCACGCATGTGATCAGTGGTCCGCGGGCGGCCTTGCTGCTTGCATGGACCCATGACCACTGAACTCTCCGCCGGCTACGACATATCCACCGACGTGGACCGGCTCGACCGTGCACTCGTTCACCGGTGGCTCTCCCAGGACGCGTACTGGGCCCTGGGCCGGTCCCGGGAGAAGCAGGACACGGCCATCGACTTCTCCTTGAACTTCGGCGTCTACGACAGCACCACCGGGGCGCAGGTCGGTTACGCCCGTGTCGTCACCGACCGGGCCACGTTCGCCTGGCTGTGCGACGTGTTCATCGCGCCCGACAGCAGGGGGAAGGGCCTGGGGCACGCCCTCGCCGGTGCCGTCTGCGCGCACCTCGCACCCTTCGGACTGCGTCGCACGGCGCTGGCGACGGCCGATGCCCACGCGATCTACGCCAAGGAAGGCTTCGTGCGGCTGGAGCAGCCGGAGAACTGGATGGTGCTGGGCGCGCAGTAGGCCCCGTGGCGGCCCCGTACGACCACGCGACCACACGGCCGGTCCCGCGATCGCGGGGCCGCAACCACTGACCACCGAGAAGCAGGGGGCTTCCTTGTCCGTTTCGTTGACGGTCGACTTGTTGGATTCGGCGCTGTACGCGGACGGGAACCCGTACGAGGTGTGGCGGGCGATGCGGGAGGCCGGACCCGTCCACCACCAGGTGGCGAAGTCCGGGGCGCGGCACTGGGCCGTGGTCGGGCACGAGGCCGGCAAGCAGGTGCTGACCGACTGGCGGGTCTTCACCTCCACCCGTGGCACGACACTGCGCGAGAGCGACAACTCCGCCCCGTACCCCGGTGCGGGGAAGATGCCCGTCCTCACCGATCCGCCCCGGCACACCGAGCTGCGCAGGGCCGTCGCCCCGCTGTTCACACCACGTGCCGTGGAGAAGCTGGGTGCGCTCGGCCGTGAGGTGGCGGGTGCGCTCCTGGCCGACCTGAGGGAACGGGGCGGCGGCGACTTCGTCACCGATGTCGCCGCGCGGTTCCCCCTCGCGGTGCAGGCCGAGATCCTGGGCATCGCCCCCGACGACATCCCGCTGGTCCTGGACGCCACGGGCCGCTCCGCGGACGAGACCGGAGACGGCGCCACCGGCCACCACGACGTCATGGCGTACTACCTGAAGGCGCTGGGCACCCGGCGGGGGGACGCCGGCCGGGACCTGGTCGGCACCCTGTTGCAGGCCCGCACGGCCGGCCTGCCGCTGTCGGACGAGGAGATCGTCCTGACCTGTGACAACATCGTGGTGGCAGCGACCCAGACCGCTCAACACGCCGCCAGTGGAGCTCTGTTGGCCCTGCTGGAGCACCCGGACGCGTGGCGGGCGCTGCGCGCGGGACGGGTCGACCCGGACTGCGCCATCGACGAACTGCTGCGTTTCACCGCACCGGCCACGCACGTGATGCGCACCGCGGTGTGCGACACCGAGCTCGCCGGTACCGCGATCCGCGCCGGCGACGCGGTGGCGGTGTGGATCCCCTCCGCCAACCGCGACGGAAGCGTCTTCGCCGACCCGGACGAGCTGGTCCTGGACCGTCGTCCCAACCCGCACCTGAGTCTCGGTGCGGGCATGCACTTCTGCCTCGGCGGTCCCATGGTCCGTGTGCTGCTGCGGGCACTGCTGGAGGACCTGATCGGGGCCGGGACGTCCCTGGCACTCGCGAACCCGCCCGTCCGCAAGTCCGGCGCGGTGGCCAACGGACTGCGCTCCCTGCCGGTGACGGTCGTCCCCGCCTGACCGGACCGTCACGAAAGCGCGCGCGCAAGGGTGCCACCCGTGCCGTGAGCGTGCCCCGACCACCCTAGGAACCCACCGTGAACAGCGAACTCCTCGTCTCCGACGCGATCCACTTCCGTGTCGACTACGAGATCAACCCCTACATGGACACCGGGGTCCAGCCCGACACCGCGGCGGCGCTCGCCGAGCACCAGGCGATCGTCGCCGCGCACCTCGCCGCGGGCCGCAAGGTCGAGTACGTGCCGTCCGCGCCGGAGTGTCCGGACATGGTGTTCACCGCCAACGCCGCCGTGGTCCGCGGCCACCGCGCCGTCCTGGGCCGCCCGCCGGCCCAGCGGGCGGCCGAGATCCCCTACTTCCGGGAGTGGCTGTCGGGCCGGGGCTACGAGGTCGTCGAGGCACCCTACGCGTTCAGCGGTCAGGGCGATGCGCTGGCCTGCGGTGAGCTGCTGCTGACCGGACACGGCCAGCGCACCGACGAGCGGATGCTCGGCGTGCTGGCCCGGGAGCTGGACTACGAGGTGGTGCCGCTGCGCACGGTGAGCTCCCGCTGGTACGACCTCGACCTGGCCGTCGGCGTCATCGGCCCGGACACGCTGGCGTACTGCCCGCAGGCCCTCGACGCGGCCGGCCAGCGGACCCTGCGCGGGCTCGGGGTCGACCTGATCGAGGTGTCCGTCGAAGAAGCGGCGCGGTTCGCCCTGAACCTCGTCAGTGACGGGACCACCGTGACCATGGCTCAGGACGCACCGCGCCTGGCCGCCGCACTGCGCGACCGTGGTCTGCGGGTGGTCACACTCGACACGACCCAGCTGGCGAAGGGCGGCGGCGGTATCCGCTGCACCGCCCTCACCCTGGACAACCCGCCGGCCGGACGGCCGTCGGACGGCTGAGCGCGGCGCCGCCGGTCCGCCCCGCATCGTGAGCGCCACGTGAGAGAGCCCCCGCCGACACCCGGCGGGGGCTCTCTCACGTGCCGCTCACGGCCCGCGTCCGCTCAGAAGTCCCACCCCTCGCCGTCCTCGGCCGGGGCCTCGGCGGCCCGCTCGGCGAAGGCGTGGCCGGCCATCCCGGCGGCCAGCGTGGTTCCGTCGGCCGGGTCGATGATCAGGAAGGAGCCGGTGCGGCGGGAATCGGCGTAGTCGTCGATGGGCAGCGGCTCGGCGGTACGGATCACCACCTGCCCGATGTCGTTGGCGCGGAGCGAGCCGGGCGCCGCGTCGTGCGACAGGTCGTCCAGCGTGAGCCGGGACGGGATCTCCCTGACGATCGCCTTGACCGTGCGGGTGGCGTGCTTGACCAGGACCCGGGCTCCCGGTGCGAGTGGCCGGTCCGCGACGTGGCAGACGGTGGCCGCGATGTCCTGGGTGACGGCCGGCACGCAGGCGGTCGGAGCGATGAGGTCGCCGCGGGAGACGTCGAGGTGACCGGCCAGGTGCAGCGTCACCGACTGCGGCGCCCAGGCGACGTCGACGTCCTCACCCAGCCGTTCGATGCCGGTGACCGTCGTCGTCCGGCCCGACGGCTGGACGGTGACCTCCTGGTGGACGTGGAAGGAGCCGACGGCGATCTGCCCGGCGTAGCCGCGGTAGTCGGGGTGCTCGGGGGTCTGCGGGCGGATGACGTACTGCACCGGGAAGCGGGCCGGGGAACCGGCGGCCTCGTGGCTGACCGGGACGTTCTCCAGGTGCTCCAGCACGGTGGGGCCGCCGTACCAGTCCATGTGCGCGGACGGCTCCACGACATTGTCGCCGGCCAGGGCCGAGATCGGGATCGCGGTGACCTCGGACACGCCGAGCCGCGCCGCATAGGCGGTGAACTCCTCGGCGATGGCGGCGAAGACGGATTCCTGGTAGCCGACGAGGTCCATCTTGTTGACGGCGAGGACCACGTGCGGGACGCGCAGGAGTGCGGCGACGGCCGCGTGCCGGCGGGTCTGTTCGATGACGCCGTTGCGGGCGTCGACGAGGACCACGGCCAGGTCGGCGGTGGAGGCGCCGGTGACCATGTTCCGGGTGTACTGCACGTGCCCGGGGGTGTCGGCGAGGATGAACCGGCGGCGTGCGGTGGCGAAGTAGCGGTAGGCGACGTCGATGGTGATGCCCTGTTCCCGCTCGGCCCGCAGGCCGTCGGTGAGCAGTGCGAGGTCGGGGGCGTCCTGGCCGCGCTGGGCGGAGACGGCCTCGACGGCCTCCATCTGGTCGGTCAGGACCGACTTGGAGTCGTGCAGCAGGCGGCCCACCAGGGTGGACTTGCCGTCGTCGACGGAGCCGGCGGTCGCGAAGCGCAGCAGGGTGGTGGCCGCGAGGTCGTCGAGTCCGGCGACCTGTTCGGTGGTGCTGGTCATGTCTAGAAGTACCCTTCGCGCTTGCGGTCTTCCATCGCGGCTTCGGACATCTTGTCGTCGGCGCGGGTCGCGCCCCGTTCGGTGAGGCGGGAGACGGCGATCTCGGCGATCACGGCGTCGAGTGTGGTGGCGTCGGAGTCGACGGCGCCGGTGCAGGACATGTCGCCGACGGTCCGGTAGCGGATGAGACGCGTTTCGGGTGTCTCGTTCTCCTTCGGGCCGCCCCATTCGCCGGCCGTGAGCCACATGCCGTTGCGCTGGAAGACCTCGCGCTGGTGGGCGAAGTAGATCTCCGGGAGTTCGATGCCCTCGCGGGCGATGTACTGCCAGACGTCCAGTTCGGTCCAGTTGGAGAGGGGGAAGACGCGGACGTGTTCGCCGGGGGCGTGGCGGCCGTTGTAGAGCTGCCAGAGTTCGGGGCGCTGGCGGCGCGGGTCCCACTGGGAGAACTCGTCGCGGAGGGAGAACACGCGTTCCTTGGCGCGGGCCTTCTCCTCGTCGCGGCGGCCGCCGCCGAAGACGGCGTCGAACTTCAGCTGCTGGATCGCCTCCGTGAGGGGGACGGTCTGCAGGGGGTTGCGGGTGCCGTCGGGGCGCTCGCGCAGCTTGCCGGCGTCGATGTAGTCCTGGACGGACGCCACGTGCAGGCGCAGCCCGTGCCGGGCGACGGTGCGGTCGCGGTACTCCAGCACCTCGGGGAAGTTGTGCCCGGTGTCGACGTGCAGCAGCGTGAACGGCACCGGCGCCGGCGCGAACGCCTTGAGCGCCAGGTGCAGCATGACGATGGAGTCCTTGCCGCCGGAGAACAGGATCACCGGCTTCTCGAACTCGCCCGCCACCTCACGGAAGATGTGCACGGCCTCCGACTCAAGGGCGTCGAGGTGGCTGAGCGCCCATGCACCGGCCACCCCCTCGGCCACTGCGGTCGATGACGTCATGCGATGCCCCTTCTCTTCAGCAGATCCAGCAGTGCCTGTGCCGATTCGTCCACGCTCTGCCGGTGCGCCGCGATCCGGAGGTCCGGATCGGTCGGCGGTTCGTACGGATCGTCCACGCCGGTCAGCCCGGTCAGCTCACCGGCGGCCTGCTTGGCGTACAGACCCTTCACGTCGCGACCGGAGCACACCTGTACGGGCGTGGCGACGTGCACCTCCAGGTACGGGGTTCCGGACGCCTCGTGGCGCCGGCGCACCGCATCCCTGCTCTCCTCGTAGGGGGCGATGACCGGAACGAGGACCAGCACGCCGTGCGAGGACAGCAGTTCGGCGACGAAGCCGATCCGCTGCACGTTCGTGTGGCGGTCCTCGCGGGTGAAGCCCAGTCCTGCGGAGAGGAACGCGCGGATCTCGTCCCCGTCGAGCACCTCCACCCGCCGCCCGGCCGCGCGCAGCCGTCCGGCTGCCGCGGCCGCGACGGTGGTCTTGCCCGCACTCGGCAGGCCGGTGAGCCAGACAGTGGCGCCGCTCTCCCGCGGCCCGGAGCGAACCATGATCGGTTCAACCTCTTTCCCACTCGGTGATTTCGGTCGGCAGGCAGCCGGTGTGCCGGGTGCGGCGCACCCGGCACACCGGCCGTTCATGACGCGGGGGCGGAGGAGGTCAGACCTTCTCCGCGAACCGGCCCACCTTGTCGATGACGTCCTCGCCGTACAGGCGCAGGGCCTGCTGGAGCGCGAACTCGGACATGTAGCGGCGGAACGCGTCCACCGGTTCCTCGGCCAGGTTCAGCATCCGGCGGTTGGGTACGACGGCGGGGCCGCCCAGCCGGTCGACGGCCCGGGCGAGGGCCGCGTCGACCTCCTCCGGTTCCACGACCTCGTCGACCAGCAGCCGGGCGTCCGGCTCGGTGGCCCGGATCCGGCGGCCTTGCAGAATGACCTGCCGGGCGATCCGCGGTCCGGTGTGCCGGCCGAGCCTGAAGTTGCCGGCCCCGGGCACGATGCCCTCCCGGGCGGCCGGAAGGCTGAGATAGGCGTCCGACGCCGCCAGCACGTGGTCGAAGGCGAGCAGCAGCTGTGTGCCGCCGCCGATGGCGAACGTCTCCACGGCCGCCACCCACGGCTTCTCGATCGTGCGGGCATACCAGGGCGCGTCCTCGGACCGTACCCCCCGCACGAGCTTGTGGATGTAGCCGAGCTCGCGCCGCAGCAGGAACCCGACCAGCGAAATGTCCCCGGCGTGCAGGCTCTTGAGGTTGATCCCCGCGCTGAACACGCGTCGGCCCCGGTACCGCGGGTGCGTCATCGTGCCGCCGCGCAGCACACCGACCTTCACCTGCGGATCGAGGAGCGCCAGGTCGACGACGGTCTCCATGTCGTCGACCTGCTGGTCGTCCTCGGCGTTCAGGCAGTCGTCGCGGCACATCGTGAGATACGCCGCGCCGTCCCTCCGCTCCAACCGGACCGACTCCGTCTCGACGACGCCCGTGCGCAGGAACTGCGGCAGCAGGTCCAGCGCCCGGGGGGTGGGCGCGAGCATCGTGTCGAGCAGGTGCGAACCTGCCTGCGGCGCCCCCAGGACGGCCCGCAGGAAGATTCCCTGGTCCACCTCGTGGCCCTCCTTGTCCGCCTGCCGCCGGGCGCGGTCGGCCGCGAGCTGCCCGGCCGTCGGCACCAGCGCGGGGTACTCGGCCGCGGCGGCCTCAAGGAGTTCCGCGATCCGCAGCCCCTGGGTGCGACCGGCCGTGAGGTGGTCGTACACCGCATCGGCATGCGCGTCGAGGAAGGACGTCCGCAGCGTCCGCGCGGCGTTCTTCGCCGCGTCGAGCTCCGTGCGCTGCGCGGGCAGCCGGGAGCCGGGCTGCGGGAGCGCGGAAACCAGTTCCTCGACGCGGGCGGCCGCCTCCTGCAACGCCGGCCAGACCGGCACGCTCACGAGGCCTCCGCAACGGGTCGGCGCAGCAGACGGTCGCACGCCGCGAGGTGCGGGCCGAGGGCGTCCTCGAAGCTCGTCGTGGCGGCGTCGAAGAGGAGCTGCCGGCGGATGGCGATCTCCTTGCCGGCCAGCCCGCCCACCAGTTCTGCCACCGCCGCGAGCGCCTGTGCCGGGTCTTCGGCCAGCTCGTCGGCGAGACCGAGCTCCACCGCCTCGGCGGCCCCTATGGGCAGCCCGAACAGCAGCGCGCGGCGCACCCGTGCGGCCCCGGCCAGCTGGACGAGCCGGTAGCCGGCCATGCCGGGCCAGGTCGCGGTGCCGTCGGCCGGCACCAGCAGTCGGGTACCGGGCGTGACCACCCGGATGTCACAGGCCAGGAAGGCGTCCAGGGCCGCGCCGCCGCAGTCGCCCGTGGCGACCGCCACGGTGGCGCGCGGCAGCCGTTCGAGCCGGCGCACCGCCCGTTCCCACTTGCTGACCTTCATCACGTCGAGGCCGCCGGTCCAGCCTTCGGCCGGGGCGCCGCCGACCTCCACCGTGACGACACCCGGGCCGGGCCGGTCCTCGGCCGCGTCGCAGACCGTCTGGACGGCCTTCACCGTCGCCGCCGACGGCGGCTCGGTGCCGTCGATCACCAGGGTCAGCACTTCTTCCATGACTTCCTCCGCATTCACCACTGCACCAGCGCCGTTTCGATCGTTGAGCCGGGCCCCATGGTCATCAGCACCCCGTACTCACCGGGCCGGGCGACTCCCTCGTCCAGGAGACGTTCGTACGAGAACAGGAACGAGCCGCTCGACACGTTCCCGTGGTCACGCAGCACACCGACGGTGTGCCGGACGTCGTGCCGGGTCAGCCCGAGGTTGACCACGACGGCGTCGATGACCTTCTTGCCGCCGGAGTGCACCAGCCAGTGGGCGATGTCGCTGCGGCGCAGTCCGGTGTCCGCCAGCAGCCTGTCCACGACCAGCTCGGCATGCGCGCCGACCACGTAGGGGACCTGCGGGTCCAGGAAGAAGCTGAAGCGGTTCTGCTCGCGGTCCCAGTCGTAGCGCATCGCGTCGACGGCCTCGGGGATGATGCAGCTGGCGAACTTCAGGATGCGCGGGCCCTCGGGGACCGTCACCTCGTCCGGGGCGGCGCCGGACCGGATGGCGAGCGCGGCGGCGCCGTCACCGAAGAGGCTGTTGACGACGGCCGTCCGCATCGTGGCGTCCATGGCGTAGGCGGCGGAGCAGGCCTCCACGCACAGCACCACGGCGAGCTCGCCGGGGTGGGCGGCGGCCCAGCCGGAGACCACGCCGAGGGCGTTGAGACCCGCGTTGCAGCCCATGCCGACGATGTCGGAACGGCTGCAGTGCCGGTCGATCCCGAGCTCCTTGATGAGCAGGGCGCTCAGTCCCGGCGTGAGCAGCCCGGTGGAGGTCACACAGCACAGGTGGCGCAGATCGGAGAGCTCGGCCCCGGCGCGCTTGAGACACGCCTGCAGTGCCTCGGCTCCCATTTCGAGGGCCTTGGCCTTGTGCTTGTCGAGGAGGACGCCCTGCGGCTCGTGGACGCGGCCGCCGAGGCCGTCCGGCGCGGGAAGGGTCAGATTGCGCCGCTCGATGGCGCTGTTGAGGAAGACCGAACGGATCCTGGGGTCGGTGATCTCGAAGGCGTCGAGCACCTCCTGCTGGGTGTACGAGGTGGGTGTCACCGCCGTACCCACGCCCAGGACACGGGGCTGAAGCTCGGTGGCCAGGGTCATCGGAACGTCCACCCCCAGGTACGCGGCTTGCTCCGCGGTTGTCGTTTCCGCATCGGTCCGGACACGTGCACGTCCTCTCTCACTGGGAATTGCCTTGCCTGCACAGCCGGTCAGAGCGCCTCGCACTGCGCCTCGACGAAGCGCGCAAGCCGCGCGGCGCCCTCCTCGATCTCGGCGCGCGTCAGGTAGCTGGTGGAAAGCCGGATGCCGTGGTGGCCTCCGGCGCCGGGATGGAAGTGCGTCAGCGGGGTCCAGAGCACCCCGAAGTCCTTGGCCGACGTGATCAGCCGCGCGTCGTCCACCCGGAACGGGACCCGCATGGTGAGGAAGAAGCCACCGGTCGGCTCGTTCCAGCTCACGCCGAGTGCTTCGCGGCGTTCGGCGGGCAGCCGGGCGTCGAGCTGACGCAGCATCTCGCGCATCGCCTCGCCGTAGTGGGCCGCCGCCTCGGCGTTCAGTTGCGACAGCCGGCCCTGGGCGCCGAGCAGCGCGCCGGCCACGGCCGCCTGGCTCAGCGACGAGGTGTTGACCGTCACCATGCTCTTGATCTTGGCCAGCTCGTCGGCCAGCAGGTGTTCCCCACCCGCGGGGTCACGGACGCGCTGGTCCGCTACGACGAAACCGACCCGCGCTCCGGGAAAGACCGTCTTGGAGTACGAGCCCAGGTGCACCACGCGGCGCGACCGGTCCCGGGACTTCAGGGTCGGCAGCGGCGTGCCGGGGCTCACCTGCCGGTACGGACTGTCCTCCAGCACCAGGAAGTCGTAGCGCTCGGCGAGCTCCAGGAGCTTCTCGCGTGCCTCGGGTCCCATGGTGGTGCCGGACGGGTTGGAGTGGTCGGGGACCACGTAGAACGCCCGGGGGCGGCGGCCCTGCGCCAGCTCCGCCAGCACGGCGGACTCCAGATCGGAGGGATCGAAGCCGTCCTCGCGTTCCTCCACCGGGCGTACGGCGATGTCGAGCAGCCGGGCGGCGCCGGTGATGCCGACGTAGCAGGGGCTGGAGACCAGCAGGACGTCGTCGGGACCGGCGAACAGTGCGCGCAGCACCAGGAACATGGCCTCCTGCGCGCCGACGGTGACCACGATGGACTCGGCCGGCACGTCGGTGTCCTCGTCCGCCCGGAGGGAGTCGGCGATGACGCCGCGGATCAGCCCGGCGGTCGGCCCGTACTGGTACAGCGCCGTCCGGACGTCCTGCGCCGAGGCGCCCTGCTCCGCCAGATGGTCCAGATATCGGCGGATGCAGGCGAACACCTGCTCGCTGTCGAAGAAACCGTCGTAGGGCCGTCCGGGGGCGAATGAAATCGCGTCGGGATAGCGGTGGGTGATTTCATTCAGGAAGTTCATGGTGTCCAGCACCGGCTCGGAAAGACTGCCGTGCAGCTCTTCCATTTCCAGTCGATCCCGCGATCGGGGATGGGTGGAAACGGTGATTCCTGGCATTGAATTCCCCCGGACACCATGGAGTTAAGGCTTTCTGGAAGCCTCAGCATCACACGATGGTTCGTGCCCCGACAATGCTGTCCAAGTGTTTACCGGGCGCCGTCCGTATTTTCCGGACCATTGTGAATTGCATTGGCTTCCGGCATTGATCCGTGAACCGGTGGTCAGCCCGTCGGGGCCAGGGGACGGGGCGCGGACACCCGCTGTCCGGGATCGGCCACGGCGGCCGTGAGCAGGGAGACGAAGAGGTCACGGATCCGCTCGACCGTCGAGGCGTCGAACAGGGCGGTGTCGTACTCGACGTAGCCGGTGGCGCCCACCGGACGGCGCCGATCGTCGTACTGCTCGGTGATGCTGAGGAGCAGGTCGAACTTCGACGTCGACGTGGCCTCCTCGACGACCGACACCTCCAGGCC
Organism: Streptomyces venezuelae; assembly: GCF_008642275.1. Classification (NCBI taxonomy): domain Bacteria; kingdom Bacillati; phylum Actinomycetota; class Actinomycetes; order Kitasatosporales; family Streptomycetaceae; genus Streptomyces; species Streptomyces venezuelae. The sequence goes on from NZ_CP029189.1 coordinate 3,934,988, forward strand.
GGGCACGGTGAACTCGTAACCGCTGACGTTCTGCAGGACGAGCATGACCTGGAAGAGCGGATGCCGGGACAGGGAACGGCCCGGGTTGACGGCCGCCACCACCTGCTCGAAGGGCACGTCCTGGTGGGAGTAGGCGGCGAGGTCGGTCTCCCGCACCCTGGCGAGCAGCTCGCCGAAGGACGGGTCTCCGGACAGGTCGGTCCGCAGGACGACCGTGTTGACGAAGAAACCGACGAGGTCCTCCAGCGCGGTGTTCCCGCGCCCCGCCACCACGCTGCCCAGGAGGATGTCGTCTCCGGCGCCCAGCCGGTGCAGCGCTGCCGCCAGTGCGGCCTGGAGCACCATGAAGGGCGTGGTGTCGCTGCCGCGGGCCAGCTCGACGACGGACGTGAGGAGCTCGGCGTCGAGCCGCAGCGGCAGTGCCGCGCCCCGGTGGGTGCTGTCCGCGGGGCGCGGACGGTCGAAGGGCAGGGCGATCTCGTCCGGTGCCCCCTCCAGGGCGTCCTTCCAGTACGCGAGCTGGCGCCCGGCGAGGCTGTCGGGGGACCCGGGGTCGCCGAGGAGCGTGTGCTGCCACAGGGTGTAGTCCGCGTACTGCACGGGAAGTTCGGTCCAGGCGGGGGCCCTGCCCGCGCGCCTGGCCGCGTAGGCGGACGCCAGGTCGCGGCTGAGCGGCGCCTTGGACCAGCCGTCCGAAGCGATGTGGTGCAGCGTCAGCAACAGGACGTGCTCCCGCGCGGCCCACGTGAACAGTTCGGCACGCAGGGACGGATCGGCCCTGAGGTCGAACGGCCGGCTGCCGGCCTCGCGCACCGCGGCGTCGAGGTCCGCCTCGTCGACTTCCGTGACGGGCAGGGTGAGCCGCAGTTCGTCCGGACCGAGCACCACCTGGTACGGCTCGCCCTGCGCCTCGCCCACGACGGTGCGCAGGCTCTCGTGCCGGACGATCACGTCCCGGACCGCCTCGCGCAGCGCGTCCCGGTCCAGGTCGCCCGTCAGCCGCAGGACGACGGGCAGGTTGTACAGGGAGGAAGGGCCGCCCCACTGCTCCAGGAACCACATGCGGTGCTGGGCGGTGGACAGCGGGACGCGGGCCGGACGCTCCTGCCGGGCGAGCACCGGCCGCCGGCTGCCGGGATCCTGCGCGCGCAGCACCGGGAGCAGCGCGGCGACCGTGGGGGCGCCGAAGAAGAGGCGGACGGACACATCCGTGTCGAAGGCGCTCCGGATCCTGCCGATCAGCCGGGTGACGAGGAGGGAGTGACCGCCGAGGTCGAAGAAGCTGTCGTCGATGCCGACCCGGGTGGTGCCGAGGACCTCGGCGAAGAGCGCGCACAGCTTCTCCTCGTCCGGGGTGCGCGGAGCGCGGTAGGCGCCCGCCGCCGTGAACTCCGGTGCGGGCAGCGCCCGGTAGTCGACCTTGCCGTTCGGCGTGAGGGGGAAGGCGTCCAGGGCGACGAACGCGGCAGGGACCATGTACGCGGGCAGCGAGGCTCCGGCGTGGCCGCGCAGCGCGCCCGTGTCGACGGGCCCGTCACCGACGAGGTAGGCCACCAGGGTCTTGTCACCGTTGGTCTCGCGGGCCGTGACCACGACCTGGGAAACCCCGGGGAACGTCGACAGGACGGTCTCGATCTCGCCGGGTTCGACGCGGAAGCCGCGGATCTTGACCTGGTCGTCGGTCCGGCCGAGGAACTCGATCAGGCCTTCCGGATTGCGGCACACGATGTCGCCGGTGCGGTACATGCGGCTGCCGGCCGGTCCGTGGGGGTCGGCGACGAAGCGCTCGGCGGTGAGACCGGGCCGGTGGAGGTACCCGCGGGCCAGGCCGGTCCCGGCGATGTACAGCTCACCGGGGGTGCCGACGGGCACCGGGGCCAGCTGCCCGTCCAGGACGTACGTGCGCGTGCCGTCCAGCGGGCGGCCCATGGGGACCCGGTCGGCGACCTGGGCCGCGTCGGTGAAGGCGTGGTGGGTGGCGTACAGCGTGGTCTCGGTGGGACCGTACGTGGCGCGCACCACGGTGCCGGGGCAGGCCCGCAGTACCCGTCGCACCGCGACCGGGGAGATGACGTCGCCGCCCGTGGACACCTCGCGCAGGCCGTGGAAGGTCTCCGGGGCCGTCTCGGCGATGGTGCGGAACAGGCCGGCGGGCATCTCCAGACTGGTGATCTCCTCGGATTCGAACAGCTCCCGCAGCCGGGCCGCGGACACGTCGTCGGCTGCGGCGATCACCGAGGTGCCACCGCGCAGCAGCGGCATCCACAGGCCGTGCAGGGATGCGTCGAACGCGTACGGGACGATCATCAGGACCCGCTCGTGGTGTCCCGTGGCGAACATGGAGTCGTCCACCAGGTCCAGAACGTCCCGGTGGGTGACCGCGACGCCCTTGGGGAGTCCGGTGGAGCCGGACGTGAACATCACGTAGGCCAGCTGCCCCGGCTCGCACACCGCTGCCACCGGCCCGGGCGCGGCCTCGTAGAGCTCGGGGTCGTCCACGCGCACCACGGTGAAATCGCCCGCGGGACTGGTCCGTGCAGCCATCACCGCATCGGTGAGCAGGATCCCCGCCCCCGTCCGGCGGATGATCCATTCGGCCCGCTCAGTCGGGAAACCGGGGTGCAGGGGCACGTAGCAGCCACCGGCCTTGAGGACTCCCAGGAACGCCACGAGGACGTCCACGGTGCGGTCGGTGAGTACCGCGACCGGCGTCTCCCGGGACACCCCGAGGCCGATGAGGACGTGCGCCAGCGCATCGGAGCGCCGGTCCAGCTCCCGGTACGTCAGCCGGCGGCCGGCGGAACGCACCGCCACCGCGTCCGGAGTGCGACCGGCGTGCTCTCGGAACCGCCCGTGAAGGGAAAGCGAATCACGCATCTGGTGCGACTCCACATCGTGTGCAAGGCGGCGGCCGGAAGCGTCGCAGCAGAGGCGAGCGCGGCTCCGATCCGGCCGGGAAAAGAAGACGGCGCGACGGGAGGCGAATTCCGGGGCGGTGCCCGGACCGTTTCGTCGCCCGAGCTGGAATGGCCTTTCCCCGGACACGGGTCACCGATGGCCGAAGAGTCCCGGTGACGTCCGCCACGAGATCACGGCCGGATTTTCGGTGTCAACGCACCATTGAGCGCGTCGAGTTGCACATCGGGCGGATGGCCGGTCGCGCGGGTCGCAGCTCGCGCGCCGGCCCGGGGTGTGCCTGCTGTCCAAGCGAATTCCGGAACCAGTTGGACAGCAGGCCCGCACCCCTGCGGTGTCACTCGACGCGAGCGGGCAGGAACCCCTGCTGGATGGCGAGCACGCCCGCCTGGAAACGGCTCCGCGCGCCCAGGTGGGTCATGAGGCTGGACGTGATGCGGCGAGCGGTGCGCGGTGACACCGCCAGGCGCGTCGCGATGGCCTCGTCGGTGAGGCCGAGCGCCAGGAGTCTGAGCGCCTCGGCCTGCTGGCAGGTCAGCTCTCCAGGAGCCGGCTGCACCGGTGCTTCGAGCTGATCGGCAGCCTGCCACACACTGTCGAACAGGGTGAGCAGCGCGGTGACCATCCCCGGTGAGCTGACTTGAACGGCGCCCGCGCCGGTATCGTCGGCGTCGGAGGCGATCATCGCCAGTTTCCGGTCGTAGATGATCATCCGGTTGGGCAGGGACGGGACGGTGCGCACCTCACATCCCTGTTCGGTCAGCCAGTGTGCGTGTTCCATGGTCGGCCGGTCGTTGCGGATGCTGTTCAGGTAGACCGTGCGCATCTGTACGCCACGCCGGAGCAGCTGCTGGTTGAGGGGCCGGGACGCCTGCATGTTCTCCGGCTTCTGCGGGCCGCCGGGCGCGAAGGTGAGCAGCTCCTCGGCCACCTGCCCGTTGAGGATCTTCAGGTGGTCGCGGATGGCGTCCAGCCCCACGAGGTACTTGACCTCGGCCCCGTCGGTGCCGCCGGACTGGCGTCCGTCGTAGTCCAGGATGAATCGGGCGGCAGCGGCCTGCGCGGCCTCCAACCTCTGTGTGTGCCGGGCCAGTTCGGAGCGCTGCTCGGCGATCAGGATCTCCATCCCCACGTGCGGACTGACCGCGTGCAGGTGGTGGGGTGATTCGATCGAGGCGCGGACGAGTGCCAGCTCGCTCAGGCGGTCGAGGGCGCTCCGGACGACGTGCTCCGGGAGGGCCAGGCGGGCGCAGATATCGGCTACGCCTTGCGTTCGGTCCAGCAGGGCGACGTAGACGGACTCGATGACGGGGTCCAGGCCGAGTGAGCTCAGTGAACTCGGATGGCCCGGCTGTTTTGCGTCTGTGTCGACCATGCGCCCCCGCTTTGGTGTTTCTCGCGTCATTTCGCAACGGGGAGTTGAGTTTATGTGATCGAGTTGCGGCCAGGCAAGAAGCTGCCTGAGTTGAACGCGTTGATTCCTATGTGCCCAGTTGGCCCGGCTGTGTACGCTCGGCGCTCGCTGGCGGCCGTGGACATCGGCCCGGCGACCGGAATAAGCGGAATGGCATCGTCCGACCCCGGACATTCGGAGTGCAAGGGCACCTATGTTTCTCGTCCACCTATCACTGCGGCCTCGTCGGCCCGATGCGGCCGTGCCGTCGTCGGCGGCGGAGGCCATCGCCGGGGCGTGCGCCGGCCGGGACGGCTTCGAGCACGTGAGCGTGCATCCGGACGCCCTGCCCCACCCGATCCTGGGCTTCTACCTGCGTGCCGATTCCCTGGAGGAGGCCGAGTCGGCGACCCTCTCCCTGTGGTGCCGTGCCGGCTCGGCCGTTCCGGAGCTGAGGGCCTGGGAACCGGTCCGTGCCGAGGGCCCGTTGTTCCGGCCCGACCTCGAAGCGGACCCGATCCCGGGGCTGGGGTGGACGGAGTAGGTCATGGCCGGTTTACCTCCCACCCGCGTGCTTTCCTTCGTCCGGCGCGGACGGCAATCTTCTGACTGTAGCCAGCATCCAGTCACGGGGGTAACCGATGTCTCACCTGATTTCGCGCAACGCAATTCGCAGCCTGATTCTGGCCGGTGTTCTCGCGCTGGCGACCGGATTCGCCGTGCAGGTCGAGGAGGTCGAGCCCCGGACGCAGGAGGTCCAGGTGCTGGCGGACGGCCCGGTGAATTACGGGGCCACCCCGACCGACCACGGATGGCAGTGAAGCCGACAGCCGCTGAATCGGATTGCCTTCGCGTGATGGGAATGGTTGTGGACCGGGCAGATTCAGAATATCTGATCAAACTTCAGCAATCCGTCCTCAAGGAACTTCCCGTGGAGAGAGTTCCGGTGGAAGTCCTCCGGACGGGATTCTCCGCACGAGTGCACGGTGAAGACGCCGATCACATCCGGATACTCGCCGAGAACGCCGACGACCTCCCGCCGATCCTCGTCCACCGCCCGACCATGACCGTCATCGACGGTGCCCACCGGTTGCGCGTGGTCGAGCTGCTGGGAGAGGACCGCATCGCGGTGCGGTTCTTCGACGGCGACCAGGAGGATGCACGACTCCTGGCGGTGGCGGCCAACATCGCGCACGGCCGGCCGCTGTCCACGACCGACCGGACGGCCGCCGCGATGCGGATCTTCTCCGCGCACCCCCAGTGGTCCGACCGGGCCGTCGCGGTGGTGGCCGGACTCTCCCCCAAGAAGATCGGGCGGCTCCGCAGGGAGATGGCGCTGCCGCAGTCCGACAGCAGGGTCGGGCGGGACGGCCGGGTCCGGCCCATCGACACCGCCCACCGGCGGGAACGGGCCGGAGAGCTCATCCGGACCAACCCCGGCTTCTCCCTGCGCCAGATCGCGGCCGAAGTCGGGCTGGCCCCGGCGACCGTCGCGGACGTGCGCAACCGGATCCAGCGCGGCGACAGCCCGGTGCCCCGAGGCGTACGGGGCCGCGCGGCCCAGGCCGCGGACGCGGCGCGACACGCTCCGGCGGAAGCGGTCACCGTCCGGGTGCCCGCGACCGGAGCCACGGTCACCCGGCTGCCGTCCGCACGGCGCCGTACCCTCGCCGAGGAGAAGGCACCGGTCATGGCCCTGGAGGACGTCAGGAAGATCACCGGCATGCTGACCCGCGACCCTTCGCTGCGGCACAACGCCTCGGGGCGCTCCGTCCTGCGCCTGCTCGACGTCTGCTCCCTGATCACCCGGGAACGGCAGAAGATCGCCGAGACGGTGCCCGCGCACTGCAAGGAGTCGGTGGCGCGGCTGGCCGAGGGGTACGCCGGGATGTGGCGGCTGCTCGCCGAGGAGCTGGTGCAGCAGGTCGAGGAGATGTACGAACCGGGCGGAGACGGCCGGCCGCTCAGCGCGTGAACCCCGGGCGGACGGGGTCGCAGCCGCCCCGCGCCGAACGGCGACGGGGCGGCCCGGCGGACCGGTCACACGACCCTCGTCCGGGAGTTCTCGGAGGTCGCCGTGGTCGAGCGCGCCCGGTGCGGGCGTCAGTCACCGACCTGGTGTTCCACGCGGTGGCGGATGTACTCGTCCGGATGGGACCGGGCGATCGCCACCGCCTCGTCCACCAGCGCGTGCAGCTCCGGCCGGTACGACGACTTCCTCAGCGGCAGCAGCGGCAGGATGCAGCGCCGGACGTCCAGGTGCTCGTTGCGCACGAACTCGGCCAGTGCGGCGCGGTACCACGCGGTCAACACCGACGTGTCGTCGTCGTCGGCCGGTGCCGGGTGCTCCGCCCGGACCTCGGGCATGCGCGCGGTCAGGGCCGACCAGTACCAGGCCCGTGCGGCGCCCGCCCGCTCGGGATCGGTGCCGGTGAGCAGGTAGTCGAGCAGTGCGGCCTGGACGCGCCGGTGGCCGAAGGCGTTGAGGGCCGGTTCGACGAACTGCCGGTTGAAACTGGGGTTGGGGTCGTGGACCGCGGCCGCCATCAGCGCGTCGAAGGAGTAGTCGGAAAGGACCACGCCACGCCGCCAGAGCTCGCGCAGTGCGGCCCGGGCGCGCTGTTCCCACGTGGGCCCGCCGGCCTGCTCCGGCTCGGCGGCGACCTCGATCCCGAGGACCCTTAAGAGGTCCGCCAGCGACCGGGCGAAGCCCTCGCGCCGGGTTTCCGGGCTCCCGGGTATCGCCATGAACTCCGCCGTGTTCCCATCCGCGGTCATACGTCGCTCCTCTGCCCGGGCCGTGGCCCGCCGTACGCGTGTGATCCGACGTTCATACCAGGATGGCAAGCTTGAAGGATGAACGATGCTGCCCCGGCGCCCACCCCCGCGCCCGCCCCCCGCAAGCGTGCCCGTGTCCGTGCCCCAGAGCTGATCGGCAAGGGCGGCTGGATCAACACCGGCGGGAAGGACCTGAAGCTTGCCGACTTCCGAGGTCGCACATTGATCCTCGATTTCTGGACGTTCTGCTGCATCAACTGCCTGCACGTCCTCGACGAGCTGCGCGAGCTGGAGGAGAAGCACCGCGACACCGTCGTGATCATCGGGGTGCACTCCCCGAAGTTCGTGCACGAGGCGGAGCACGCCGCCGTCGTCGACGCCGTCGAGCGGTACCAGGTGCACCACCCCGTGCTCGACGATCCGGAGCTCGCGACCTGGAAGCAGTACGCCGTACGCGCCTGGCCCACGCTCGTCGTGATCGACCCCGAGGGGTACGTCGTCGCCCAGCACGCCGGCGAGGGACACGCGCACGCCATCGCCCGTCTGGTCGAGGAGCTGGAGGCCGAGCACGAGGCCAAGGGCACGCTGCGGCGCGGCGACGGGCCCTACGTGGCGCCCGAGCCGGTGGCCGGAGCCCTGCGCTTCCCCGGGAAGGCGCTGCTGCTGCCCTCCGGGAACCTGCTGGTCTCCGACTCCACCCGGCACCAGCTCGTGGAGCTGGCCGCCGACGGCGAGAGCGTCGTACGCCGTATCGGCAGCGGCGAGCGCGGCTTCGCCGGGGACAGCTTCAGCGAGCCGCAGGGCCTCGCGCTGCTGCCCGACGGCAGGGTCGTCGTCGCCGACACCGTCAACCACGCGCTGCGCGTCTACGACCCGGCCACCGGGCAGGTGGAGACCGTCGCCGGGACCGGCCGGCAGTGGTGGCAGGGGTCGCCGACCTCGGGGCCGGCGCTGGAGGTGGACCTGTCCTCGCCGTGGGACGTGGCGTGGTGGCAGGGCCGGGTCTGGATCGCCATGGCCGGCGTGCACCAGCTGTGGACCTGGGACCCGGAGGCCGGGACGGTCGAGGTCGCGGCCGGTACGACCAACGAGGGGCTGCTCGACGGGCCGGCCGCCGAGGCCTGGTTCGCCCAGCCCTCGGGGCTCGCGGCCGCCGGGGACCGGCTGTGGATCGCCGACTCCGAGACCAGCGCCCTGCGGTACGTGGAGGCCGGTGACGAGGGGTACGTCGTCAGGTCCGCCGTGGGCACCGGGCTGTTCGACTTCGGGCACCGGGACGGCGACGCCGCCCAGGCGCTGCTCCAGCACCCGCTCGGCGTGACGGCCCTGCCCGACGGCTCGGTCGCGGTGTGCGACACGTACAACCACGCGCTGCGCCGCTACGACCCGGCGACCGGCCAGGTCTCGACGCTGGCGACCGATCTGCGCGAGCCCAGCGACGCCGTGCTGGTGGGCGAGGACATCGTCGTCGTCGAGTCGGCCCGGCACCGGCTGACCCGGCTGCGCCTCCCGGAGGAAGCGGTCCGGGTGGACGCCGTCGCCCACCGCACGCAGCGGGCCGCCACCGAGGTGGCGCCCGGCACGCTCCGCCTCGACGTGGTCTTCCAGGCGCCGGCCGGGCAGAAGCTCGACACCCGCTACGGGCCCTCCACCCGGCTGCTGGTCTCCTCGACCCCGCCGGAGCTGCTGGCGGCCGGCGAGGGCGCCGGGACCGACCTGTTCCGGGAGCTCGCGCTGAACCCGGAGGTCACCGAGGGCGTCCTGCACGTGTCGGCGATGGCGGCGTCCTGCGACGACGACCCCGCCAACGAGTACCCGGCCTGCCACGTCCACCAGCAGGACTGGGGCGTCCCGGTCCGCGTCACCCCCGACGGCGCCTCCCGGCTGCCCCTCGTCCTCGCGGGGATGGACGCCGAGGGGTAGCCGGCCGGGGTCTTCCTGGGGGGCTCAGCCCTCCAGGAAGGCCACCAGGGCGTTCGCGAGGAGGAACGGGTCGTCCGCGCCGCACAGTTCGCGGGCGCTGTGCATCGAGAGGATCGCGACGCCGATGTCGACGGTCTGAATGCCGTGGCGGGCGGCGGTGATCGGGCCGATCGTGGTGCCGCACGGCATCGAGTTGTTGGAGACGAAGGTCTGCCACGGGATGCCGGCCCGCTCGCACGCGGCGGCGAACACGGCGCGCCCGCTGCCGTCGGTGGCGTACCGCTGGTTGACGTTGACCTTCAGGATCGGTCCGCCGTTGGCGCGCGGGTGGTGCGTCGGGTCGTGCCGCTCACCGTAGTTGGGGTGCACGGCGTGTCCGGTGTCCGAGGACAGGCAGATGGTGCCCGCGAAGGCCCGCGCGCGGTCCTCGTACGAGCCGCCGCGGGCGAAGACTGAACGTTCCAGCACGTTGCCCAGCAGCGGGCCGTCCGCGCCCGTGTCGGACTGCGAGCCGTTCTCCTCGTGGTCGAAGGCGGCCAGCACGGGGATGTGGTCGAGCTTTCCGGTGGCGGAGACCGCGGCGAGGGCCGCGACGCCCGCGTGGACCGACAGCAGGTTGTCCATGCGGGGGCCGGCCACCAGCTCGCGGTCGCGGCCCAGGTACGAGGGCGGCTCGATGGAGTGGACCATCAGGTCCCAGCCGGCCACCGACCCCTGTTCCAGGCCCTCTTCCTCCTCCAGGAAGGCGATCAGGTCGCCCTCCTGCACGTCGCCCAGACCCCAGATCGGCTGCATGTGCCGCTGCTTGTCGAGCTTGAGGCCGTCGCTGTTCACCGACCGGTCCAGGTGCACGGCGAGTTGGGGTACGCGCAGCAGGGCGCGGTCCACGTTCACCAGGCGCTCGGTGCCGTCGCGCAGGGTCAGCCGCCCGGCGAGGCCCAGGTCGCGGTCCAGCCAGGTGTTGAGCAGGGTGCCGCCGTAGATTTCGACGGCGATCTGCCGCCAGCCCTGGGAGCCCGTGTCCGGCAGCGGCTTGACCCGCAGGTTCGGGGAGTCGGTGTGTGCGCCGATGATCCGGAACGGGGTGTGCGCGGACGCGCCTTCGGGGACGAACCAGGCGATGAGCGCACCGCCGCGGAGCACGAACTTGCCCCCGGTGCCCGTATCCCAGGCGTCCGTTTCCGACAACTGCCTGAAGCCCGCCTTCTCCAGCCGCTCCGCCGCGTTGGCCACGGCGTGGTACGGCGACGGACTGGCCGTCAGGAAGGTCATCAGATCGTCGGTGTGGCCGCGGTCGAAGCGGGCGGGAGAGCTCATCGTATTTCCCTTGTGTGGAAGCCCCCGGCTTCAGCCGGGTGAGGAAACGCATTTCCGGCTCGGAACCTCGCCGCGGCGGATTGCCGGAGCGTGAGGCTGTGACCTGTGCTGGTGTTCGGATCGTGCCCGACCCTAGCGTCCGCGGGGCGGTGGTTCCTTCGGCGAAGAGGTCGTTGAAGTACCGTTTCTATCCGACTCGCGCACGGTCCGTGGAACTGTCGCGGACGGTCGGGTGCGTGCGGCGTGGCTGCGGCCCGGCTCCGCCCGCCCGTGCCGAGGACGGCCGTGGAGCGGCTGTCGGACCTCATCGAAGGTCTTCCTCTCGGTCGGGGCGGGCCGCGGTGGAACAGGAACCCCACGCGTGAGCGTGGGAACCCCCTCCGGCCGGGGAGGGGAGGAAACCAAGTGGTTCACCTTAACGAGGGCCCGGATGCCTTCTGTCACGGCCGGACGGTGCGGACGGTCCTGACGGTGCTGACGGCCGGGTGGACCGGCTCCGTGCCCGCGTGCCTCTCTGCGGTCCCTTCCGTCTCAGCCCGGCGGACGCTCGAACCGGCGCTGCAGCTGCCTGCGCTCGCCCCGGCGGATGCGCGGGAGCATCTCCGGGGTCTGCGGGGAGCGCTGCGCGCGCCTCTTGCGTCCGGCGCAGAAGATACAGGCCTCGCCGGGAGGAGCGTCGGGGTCGATCGGCGCGCCGGGATGTTCGGCGCATCCCGAGGCATTGCGTGGCCGGGAGAGTTCGCGGGCGACGATGAAGGCGCGGTGGAGGTCGTCGGCGATGCGCACGAAGTCCTCGGCGGGTGAGGACAGGCCCAGGTGGAACCGCTGGTCCTCGACGGTGCGCACGTACGTGCGCAGGCGCTGGAGCGTGTACGGGGGGTCCGGTACGGGGTACCCGAGACGCCGCTGCTCCCCGGCGGGTGCGGCGGGCGGGCCGCCACGGCCGCGCTGTCCGAGGCGCCGGCGGTCGTTGCAGATGAGGCAGCGGCCCCAGCCTTCGGGTGCCTCGGGGTCGAGAGCGCCGTTGGGGTGCTCGGGGCAGCCGGTGTAGCTCTTGGCGGGAGCCAGTCCGGTGGCCGTCTGGAAGGCCACGTACAGCGCGTCGGCGATGGTGTCGTACTCGGCGGGGTGGGCGCCGTCGTACAGCTCCTTCAGGTGGTCGCCGAGGCTGCCCAGGCTCGCCTGCAGCTCCTTGAGGGCGTACGGCCGCCCGGTGGGGACGGAGTACCCCCTGCTGCCGTGCTGATCCTGTGGACTCATGTCTACGAGCGTCCCATGAACAACTGACATCGCGGAAAGCCGCAGGACAGGGGCCTGGGGCCGGGTACGCGCCAGCGGCCGGGCCCCTGTGCGGGGGGCCCGGCCGCTGGTGCGTGTGCGCGGCGGTGGCGCGGTGGGGACGCCTGTTTAGAAGGCGGCCTCGTCGAGCTCCATGAGGGAGTTGTCGACGGACTCGGCCAGCGCGCGGGCGACCGAGACGTTCGGCAGGACCTGCGACGCGAAGAACTTCGCGGCGGCGATCTTGCCGGTGTAGAAGGGGACGTCCTTCGCGGAGGCGGTCGCCAGCTTCTCGGCGGCCACGGCGGCGCCCTTGAGCAGCAGGTAGCCGACGACCACGTCACCCGAGGCCATCAGCAGGCGGGTGGTGTTCTGGCCGACCTTGTAGATGTTCTTGACGTCCTCGCCGGTGGCGGTGAGGTCGACGATCATCTGGCCGACGATGGCCTCCAGGTCGACGGCGGCCTTGGCGAGCGCGTCGCGGGCGCCGGCCAGCTCCTCGCCGCCGACGGCCTCGGCCAGGAACTTCTTGATCGTCTCGGAGAGGACGTTCAGGGAGGCACCCTGGTCGCGGACGATCTTCCGGAAGAAGAAGTCCTGGCCCTGGATGGCGGTGGTGCCCTCGTAGAGGGTGTCGATCTTGGCGTCGCGGATGTACTGCTCGATCGGGTACTCCTGCAGGTAGCCGGAGCCACCGAAGGTCTGCAGGGACTGGGCGAGCTGCTCGTAGGACTTCTCGGAGCCGTAGCCCTTCACGATCGGCAGGAGCAGGTCGTTCAGGCCGATCTCGGCGGAGGCGTCCTGGCCGGCGGCCTGCTTGACCTGGATCTCGTCCTGCACGGAGGCCGTGTAGAGGACCAGGGCGCGCATGCCCTCGGCGTAGGCCTTCTGCGTCATGAGCGAGCGGCGCACGTCGGGGTGGTGCGTGATGGTGACCTTGGGCGCGGTCTTGTCCATGAAGTTCGCCAGGTCCGGGCCCTGCACGCGCTCCTTGGCGTACTCCAGCGCGTTCAGGTAGCCGGTGGAGAGGGTGGCGATGGCCTTCGTGCCGACCATCATGCGGGCGAACTCGATGATCATGAACATCTGGCGGATGCCGTCGTGCTTGTCGCCGATCAGCCAGCCCTTGGCGGGGTGCTGGTCGCCGAAGGTCATCTCGCACGTGTTGGAGGCCTTGAGGCCCATCTTGTGCTCGACGTTGGTGGCGTAGACGCCGTTGCGCTCGCCCAGCTCGCCGGTCTCCCAGTCGAAGTGGAACTTCGGGACGAGGAAGAGGGACAGGCCCTTGGTGCCCGGGCCGTGGCCCTCGGGGCGCGCGAGGACGTAGTGGAGGATGTTCTCCTCCATGTCGTGCTCACCGGACGTGATGAAGCGCTTCACGCCCTCGATGTGCCAGGAGCCGTCCTCCTGCTGGATCGCCTTGGTGCGGCCGGCGCCGACGTCCGAGCCGGCGTCCGGCTCGGTGAGGACCATGGTGGAGCCCCAGCGCTTCTCGACGGCTATCTGCGCGACCTTCTTCTGCGCCTCGTTGCCCTCCTCGTGGAGGACGCCGGCGAACGCCGGGCCGGAGGAGTACATCCACACGGCGGGGTTCGAGCCGAGCAGGAGCTCCGCGTAGGACCAGACGAGGGAGCGCGGCGAGACGGTGCCGCCGATCTCCTCCGGGATGCCAAGACGCCAGTACTCGGAGTCCATGAAGGCCTTGTAGCTCTTCTTGAACGAGGCCGGGACCGGGGCGGTGTTGGTCTCCGGGTCGAAGACGGGCGGGTTGCGGTCGGCGTCCGCGAAGGACTCGGCCAGCTCGTTCTCGGCGAGGCGGGCGATCTCGGAAAGGATGTTCTTCGCGGTCTCCGCGTCCATCTCCTCGAACGGACCGGTGCCGTACTGCTGGTCGCGGCCGAGCACCTCGAAGAGGTTGAACTCGATGTCGCGGAGATTCGACTTGTAGTGCCCCATGGCGACGGCTCCGTTAAGGCTCGGGGAGACAGGTTCCTCGTACATACCAATCGGTAACAACATGATGCTACCCACCGGTAATAACGGCAACCCTTCGGCTCCGACTGTGACCAGGGTCAAAGCTCGCACCAGACCGTCTTGGTCCGGTACCCCTCGGTGACCCCCCATCGCAGCGCCACGGCGTCCAGCAGGGCGAGCCCCCGCCCGGACTCGTCGGTGGCGGCCGCCTCCCGCCGTACGGGCCGGGCCCGCGGGTCGGGATCGGTGAGCTCGACCCGCGTACGGGCTGCCCTTCCGGTCCCGGTGACGCGCAGGGTGACGGGCGTGCCCTCGCCGAGGTGGGTGATCACGTTGGCCAGCAGCTCGCTGACGCACAGCTCGGCGTCGCCGGATCCCGGGCCGAGGTGCTCCCGCACGGCGTGCCGCAGTACGGGGGCCGCCTGAGGGGTGGCGAGCAGCCGGACGGTGAGCTCGTTCACGGCTTCGCCAGCGCTTCGGCCAGCCGCTGCGCGGTGGCGGCGCTGCAGTTGCCGAGCGTGATCAGGGGCGGCGAGTCGTACCGCCCGGCGTAGGAGAGCAGGTGTACGTCCAGCGAGGGCAGCGTGATCCCGTGCGCGGCGAGCGCGGCGCGTAGGGCGGTGAGGGCCGCGGTGGCCTCGCGGTCGTGGGGGTGGTCGCTCATGGCGAACCCTTCCGTGGCGGAGTGTGACGAACTCCTCACAGAGTGGTGCGGTGGTGCGTACGGTGGGAAGGGTTTCCCGTTGCGCTGGACAAGTGGCAAATGGCGGTGGTGGGTTGTGCCTGCTCGCAAGGACCCGGACGCGTCGGCGAACGTGCCGTCCTTCTACGGCGCGGAGCTCCGTTACAAGCGGGAGGCGGCCGGACTCACGCTCGACCAGCTGGCGGAGGGCAGCTTTCGGGGTGTGCCGTTCCTGAGTCAGATCGAACGCGGCGAGCGCAGAATGCCGCTGGACCTGGCCCGACACGTGGACGTGAGGCTGGGCACGGACGGCTTTTTCGAGCGCCGCTGTGAAGACGCGCGCCGCGCGAGGCAGTCGGGGTACGCCGAATACTTCGCGGACGTCGCGGAGATGGAGCCGTTCGCCGAGACGATCGAGGACTGGGCTCCGATGCTCGTGCCGGGGCTGCTCCAGACCCCGGCATACGCGCGGGCGATCAGCCGCGCCGCAATGCCCCGGGCAGCCGACGAGGCGATCGAGGTCCTGGTGGCGGCCCGGATGGGCCGGGCGAAGCTCTTCGACGGGGAGTGCCCGCCCGAATTCTGGGTGGTGCTGGACGAGTCGGTGATCCGCCGCCCGGCCCTGCCCGCGCCGCAGATGGCGGAGCTGCTGGAGCACATCGCGGCCGTGGTCCGCCGGACCAGGTCCATTCTGCAAGTCGTCCCGGAAACGACCGGGGCACACGCGCTCATGATGGGCATGGCGAGGTTCATGACCTTTCCGGACGCGCCGCCCGTGGTCTACGTGGAGAGCCTGCACAGCGGCCAACTCATCGACTTTCCGGCGCTCGTGAAGGACTACCGCAGGTCTTACGATCTGCTGAGGGCCGCCGCCTTGCCGCCGGAGGCGTCCCTGGCCCTCCTCGACGCCGCGGCAGAGGACTACCGAAATGGCAAGCAGCGCAATTGACCTGAGCACCGCGACCTGGCGCAAGAGCAGCTTCAGCAACGGCACCGGCGGGGAGTGCGTCGAGGTGGCCGAGGGTTTCATCGGCGCTGCCCAGTGGCGCAAGAGCAGCTACAGCAACGGCACGGGCGGCGACTGCGTCGAGGTGGCCGAGGGTTTCATCGGCGCTGCCCAGTGGCGCAAGAGCAGCTACACCAACGGTGACAACGGCGACTGCGTCGAGGTGGCGGACGGGCTTGCCGGAGTCGTTCCCGTCCGGGATTCCAAGCGGCCCGACGGCGGCACGGTCGTGGTGAGCGCGGCAGCCTGGGGGCTCTTCGTGGCCGCGCTGAAGGGCTGCTGACCGCACCCCGCAGGGGAGCCGTAGAGGATCGGTGACCGGTACCGGCCGGTACGGCCGCAGGCGCTCGGTAGGCTTCGGCCCATGTACGGCTACGACCAGAACCCGGGTGCCCAGCAGCAGTATGCGCAGCAGCCCCCGCAGGGCTACGCGCAACAGGCGCCGCCGCTGTACCCGGAGCCGTCCCCGCCCTCCCTCACGGACGCCGTGCGGGCCTTCACCACGGGGTCCCTCTCCGCCGAGGACTTCCAGCAGATCTTCGCCACCTCGAAGGTCTACTGCCCGCGCGGCGACACCCCCGGGTTCCTGGCGCTGCACAACACGCAGCACCCGGTGATCCCGATGTTCACCACGCTCAAGGAGCTGCGCCGGTACGCCGGCAAGGAGTCCAAGTACTTCGTGATCACCGGCGCCGAGGTGATCGACCTGCTGCCGACCGGGTACGGCTTCGTCCTCGACATGGAAGGCGACCACCGGATGGTCTTCGACGCGAAGGCGGTCGAGCAGATGGTCGACTTCGCCATGCGCCGCATGTATGGCTAGACGCCATTGCCACGCAGATGGCTAGACGCCTGACCTGACGGGGGCGGCATTGCTGAGGGTGCACTTCACCGCCGAGGACCTGTTCGACGTCACCTTCGCGAGCGAGCCGCTGCCGATGGTGGAGCTGGCCATGGCGCTGGTCGCCTGGCAGCGCACCGACGAGGCGGCGGTCTTCGGCCGCTGGCGGAGCCGTGTCGGCCGGGAGCTGCCCGCCCGCGCCCGCCCGCTGCTCGACCTCCTGCGCCCCGACGGCGACAACCCCCAGTTCGTCGAGCCGTACGCGCGCACCCTGGAGGAAGGCCTCGCCGCCGTACGGGAGGCGGGTACGCGGCTCACCCCCGAGGAGCTGCGCCGCGTCGCGGCCCGGGCGCCGGGCGGCGCGTCCTGGCTGCGTGCGCTGTGGGGGCAGGAGCGCGAGGCGTGGGACCAGCTCGACGGCGCGCTGCGGTCCGCGTACGAGGTGCTCGTCGCCCCGCACTGGCCGCGCATCCGGCAGTCCTTCCAGGCGGACGTGGCCTGGCGGACCCGGCTGCTGGCCACCCACGGCATCAAGGCCGCGCTGGCGAGCACGCACCCGGCGGCGGGCTGGACGGGCACGGCCTTCGAGGTCGACCGGGACCCGGCGTACGAGATCCGGCTGCCGGGCCGGGGCCTGCTGCTGATGCCGTCGCCGTTCTGGACGGGGCGGCCGCTGCTCGCCGGGCACCCCTCGGGGCGCCATGTGCTGCTGTACCCGGCGATGACCCCGCTGCCGCTGGTCGGCCCGGGCCCGGCGGAGGGTGCGCTGGACGCGCTGCTGGGGCGCACCCGGGCGGCCGTGTTGCAACTTCTGGTCCAGCAGCGCACCACCAGTGAGCTGGCCCGGGACCTCGACATCAGCCTCCCGTCGGTCTCGGAGCACACCCGGACCCTGCGCGCCGCCGGCCTGATCACCACCCGGCGGGACGGCAGGGCGGTCCTGCACTCGGTGACGGGGCTGGGCGTGGACCTGCTGCACAGCGGCGGCTGAGCCACGCTTCGGTCCTGCCCGAAAGGATCGCGGCCCGGACCGGTCCGCCCGCAGGATCGGTGCGGCGGGGGACGAGGACCGGGGCCGTGGCGGCCGCGGGGGTGATGGCGTCGGGTACGGGGGTCCTGGCGGCGGGATCCGCGCGGGCGTCCGCGGTGCCGGTCACCCTGTCGCTGGAGTAATCGCAGGTCAGGACAGGTGGGGCCCCGGAGGAATTTTCCTCCGGGGCCCTTCTGTTGTGTCGGTGTGGCAGAAAGTTCGAGTTTCAACTAAACTCGACGCAGAAGGAGGTCCTGACCATGCCCGCAGTGACTGTTGAGAACCCGTTGACCCTTCCGCGAGTGGCCGCGCCGCAGGCCGCCGTCCCGCGCAAGGTGCTGGCCGTCGTCTCCGCTCCCGGTGGGTTCGAGGGCGAGGGATTCCCGGTGCGCCGCGCGTTCGCCGGGATCAACTACCAGTACCTCGACCCGTTCATCATGATGGACCAGATGGGTGAGGTGGAGTACGCCCCCGGCGAGCCCAAGGGCACGCCCTGGCACCCGCACCGCGGCTTCGAGACCGTCACGTACCTGATCGACGGGACCTTCGTCCACCAGGACAGCAACGGCGGCGGCGGAGTCATCAACGGCGGCGACACCCAGTGGATGACCGCCGGGTCCGGCCTCCTGCACATCGAGGCGCCGCCGGAGTCCCTCGTCGTGTCCGGCGGGCTGTTCCACGGCCTCCAGCTGTGGGTGAACCTCCCGGCCTCCGACAAGATGATGCCCCCGCGCTACCAGGACATCGGCGGCGGGCAGGTCCAGCTGCTGACGACCCCGGACGGCGGTTCCCTGCTCCGTGTCATCGCAGGTGAACTGGACGGCCACCAGGGCCCGGGCATCACCCACACCCCGATCACGATGATCCACGCGACCGTGTCGCCGGGCGCGCAGATCACGCTGCCGTGGCGCGAGGACTTCAACGCGCTGGCCTACGTGATGGCCGGGCGCGGGTCCGTCGGAGAGGACCGCAGGCCCGTGCAGACGGGGCAGACGGCCGTCTTCGGCGAGGGCGGCTCGCTCACGGTGCGGGCGGACGCGTCCCAGGACTCCAACGCCCCGGACCTGGAGGTCGTGCTCCTCGGCGGACGTCCGATCCGGGAGCCGATGGCGCACTACGGGCCGTTCGTGATGAACAGCAAGCACGAGCTGCAGCAGGCCTTCGACGACTTCCAGGCGGGCCGGCTGGGCCGCATCCCCACCACCGCGCGCACCGGCCTCGGCCACCGCGGCACGGGCGAGGCCGACCAGGACTGACCCGGAGGTCCTAGGCGGGATCCACGGGCCCGGGCGCCGCATCCGCGGTGTACCGGGCCCGCAGCTCCGAGATCACCCCGAAGACGGCGGCGGTCAGCGGCACCGCCAGCAGCATCCCGAGGATCCCGGCGACGCTCGCGCCCGCGGTGATGGCCAGCATCACCACGGCCGGGTGCATCTGCACGGTGCGGCTCTGCACCACCGGCTGCAGCACGTAACCCTCGATCATCTGGACCAGCAGCACCAGGCCCAGCGCCCACAGACCGATGATCCAGCCCCGGTCGGCGAAGGCCACGAGGACGGCCACGGCGCCCGACAGGATGGCCCCGAGGTAGGGGATGTAGGCCGTCACGAAGACCAGGGCGGCGAGCCCCAGCGCACCCGGCACGTCGAGGACCAGCAGGCCCGCGCCGATCAGCACGGCGTCCACCAGGGCCACGAACGTGGTCCCGCGCATGAACCCCTCGACGGCCTCGAAGGCACGCCGGCCCATGGCCTCCATCAGGTCGCCCGAGCGGCTCGGGACGATCGAGCGCAGCGTTCCCACGGCTCCGTCGGAGTCGCGCAGGAAGAAGAAGATCAGCACCAGCGCGAGCAGCACCATCGCGATCATCGAGCCCACCACGCTGATCCCCGAGACCACGCCCGAGGCGGCCGTGCCGCCGAACTTGGCGAGCAGGTCCTTGGAGTTCGCCGCGACGTCCTCCAGCGAGGTCCCCACCGCCCCGAAGTGCTCGGAGACCATCTCGCCGGCCTTGCGCAGCGAGTCGACGATCTCGCCGCCCGTCTCGATGAGGGCGAGGACGACGACGTACGTGGCCCCGCCGACGACGGCGACCACGGCGAGGCAGGTCAGGGCCGCGGCCAGTGAGCGGTTCACCCCCATGCGGACCAGGCGCCGGTGCATCGGCCCGAGCAGGGCCGTACCGAGCACGGCCAGCAGCACGGGCGTCACGGCGGCCTCGAAGACGGTGCACAGCCACACGCCGACGGCGAGGACCGCGGTGACGAGCAGGACGACGCCGCACCAGGCGGCGAGCCGCCGTACGGGCTCGGGCAGGAGACGATCCGGGGGATTGGACACCGCTGCATCCCATCACACCCCATCACGCCCCATCACACCCCGTCGCGCCGTGCCGACGGGTCAGAACGCCTGGTCGGCGTCCGCCTTCGACTGCTCGTGCAGCTCGAACCAGATCGACTTGCCCTCGCCGCGCGGGTCCACGCCCCACGCGTCGGCCAGCATCTCCATCAGCAGCACCCCGCGCCCGCTGGAGGACATCTCCCCCGGCTGGCGCTTGTGCGGGAGCTCGTCGCTGCCGTCGGCGACCTCGACGCGCAGCCGGCGCGCGCCCAGCTCGCCGACCGCCTCCGCGACCAGCAGCGCGTCGCCGTCGGTGTGCGTCAGTACGTTCGTCACCATCTCGGAGACCATCAGCACCGCGGAGTCCACCTGGTCGGCGTCGGCCCAGTCGTGCAGCAGCTCGCGGATCTGCTGCCGCGCGCCCGCGATCCGTTCGGGCTCCACCTGGGCCACGGTGAGCACGGTGCGGCGCACGGGCCGGGCCGGGTGCGGCAGCGGGGAGCCGGGCCCGCGGTCCGCGCTCTCGCGGCGCAGCAGCACGACCGCTATGTCGTCCTCGCGGCGGTCGGCGAGCGGGCCGGTGGTGTGGTGCGAGGACGGCCCGTGCACGGCCTGGACCAGCAGGTCGGCCAGCCTTTCGAGGTGGGCCGGCGCGACGTGTGCCGCCGTGGCGGCCGCCCCGTCCTCGTACGCGGCCTCGTACCCGCCCTCGTACGGGCCGTCGTGCGCGCCCTCGTGCGCGTCGGACTCCAGGACCGCCCGCAGCCGCGCCCAGCCGGTGTCGAGGTCGTGCCCGCCGGTCTCGATGAGCCCGTCGGTGCAGAGCATCATCGTCTCGCCGGGCTCCAGGGTGAACCGGGTGGTGGGGTAGTCGGACTCGGGATCGATGCCCAGCGGCAGTCCGCCCGCGGTGGGGCGCATCAGGACGGTGCCGTCGGCCATCCGGATCGCGGGATCGGGGTGGCCGGCGCGGGCCACCTCCAGCATGCCGGTCCGGGGATCGCACTCCACGTACAGGCAGGTCGCGAACCGCGGGCTGAGGAAGTCGGAGTCCCGGCCGCCGTCCGGCCCGTACGGGCCGGACTCCGGGGAGGAGCACAGCCCGGCCAGGAAGCGGGAGGCCCGCGAGAGCACCGCGTCCGGCCGGTGGCCCTCGGACGCGTACGCCCGTACGGCGATCCGCAGCTGGCCCATCAAACCGGCCGCCCGGACGTCGTGCCCCTGCACGTCGCCGATGACCAGCGCGAACCTGCCCGACGGCAGCGGGATCATGTCGTACCAGTCGCCGCCCACCTGGAGTCCGCCGCCCGTCGGGACGTAGCGGGCCGCGATCCGCATGCCGGGGATCTCCGGGCCGAGCTGCGGCATCATCGACCGCTGCAGGCCGGTGGTGAGTTCCCGCTCGGACTCGGCCACGACGGCGCGCTGGAGCGCCTGGGCCAGCATCCGGGCGACGGTCGTCAGGACGGACCGCTCGTCGGGGGAGAAGGACGCCGGGTGCTTGAAGGCGGCCATCCAGGCGCCCATGGTCCGCCCGGCCACGATCAGCGGCAGGAACGCCCAGGAGACCCGGTCGAAGCGCTGCGCGAGCGGCCAGGCGGCCGGGAAGCGCCGTTTGTAGTCCTCGGGAGTGGCCAGGTAGATAGCCCGCCCGGTACGGACGACCTCCGCCGCCGGATAGTCCGTCTCCAGCGGCATGTCGGAGAACGGGCCCTCGTCCCCCGGATCGTGCCCGTGGTGCCCGATGATCGACAACCGGTCGCCGGCCACCCCGAAAACGGCCAGCCCGTCCGGGCTGAAACCGGGCATCGACAGCGAGGCGGCGACCCGCAGCACCTCGGCCGTGGACCGTGCCTCCGCCAGCGCACGGCCCGCGTCCAGCAGGAAGGCCTCGCGGGAGCGCCGCCAGTCGCCCGTGATGGGGGTGTGGGCGGCCGTGGTGCCGGGCTGCGGCTCGGCGATCTCCTGGATGGTGCCGATCAGCTCGTAGTCCGTGGTCCCTCCCCCGGACTCCGTCCGGGGGGACCCCCCTGGCGCCCGGTTCTCCACCGGCTTGGAGCGGCTGCGCACGGTCCGCAGCACCCGGCCGTCGACGTCCATGATCCGGAGCCGGGCCTCGGCGAGGGTGCCCTCGGCGACGGCCATGTTGACGATCCCGTTGATCTCGTTCCAGTCCACCGGGTGGAAGCGGGACCGTACGGTGGCCTCCGGCAGCACCACCGGTTCGGCGGGCAGCCCGAGGAGCCGGGCGGCCTCTCCGTCGAGAGTGACCGTCCCGGAGGCGTTGTCCCATCGCCACAGACCGGTCGCGATGGCGGCCAGGACGTCCTCGGTGCGCACCCGGCCATCTTTACAGGTCGCATCCGTTACGTGCCTGTTCGCCCGGACCGTTCGGCCGGACCGCCGGACGCATCTGCGCAGGCCGGAGGGAGTGCCCGCCCCGCCACCTTCCCGGACGGTAACCTTGGGACGGTTGAATCCACCCTGGTATCGCGTAGAACTGGATGACTGATGCATCGGTACAGGTCCCACACCTGCGGCGAGCTCCGCGCTTCTGACGTCGCCGCCGACGTCCGACTGAGCGGCTGGCTGCACAACCGTCGAGACCTGGGCGGCATCCTCTTCATCGATCTGCGCGACCACTACGGCATCACGCAGCTGGTCGCCCGGCCCGGCACCGCGGCGAACGAGGCGCTGAGCAGCGTCACCAAGGAGACCGTCGTCCGCATCGACGGCAAGGTCGTCTCCCGCGGCGCGGACAACGTCAACCCGGAGCTGCCGACCGGCGAGATCGAGATCGAGGTCTCCGCGGTCGAGGTGCTCGGCGCGGCCGCCCCGCTGCCGTTCACGATCAACACCGACGACGGGGTGAACGAGGAGCGGCGCCTGGAGTACCGCTTCCTCGACCTGCGCCGCGAGCGCATGCACCGCAACATCATGCTGCGCTCGGCCGTCATCGCGTCGATCCGCTCGAAGATGGTGGCCCTCGGCTTCAACGAGATGGCGACCCCGATCCTCACCGCGACCTCCCCCGAGGGCGCCCGTGACTTCGTCGTGCCGTCCCGCCTGAACCCGGGCAAGTTCTACGCGCTGCCGCAGGCGCCGCAGCAGTTCAAGCAGCTGCTGATGATCTCCGGCTTCGACCGCTACTTCCAGATCGCGCCCTGCTTCCGCGACGAGGACGCCCGCGCCGACCGCTCGCCGGGCGAGTTCTACCAGCTCGACGTGGAGATGTCCTTCGTCGAGCAGGAGGACGTCTTCCAGCCGATCGAGCGCCTGATGACCGAGCTCTTCACCGAGTTCGGAGGCGGCCGCGAGGTCACCTCGCCGTTCCCGCGGATCCCGTTCCGCGAGTCGATGCTGAAGTACGGCAACGACAAGCCCGACCTGCGCGCCAAGCTGGAGCTCGTCGACATCACCGACGTGTTCGCGGGCTCGGAGTTCAAGGCGTTCGCCGGCAAGCACGTGCGTGCCCTGGCCGTCCCGGACACCGCCGCGCAGCCGCGCAAGTTCTTCGACGGCCTCGGCGAGTACGCGATCTCGCTGGGCGCCAAGGGCCTGGCCTGGGTGCGCGTCGGCGAGGACGGTGCGCTGACCGGCCCGATCGCCAAGTTCCTCACCGAGGAGAACGTCAAGGTCCTCACCGAGCGCCTGGGCCTGGTCCCCGGCCACGCCGTGTTCTTCGGAGCGGGCGAGTTCGACGAGGTCTCCAAGATCATGTCCGGCGTCCGCGTCGAGGCGGCCAAGCGTGCGGGCCACTTCGAGGAGAACGTCTTCCGGTTCTGCTGGATCGTCGACTTCCCGATGTACGAGAAGGACGAGGAGACCGGCAAGATCGACTTCTCCCACAACCCCTTCTCCATGCCGCAGGGCGGCATGAAGGACCTGGAGGAGAAGGACCCGCTCGACATCCTGGCCTGGCAGTACGACATCGTCTGCAACGGCATCGAGCTGTCCTCCGGCGCGATCCGCAACCACGAGCCCGAGGTCATGCTGAAGGCCTTCGAGATCGCTGGTTACGAGGCCGAGACCGTCGAGCGCGAGTTCGCGGGCATGCTGCGCGCGTTCCGCCTGGGCGCCCCGCCGCACGGTGGCATCGCCCCGGGCGTGGACCGCATCGTGATGCTGCTGGCCGACGAGCCGAACATCCGCGAGACCATCGCCTTCCCGCTGAACGGCAACGCGCAGGACCTGATGATGGGCGCGCCGACGGTGCTGGAGGAGGCCCGTCTGCGCGAGCTGAACATCGCGCTGCGCAAGCCGGTCGAGACGAAGGCGGCCGCTGCCGAGCGTCCCGTCGGCGAGGCCGTCCACCCGGACGCGGCGCGCTGACGTACGGCGGTAGGTCGGTACGTCCGTACGGACGTACCGACCTGCTGACCTGCTGACCTGCTGACGGCGAAGGGCCCGGGATCCGAGGATCCCGGGCCCTTCGCCGTGTCCGGCAGACCGGTGTCAGAACCGGTCGAGGACGCCCTTGAGGAGGGCCGACGAGGTCAGCTCGGTGGGGGCGGGGCCGGCGTGGAAGAAGCCGGCGTTCTCGGCGTCCAGCTTGCGCAGGAAGTCGAAGGCCTTCGCGTCGTGGTCACCGAAGGCCACGAACTGCCAGTGGATGCCCGGAGCCGTGGTGGCGGCGTCGGCCAGTGCCTGGCGGGCGGGCTGGCGGTTGTCGGGGGCGCCGTCGGTCTGGAAGACGACCAGGGCCGGGCCCTCGCCGCCGTCCTTCTGGTAGCGCTCCACGACGGCCTCGACGGCAACGTGGTAGCTGGTGCGGCCCATGCGGCCGAGCTCGGCGTGGCGGGTCTCGACCCAGGCGGCGTCGTGGCCGTCGAGGGTCAGGTCGGCGGTGCCGTCCAACTCCGTGGAGAAGAACACGGTGTGCACGGTCGCCGCGTCGTCGAGGTGCGCGGCGAGGGCGAGGGCGTGGTCGGCGAGGTACTGGGCGCTGCCGTCCTTGTAGAACCCGCGCATCGACCCGGACCGGTCCAGCACGAGGTACACCTTGGCACGGGCCCCGGCCTTGCCCCTGCTCCGCAGCACCTGCCCGGCGGCCTTGTACGCCCCGGCGACCTCAGGAGCCCGCCGCCGCACGACGGCCGCCCCGTTCGCGGCCCCACCGGTCGCCTCCGGCGCGGCCTGCGTCTCGGCCTCCTCCGCAGCCGGCGCCTCGTCCTGCGCCTGCGGCGCGGTGGCCTGCTCCGCAGCGGCGGCGGCCGGTTCGGCTTCCGGCGCGGTGGCCTCGGCGGCGGCCGGTGCGGGCTCGGGCTGCGCCTCGGTGGCGGTGTCCGCCTCCGGCGCTTCGGCCTGCTCCGCGGCGGAGGCCTCGGCGGGCTCCGCGGCCGGGGTCTCGTCCTGCGCCTGCGGCGCGGTGGCCTGCTCCGCGGCGGTGACCGGCTCGGCAGCGGCAGCGGCCGGTTCGGCCTCAGCGGCGGCCGGTGCGGCCTCGGGCTGCGCCTCGTTGGCGGTGTCCGCCTCCGGGGAGTTGGCCTGGTCCGCAGTGGCGGGGGCGGGGGTGTCCTGGCCTTCGGCCTCGGCGGGCTCGGCGGCCGGGGCGTCGTCCTGCGCCTGCGGCGCGGTGGCCTCGGCGGCGGCCGGCTCTGCGGCGGTGGTGTCCGCCTCGGGCTGCTCGGCGGCCGGGGTCTCGTCCTGCGCCTGCGGTGCGTCGGCCTGCTCCGCGGCGGTGACCGGCTCGGCAGCGGCAGCGGCCGGTTCGGCCTCGGGGGCGGTGGCCTCGGCCTGCTCCGCGGCGGCGGGGGTGTCCTGGCCTTCGGCCTCGGCGGGCTCGGCGGCCGGGGCGTCGTCCTGCGCCTGCGGCGCGGTGGCCTCGGCGGCGGCCGGGGTCTCGTCCTGCGCCTGCGGCGCGTCGGCCTGCTCCGCGGTAGTGGTGGTGTCCGCCTCCGGCGCGGTGGCTTCGGCGGCGGCCGGTGCGGGCTCCGGCTGCGCCTCGGTGGCGGTGTCCGCCTCCGGGGAGTTGGCCTCCGTAGCAGCGGGGGTGTCCTGGCCTTCGGCCTCGGCGGGTTCCGCAACCGGGGCGTCCTGTGCCTGCGGCGCGTCGGTCTGGTCCGCGGCAGCGGTGGACGGGTCCGCCGCAGCGGCGGGGGTTTCTCCGCCGGGCTTCGCCGCAGGCGCACGGCGGGCTTCCGGGACCGTGGGGTCCGCCGCCGGGGCGGGGGCGGTGAGGACCGTGCCCGGTTCACGGTCGCGCGGGGTGGACTGCGGCGGAACGGTCGGGTTGTCGAAGGACGCCGCCACCAGTTCGGCGGCGACGTCCAGAGGGGTCCGTTCCGCCTGGTTCGGGACAGCGGCCGAAGGGGTGTCCGTAGTCTCCGGAACGGATTCCGCGGACCGTCCGAATACCTTGCGCAACAAGCTCCGAATACCCATGGGCCAGGCCTTTCGCATGTGTGCGTGCGTCATTTGTCCGTGCTGCGCGGATGATCCCTGCCCAGAGTGGACACGTAAGGTTATCGGCCGCTGGGGTGGATCTTCGGCAGGGGCGCCTTTCGTGGCGCCCGGCTCCCACACACCCGCACCGCGTTCCTGAACTGCCGCTCCGACGTGCCGGGTTCACCGACCGTTCATCCCCGCGCCGCCGCTTCGGCGCAACCCGGGCCTACCGTCGCGCCTGGATCGTACCGACGCGTTGTCGGCACCCACGCAGCTACTCGGAGGACACTCGTGCGCAAGCTTCTGCCGTTCATCGGCAACCCGCATGGGAGCGGCCGGTCCGCTCTCACCTGTCGTTACCGCTGTGGCGACGCCTGCTTCCACGAGGTGCCGAACACAAGCGACAACGAGTACGTCGGCGACGTCATAGCCCGCGCCTACTCCCGCCGGGCGATGCTGCGCTCCGCCGCCGTCGTCACGGTGGCCACCGCGGCCGGTTCCGCCGTGGCGTTCGGCGGCCCGGGGCAGAGCGCCAACGCCACCCCCTCCGCCGATGCCGCCGCGGCCGCCGCGGGCAAGGGCGGGGACGCGGCCCGGGGTCTGCGCTTCAAGGCCGTCGCGCCGAACACCGACGACAAGGTGACCATCCCCGAGGGCCACGAGCAGAACGTGGTGATCCGCTGGGGCGACCCGATCGTCAAGGGTGCCCCGGGCTTCAACGCCGACAAGCAGACGGCCGCCGCGCAGGCCGGTCAGTTCGGCTACAACAACGACTTCCTGAGCCTCCTCCCGCTCGGCGGCGACTACGAGCGTCAGCAGCTGCTCGTGGCCAACCACGAGTACACGGACGAGAACCTGATGTTCAAGGCGTACGACGCGGCCAACCCGACCCGCGAGCAGGTCGAGATCGCCTGGGCCGCGCACGGCCTGTCCGTGGTCGCCGTCCAGGAGGACCACCGCAGCGGCAAGCTGACCGCGATCAGCCGCCACCAGCTCAACCGCCGTCTGACGGCCACCAGCGAGTTCCGGATGACGGGTCCCGCCGCGGGCAGCGCCCTGCTGAAGACCTCCGTCGACCCCACCGGCACCAAGGTGCTCGGCACCCTCAACAACTGCGCCGGCGGCACCACCCCGTGGGGCACCACCCTCCACGGCGAGGAGAACTTCAACCAGTACTTCGCGAACGCCGGCCAGGTCACCGACCCGGCCCAGGCCGCCCGCCTGAAGCGCTACGGCATGACCACCGGCGCCACCGAGCGCAAGTGGGAGCGGTTCGACAAGCGCTTCGACGTGGCCCAGGAGCCCAACGAGTCGCACCGCTTCGGCTGGGTCGTCGAGCTGGACCCGTACGACCCGCACTCGGTCCCGCGCAAGCGCACCGCGCTCGGCCGCTTCAAGCACGAGGCCGCGCAGCCCCGCCTGACCGAGGACGGCCGCCCGGTCGTCTACATGGGCGACGACGAGCGTTTCGACTACTTCTACAAGTTCGTCTCGTCGAAGCAGATGAAGAAGGGCAACTCGCGCGCCGCGAAGGAGCACAACCTCACGCTGCTCGACGAGGGCACCCTCTACGTCGCCAAGCTCACCGGTGACTCCCCGGCCGCCGAGCTCGACGGCACCGGCAAGCTCCCCTCCGACGGCGAGTTCGACGGCTCCGGCGTGTGGATCAAGCTGGCCACCGGCAACGTCTCGCACGTCGAGGGCATGACCGCCGAGGAGGTGTACGTCTTCACGCGCCAGGCAGCCGACAAGGTGGGCGCGACGAAGATGGACCGCCCCGAGGACGTCGAGCCCTCCCCGCGTACCGGTCGTGTCTACATCGCGCTGACCAACAACACCGACCGCGGCAAGCCCGGCAAGGAAGGCGCCACCGAGGCCAACCCGCGCAACCTGAACAAGCACGGCCAGATCCTGGAGCTCGCCGAGAACTTCGACGACCCGGCGGGCGACGGCTTCGCCTGGCGGCTGTTCCTGGTCGCCGGTGACCCGAACGACCCGGCGACCTACTTCGCGGGCTTCCCCAAGGACAAGGTCAGCCCGATCTCCTGCCCGGACAACGTGGCGTTCGACCCGCACGGCAACCTGTGGATCTCCACCGACGGCAACCAGCTCGGCTCCCACGACGGCCTGTTCGGTGTCGCGACGGCCGGTGAGCGCCGCGGTGAGCTGAAGCAGTTCCTGACCGTTCCGCGCGGCGCCGAGACCTGTGGCCCGCTGATCCAGGACAAGCGCGTCCTGGTCTCCGTCCAGCACCCGGGCGAGATCGACGGTGCGTCCGTCGAGAAGCCGCAGTCGGTGTGGCCCGACGGCCCCGGCAAGATCGTCCGCCCCGCGGTCGTGTCCGTCTGGCGCAAGGACGGCCGCAACATCGGTGTCTGACCGGTCCAGTTGACCCCAGGGGCGTGTTTCACGTGAAACACGCCCCTGGGGCATACAGGCCGCAGAACCATCCGAAGCCGGTCAATTCTCCTGTGGGACCCTGCCGACAGGGAGCCGGAGCGTCGTCACCGCGCCCCCGCCGGGCGCGTTGGCGAAGCCCACCACGATGTCCAGCACGGCCGCCTGGCCCATCACGATCGTGAGTCCCAGGCCGTGGCCGCGCCCGCGGCCCGGGTCCCCGGTACGGAAACGCTGCGGACCCCGCTCGATCAGCTCGGGCGGGTAGCCCGGCCCGTGGTCGCGGACCACCACCACCGGCCCCTCCACGGTCACCTCGACCGGCGGTCTGCCGTGTTTGCCGGCGTTGACCAGCAGATTGGCCAGGATGCGGTCCAGCCGTCGCCGGTCGGTGACCACCGTCATGTCCTGGACCACCCGTACCGAGGCGGCCGGTGCCGTCTCCGGTGCGGCCCCGCCCCCGCCGGCGACCGCGGCGACCGCCCGTTGCACCGCCCGGCCGAGCTCCACCCGGGCGAGATCGGCCCGTTCGACTCCCGAGTCCAGGCGGGAGATCTCCAGCAGGTCCTCGGTCAGCAGGTGCAGGGCCTTCAGCCGGTTGTTGATCATTTCCTTGGGGCGGCCCTCGGGCAGCAGCGCGGCCGCGGCCAGCGAACCGGTGAGCGGCGTGCGCAGCTCGTGCGCGACATCCGCCGTGAAGCGCTTCTCCGCCTCCAGCCGGCCCTGGAGCGAGCTCGCCATCGAGTCCAGCGCGTGGGCGACGTCCTGGACCTCGTCACGGGACCGGCCCGGCCCCGGACCGTCCCCTTCGGCCCCGAGGTTCACCCGGGCGTCCAGGTCCCCGGCGCTGATCCGCCGGGCCACGGCGGCCGTGGCCGCGAGCCGCCGGCTGATCCGGTCGGCGAGGAACAGGCCGGCCAGTGCCACCAGCCCGGCCGCGAGGACCGCCGAGGCGAGGATGGCGGTGTCGATGTCCCGCAGCCGCTCGCGGGTGCTCCCGAAGGGCAGCCAGACCGCGAGTGCCTGCCCGTCCGCGGGTCCGGCCGCCCACATGACGGGCTTTCCGCCCTGTACTCCGACGATGCTTCCGGTCTGGCCGCTCGCGACGAGCTCGCGCAGTCGCCGGGGGAGGTCGGGCGGGTTCAGCACGGCGTTCACGTCGCCGTGCGCGGTGCCGTACTCGTAGTGGCCCAGGGCGTGCTCCAGCTCGGTGGCGGCGGCCTTGCGGACCTCCCCGACCATCTGCCGGGCGACCACGTTGTGCACCAGGATGCCGAGTGCGGCGGCGACCATGCAGCACACCATGGTGGTGGTCAGCGCGATCTTCCAGCGCAGGCTGCTCAGCGCGCGCATCGCGACCCGTCCTCGCTCGGCGGGTTCTGGGTGAGCCCCGGGCAGTCGTCGAGGGTGAGCTGGGACAGGTTCATGATCCCGGCTTTGGGGTCCCACACGTAGTCGGAGACGGCCACGTAGGCGGGGTTGGTCGTGGGCTCGCGGACGGCCAGGTGCTCGGCGGCCACCTCGACGCCCTCCAGTACCGCGCGCCGGGACAGGATCCGGGCGATGTTCCCGTCGTCCTGGACGGTGTAGACGCGCAGCTCGCTGATCCGGCCGTCGACGTCCAGGGCGGTGATGAGCTCCTCCCGGCCGTTGCCCGTCAGATCGTGCAGGACGGCCGGGCGCACCGGGCAGTCGGGGCCGCCGTCCACAGCCTGTGTGCAGAGCGCGAGCCGTCCGGCGGCGCGCGGGTCGACGAGCCGGCCGCTCCCGCCGTCCTGCTCGGCGGCGGAGGTGATGTCGGCGCGTACGACCGACAGCGGGTCCACCCCGCGCATGTCCAGGCCGGCCACCTCGGGCAGGCCGGGCACCACGGCGGCCGTGCCCGGTTTCTGGTCCGGGGCGGGCGGGTCGGGGCGGATGTCCTTCCACAGGCTCTTCGGGGCGTGCACCGTGCCGAGGTCGCCCTCGCTCTGCAGTCCCTCCACGTCGGCGCACCCCGCCAGGAGTACGGCGAGGACCATCACGGCAGGGACGGGGCGCATGCTCCGATGCTGCCCCGTCGGCCCCCGCCCGGCCCGGGAGGCGGCCCATTCGGGGGACGCGCGGGGCGGTGCCGGGTCAGGACTCCGGCCGGGCGATGGCCAGGGCGGCCGCGATCTCCTGGCGGACCGGGGCCAGCACGCTCGTCCCGGCGCCCTCCGGCTCCGCGGCCACCCGGACCGGGACGGTGCTGCTGCGCACCCGGTGGGCCAGGTCGTGGAGCTGCCGCGCGATCGCCTCGACCTCCTCGGCCGGGGGCGGCGCCGCGCCGTGGTTGACCCGGACCCGTGCGGCGGTGGTCGCGTCCACGATCCGCTCGACGGCGACCACCAGCGGCCACCAGGCGGCGGCCCGCGCCCCGGTGGGCGGCGGCTCGGTCAGCGCCCGCTGGAACTCGCTGCGCACGCCCGACAGGTCCCGGTAGATGCGCCGCCGGGCCTGGAGGCGGGCGGTCCGCGCCGCCGCGAACGCGGCCTCGTCGGCGACCGGCGCGAAGGCCCGTTCCGCGTAGCGTGCGGCATCGTCGACGGTGTCGGCGAGCCGGTCCCCGATCCGGGTGTGCCAGCTCTCGGGCCACAGGAGGTAGCCGAAGACGAGGGTGATCGCACAGCCGATCAGGCTGTCCACCAGCCGGGGGCGGATCAGGTCGAAGCCCTGGTGGTTGAGCAGGTCCGAGAGGAGCAGGATCACCGGGGTGATCGCGGCGGTCTGGAAGGCGTACCCCTTGGCCGAGAAGGCGGGGATCAGTCCGGCCAGTACCACCATCACCGGGACGTCCCACCAGCCGCGCGGTACCTCGGAGAGCACGGCGGCGGCGATGACCAGCCCGCCCGCGGTGCCGAGCGCGCGCAGCACGGCCCGGGAGAACACCGAGCCGAAGTCGGGCTTGAGGACGAAGGTGACGGTCAGGGCGACCCAGTAGGACCGCTCGACCTCGATCACCGATACGAGGCACTGCGCGATCCCGATGCACAGGGCGAGCCGCAGCCCGTACCGCCAGGAGGCCCGGGACAGCACCATGTCGCGGACCGTCCGCCGGGCCCGTACCCGCAGTGCGGCAGGCCGGCCGAGGCGGTCGTCCACGTTGTTCAGGTCGGGTTCGGCGATGTGCACGATCTTCGCGGCGTGCCGCAGGGCCGCGTCGACGGCCCGTTCGGCCGGGGTGTGCGGGGCGGGCAGCTCCAGTACGGGGGTTCCGGTGCGGCCCTCCTCGACGGCGTCGGCCAGTTCCCTCACGGCCGCCGGGATCTCGGGGGGCAGCGGCCGGCCGCGCAGGTGCGCGGCCGGCGCGGCCTCCACCAGCGGGATCACCACGTTGAGCTGGGCCAGCAGGCGTACCAGCGAGGGGCTGCGCCCGTGTACCCGGGCCCGGCGGCCGAGCACGAGGTCGTAGGCGTGGTTGATGGCCTGGGTGACCTGCTGCCGGCGTTCGTCGTAGCGGTCGCCGGGTCCGCCGGCGGCCTCCAGGGCGTCGGCCAGGGCCCGGTAGGTGTCGGCCACGGCGGTGCGTTCCGGCTGCCGGCGGCGCAGCGGCCAGCCCAGCAGGCTCAGCGCGAGGACGAACAGACCGCCCGCGGTCAGCAGCAGCGGGGCGGTCCACCAGGGCCGGGGCAGCGGCAGTCCGGCGCCGATGACGGAGTTGAGCAGGAGCAGCAGCCCGGACACGGAGGCGACCGAGCCGATGGAAGAGATCATTCCGGAGACGAGGGCGATGAGGGTGAGTGCTCCGACAGCCAGCCAGCCCTGCCCGTAGACCAGGGTCCCCAGCGTCACGCCCACCGCGCCGAAGAGCTGGGGGACGGCGATGTTCAGGACGCGCATCCGGTAGGCGTCGGCGGTGTCGCCGATGACTCCGGCGAGGGCTCCCATGGAGGCGAGCGCGCCGAATTCGGGCTCGTCGAGCGCGAAACCGACGGCGAGCGGGACGGACATCGCGACGGAGGCCCGGGCCACGGCGGCCCAGGGGATCGGTGCGGCACTGGGCTTCAGCCCGTTGAGGAGCCAGGAGGGCGGAGCCAGCGGATGGTGCCGGGCTCGCCGCGACGCTATGTGTTCGGTGCGTTCGGTGCTCATTCCCGCTTCCGTGCCCGCCGCTCGCGAATCGGTTCTTCTGTGATCTTCTGCATGGTTCTGTGCGTGTTGGTACCTTCCGAGCTTATGGGGTGCGGCGTAGTCGTCCCATCACCCCTGCGGCGAGTGCGGCGGCGAGCCCGATCAGCAGCACCACCCAGGCGGTCGTGCGCAGGTACGCGGTGAGGGCGTCGTACACCGCCCCGGCGGCGGGCCGGTCGATGTCGGCGGGCAGATCGTCCAGGGTGAGCCGGCGGCACACGTCCACCGCCAGCCACAGGAGTCCGGCCCCGACCGCGAGCCCCACACCGGTGGCCATCACGGCGCGCCGCCGGTGGACGGCCACGGCGATGGCCGCCGCGGCCAGGACCAGGGTCAGTGCGGGCAGCCAGACGCCGGCGACCTGGAGCATGTGGAACCCCTTCCGGAGAGCGCCGAGATTGTCGTACTCCATGACCTTCACGGTCAGGTGGGTCACCGGGATGCGGTCGGCGAAGGGCACGTCGTCGGCGACGAGGTCGCCCCTGACCTGGCCGATGACGGGTGCGAGGTCGATGGTCAGGGCGTCGCCGTGGCCGGTGGTGAGGGCGTCGAGGAACGCCGCGTGGGCGGCGCGGTTGGCCGCGTCCCAGGCGGTCCGGTAGGCGGGGGTGCCGGCGAAGGAGTGCAGGGCTTCCCCGAGCAGGGTGTCCACGCCGATCTGGAAGGGCCCCGCGTCGATCTGGCCGGCGAGGGCGCGGGTGACCTGGGTGACGACGACCTCCTGCACCTTCGCGTTCTCGGCGAGCGGGGACATGGCGGCGGTGTACCGGTCGGCGTTGCCCAGCTCGCGGTCGGCCCAGTACGCGACGGCGCTCGCGGGCACCAGGAGGGCCACGAGCACGATCAGTACCGTCGACAGGATGGTGCGCACGTCACCAGGGAAAGCGGACGCGGGGCCGGGCGCGAGCGGTGTTGCTGCGGGCGGGTGGCGGACCGGCGCGCGGCGGGGCACCCTTGCGCCCATAATCCTGGACATCTAATATCCAGAATATGAAGATGAGCGAGGGCGTCGAGTGGGCGCTGCACAGCTGCGTCAACCTGGCCTGGAGCGGTCCGGAGAGGGCCGTGTCGGCGGCGCGTCTGGCCGCCTGGCACGACCTGCCCGCGGCCTACCTCAACAAGCAGCTGCAGGCGCTGGCCCGGGCGGGCATCGTCACGTCCACCCCCGGCCCCCGGGGCGGCTTCCGGCTGGCCCGCCCGCTCGACGCCATCTCGCTCATGGACGTGGTCGCCGCCGTCGAAGGGCCCGAGGAGGCCTTCCGGTGCGCGGAGATCCGGCAGCAGGGGCCCGGCGCCGACGCCCCTGCCGCCTATGCGGCCGACTGCGCCATCGCGCACGCCATGACCCGGGCCGAACTCGCCTGGCGCAGGGCACTGGCGGCCCAGAACCTCGACGAGATCCGGCAGCAGGCCGAACGGCAGGCCCCCGGGGCCCCCGAGCGCCTCCGCGCCTGGCTCGCCGCGCGCTAGGGGGCGTCCGCAGGCCAGCGCAACCCAGGCACGGCGCGACCCTGGCACGGCGCGACCCCGGCACGGCGCGACCCCGGCACGGCGCACCTCAGGCACCACACGTACGGACACGGAAACGGACCCAGGGAGCTCGGCATGACGCGCAGCATCACCAACCCGGCAGGACTCCACACCCCGACCGGCTACGGCTACAGCCACATCGTCTCCGCACCCGGTGAGCAGGTGTTCATAGCCGGGCAGTACGGCTCCGACGAGCACGGCCACGTCGTCTCCGGGGACTTCGCCGAGCAGGTCGAGCGGGCCTTCGCCAATCTCCGTACCGCCCTCGCGGCCGTCGGTCTCGGCCCCTCCGACGTGGTCCGTATCGGCACCTACATCGTCGGCCACGACCAGCGGAAGCTGGAGATCCTGCTCAAGCAGCTGGATGCCACCTGGGGGACCGAGCTGCCCGCCCAGACCCTGATCGGCGTGGCCGCGCTGGCCCTGCCCGACATGCTCTTCGAGATCGACGCGGTGGCCGTGCGCACGCCCTGACCACTGATCCACTTGCCGCCCGGGGGTGGCGGGTGTGCCCTGGAGGATGGGAGAGAGGAGCCCGTCATGGCACATGCGGCACCCTCCGCCTTCGGGCGGCACCGGCAGTCGGCGAGCACGTCCCACCTGCACAAGAGCGCGTTCGTGGGACCTGTGCTCCTCGGACTCGTCTACGGATTCTGGGCCGCCTTCATCGAGCGCCAGGCGGGGCCGGTGACCACGGCCAACGTCTTCTACGGGATCCTGTGCGGCGTGATCTTCGCGGGGATCATGTTCACCCTGGCGAGGGTCGGCCCCCGGATGATGCGTGAGGTCCATGCCGCCGCCTACGGAGCCTTCGGCGGCATCGCGGCGGGCTATCTGCACAGCCTCACCGGCCAGTCGATCCTCAAAGCCGTCGTGGTGGGCCTCGCCGTCGGCGCGGGTGTCGGCCTGGCGGCGTTCTACCGCTACTACACGCACGAGGACTGAGCGGTCCGGCGGCGAGCGCCGGTCGTCCGGGCCGAGGGGCCCGGACGACCGGCGTTCGGCCGCGTGTCCGGCGCGCCTGCGCGGTCCTGCGCGGTCCTACGCGGCCGAGTCCGCGGGGGCGGTCCGCTGCGGTTCGCTCTCGGCCTCCACGGGCGTGGCCGTGGCTGTTCCCGTGGCCGTGGCCGTGGCCTTCGGTGACGCGGCCGGTTCGGTCGGCCGGACCGGCGGGGAGAACCGCGTGACCTCGGCGCGGAGCATGGCGTTCAGTGCGGCGTACGGGTCGATGGGCATGGCGGAACCTCACGGTGCTCAGGGGGGTGTGGGGGCTGCGTTCGGACCTCGGTCCGCTCAGCAGCGCAGCACCACGCTCCGCACCGTCCGCCGGGACAGCGCCGGTTCGGCCGCGTCCGCCGCGGGCCCGCACGCCGGGCCGGCCGGATGTTCCACGTGAAACACGGCGAGCGGTGCCCGCCGTACCCCCGGCAACGCGCGCGTGACCGTCCGTACGGCCGCCCGCGCCTCGGGGTCGGGGGCCGGAGCCGGATCGGACTGGCCCTCGACGGGCTCGGGGGACTCGACGGGGGCGCCCGGTACGGCGGGCACGGCGGAGGCGGAGCGGAACTCGGCGGCCTCGGCGCCGGCCGGACCGGCGCCGAAGACGCACAGCAGCACGACACAGGCCACGGTCAGAGCCCTGGCCAGTGCCGAACGCGTGTAGTGCCTCCCGCTCATGCGAGGGGCATGCCCCGCCACGCCGAAGGACTCCCGGGCGGACGCCGAGAAGCCCCCGACCGGGGGACGAAGACACCCCCCTCGGCTGACAGACCGCCACCTGGCCCGGTGGTTTCAGTGGGTCCGGCGCTGCCCGGTCAGCCGGGCCAGCACGGCGGTCTCGCCGCCCACCAGCCGCAGTTGGGCCCGGCCGGGCGTCCCCTCGTGGCCGGAGGCCCTGCCCGGTGAGATCCGTACGACGGTGAACACGGCGGTACGGCTGTCCGCGCGCGGGATCTCGATGGTCCGGCCCCGCCGCAACTCACCGAGGCGAAGCCCTTCCACGGTCACCACAGCGGTCCCGGCGGCGCCGGGCGCCGGTCCCCCCGTGTCCCACGCGACCGCCGCACGGCCGCCGGTCAGCGGCAGGTCCACGCCCAGGCTCGGGATGCGCAACCGCAGCGGGCGCGCCGCCCGCAGGGGTCCGTCGACGCCGCGCAGCGGCCCGGGGGCGCTGCGCGGCGACCGGGCCCCCGTACCGGGGGTGTGCTCGCCGGACTGCTCCAGCTCCCGCACCAGGCGGCGGTGGCCGGACAGCCCCAACGCCCTTGAGGGAAGCGCGTCGTCGGTGGTCACGGCCGCGGACCGGGCACCCTCGGTCCGTTGCAGCACCGCGATACCGGTGGACAGCAGAACCACCGTCAGCGAGGCGACGACCCACTTGGCGCGGGGCATGGGATTCCCTCCTGTCCGGCTCGCACGGCCGGGTCATGTGAGCAGTGGACACCTCCTCTGCCCGTCGGTAACCCGTGCAACACGGTGGACTGACATGGCGTCACGGGCGTGTCGTCGCCCGATCGGGGAGTCTTCGCAGTTCGAGAAGGGTCCACCGGCCGGATGCCCGCCGTGGCGCCCATACGCCCGAACGGGTGAGAGACGGCCTGGGCCGTCGGCCTAACCGCACATGACGAAGGCGGCCGTGCCCGCCCCCATCAGCGCGCCGGCCAGATGCATGGCCGGGTGACCGTAGTCGCCGTACCAGAGGTGCCGGGCCAGGCCGCCCAGCGCGGCCAGTGCGGCGATGATCCCGATCTGGCCGAAGAGCGTGACGGCACAGCAGGGGGCCAGGAGCAGCAGGAGCGAGTTCAGCCAGAACGGGGCCGCGCCCGTCCAGCCCCGCCACTGCCTGATTGCCGTCGCCATGTACTACCGGCCCCCTCGTGCTCAACTGGTCGGCTGCACAGCCTCCTTGGGTGCGGAGGCGGATACAAGGGCTCGTTCGGCTAGATAACCGAAAGCCAGGCCGAAAGTCGTCCACAGCGCCGTCTGGATGGCCAGGGACGCGAGGCGGAACTCCCAGATCAGCGCGGCGGGGAAGTCCGCCGGGACCTCGTTGACGCCGGGCAGCAGGGCGTAGGAGAGGCCGATGACCAGGACGAAGGCCGCGCCGGCGACGACCGACGCGTTCCAGTTGCCGAGCTTCGGCGCGAGCCGCCGCCCCAGGATCAGCGCGCCGGCCGCCAGCAGCACGCTCAGGGCGATCATCAGCAGGTAGAGGGCGGTCCGCCGGGCGGCGGTCCCGGGATCGCCCACGGCGGGGGGATTGGCGGGGTACTTGAAGAACGGCACCAGCGTGACGGTGACGTACAGACCCCCGATGACCAGGGCGGCCGTGGCCCGCGGGCCGAAGCGGCCGATGCGGCCCAGGGCGAAGCAGTAGACGAGCGCGGCGATGCCGCCGAGCGCCACCGCGTAGAGCAGGACGCCGGTGCCGAGGCCGGCCGTGGCCTGGAGGGCCCGGCTGACCGGCGCGTCCTCGCCGTGGTCGTGACCGGCCGCGGCGGCTTCCTCGATGGCGATCGCCGCGTCCACCTTGGACTCACCGAGGAGGTACGCGACGAGGAACGCGGCCACGCCGGCCAGCAGGCCGGCGATCATGCCGCGGACGAGCAGGGTGCGGGGGGAGACCCCACCCGGAGAAGTGGAAGTCATCGGTTCTGTTCCCTTGCTGAGACGTCGGACGTCGGTTGGCGGCAGGGGAATCAGTGGCAGGGGAAGCCGAGCAGGTGGCGGCCGTCGTGCAGCCATTCGTGGATGGTCTCCCCTTCGAAGACCGAGGTGGCGCCCTGCTCGGCGCCGACGAAGTACAGCAGGACGAGCATGAGGATGCCGACGAACACGGCCCAGGGGGCCAGCGCGGAGAGCGAGATGGGGGCGACGGCGGGTGAGTTCGTCGTGGGCACGGCGGAGTGGGCCATGGCAGAACCTCCAGAGGGAACACGCGTCCCGGTCAGTGGTGCTCGCTACGACGGTGGCGGGTCTGACTTTCCTCCCGCTCGGGGAGGTTTCACAGTGGCGCGACCGTGCCGGATTCTCACCGTGCTTCCGTCGTTCCGTCGTAAGTCAATTGAACCATTTGTGACCGTACCGCGCTTACGCTCCCCTTATGAAGACCCCGTTGGTACGAGTTCGACTGGTCAGTTTCCCTCTGGACGCGGCCGCCCGCCAGGGCCGCTTCGGTCACGCCCGGCCCTGCCCGGGCCACGAGGGGCTGCGCGGACTGGCCACGGGTGACTGGGCCGGTCGCACCCTGGACGAGGTGGCGGGCGGGGACCCGGACGGTGTGCGGGCCTGGCTGTCGGATCCCGGGTACGCGCCTCCGGGCGGGGAGTCCGTGGACGCGCTGATCGCCCGCGTCGGGGCCGAGCTCGCGGGCCTGGCCGCCGGGACGCACCGGATCGTGGTGGAGCAGGCCGTCGTCCGGGCGGCCGTGGTGCACGCCCTGGAGCTGCCCGCGGCGGCCTTCTGGCGGCTCGACGTACGGCCGGAGTCGGTGACCACCCTCACGGGGCGGGCGGGGCGCTGGAACCTGCTGGTCGGCCGGTCGCAGGACGAGCCGTAGCCGCGGAAGCGGGACGAGCCGTGGCCGCGGAAGCGGGACCAGTCGTGGCCGCGGACGGGAAAAGATGCGGCCCGGACCCCGCGACGCGGTCCGGGCCGATCGGGCGGTCAGCCGCGCCTCACGCGACGATCCAGTCGGACGTCGAGATGACCGGCTGCACGCCGTCGCGGTGGATGGTGCCCTCGATCAGGCCGTACGGCCGGTCCGCCGCGAAGTAGACCTCGTTGTCGTTCTTGAGGCCGAAGGGCTCCAGGTCGACGAGGAAGTGGTGCTTGTTGGGGAGGTTGAGGCGCACCTCGTTGACCTTGGCGCAGTTGTCGAGCACCCGCTCGGCCATCTGGTTCAGGGTCTGCTGCAGCGAGTACGAGTACGTCTCCGCGAAGGCCTCCAGCAGGTTCCTGCGGACCTTCTTGTACGCCTGGTCCCAGTCGTACCCCGTGTCGTCGGCGGCCAGCGCCGAGTGCGCCCAGCGCGCGGTGACCTTGGTCGCCAGGATGCGGTCGTACGCCTCCCGCAGCGTCGTGTACTTGTCCTTGATGTAGCCGTGGAACTCGGAGTTCGTCGAGTTCATCACCGTCAGGTCCTTCAGACCCGAGATGACCTGCAGGCCGGTCGTCTCGCTGTAGGTGATCTGCGCGGTGCGCACCTCCTGGCCCTTGCGGACGAAGGAGTGCTGCTCCTTGCGCGTGGGGACCGGGATGCGGTCCCAGGCGTACTCCTCGATGCGGATCTGGGCCTCGCGGATCGGCTGCTGGGAAGAGACGAAGTGCTTGGCGAGCTGGATGCCGAAGGCCTCGGGGGAGTCGATGCCGTGCTCCTTGCCGAAGGCGTACACCGTGTTCTTGGTGGTGTCGGTCGGCAGGCAGTTGGCGTTGTCGCCGGTGAGGTGGACGTCGCGGAACTCACCGCGGAGCGCGACCGAGACGTTGAGGTCGCGGATCTCGTGCCAGGAGCCGTCGCTGCCCTTGCGGGTGACCTTCACGATGCGGTTCTCGGCCTTGCCGTACTGGTTCTGGGCCAGGACGTGCTTGCTCATGCTGTCTTCCTTCGGGTACTCGGGAACACGGAGTCCGGTGGTCTGGATCCCGTACGCCCGGCGTCCAGCGCCCGCCCGAGTCAAGGACGTCCCGCTCCCCGCCGTTCGGCCCCTCGCCGAGGGACCGCCCCGGGCCTGACGTGCATCCCGGTTCGTAGGTGCTTGGCCTGTTGTGTGTCTTACGGCCTGCACGGATTGCAGCACGCGTACGGGGGGTTGATCCCCGTACGAATCCTCCGAACACCAGCACCCACGCCTTGGGCGACCCCACAGAACCACAGGTCAGGAGGTGTGCGCATCCGCCACCGAGAGGGCCTCGTCGAGGATCTCCAGGCCCTTGGCGACGTCCTCGGGCGAGATGTTGCACGGCGGCGCGATGTGGATGCGGTTGCCGGCGACGAGCGGCCAGAGCCCGCCCTTCTTGCAGGCGGCCCCGAACTCGGCCATCGGGGCGTTCTCCGCGCCGGAGGCGTTGTACGGGACCAGCGGCTCGCGGGTGTCCTTGCTCCGGACCAGCTCCAGTGCCCAGAAGGTGCCGAGTCCGCGGACCTCCCCGACGGAGGGGTGCCGCTCGGCGAGCGCGCGCAGGCCGGGGCCGAGCAGCTCCGCACCCGTCCGCGCGGACTGCTCCACGATGCCCTCCTCCTCCATGACGCCGATCGTCGCGACGGCGGCCGCGCACGCCAGCACGTGCCCGGAGTAGGTCAGCCCGCCCGGGTAGGGCCGACGGGCGAAGGTCTCGGCGATGGCGCCCGAGACGGCGACCCCGCCGAGCGGCAGGTATCCGCTGGTCACGCCCTTGGCGAAGCAGATCAGGTCGGGGGTCACGTCCCAGTGCTCGGAGGCGAACCACTTCCCGGTGCGGCCGAAGCCGACCATGATCTCGTCGAGGACGAAGACGATGCCGAAGCGGTCGCACAGCGCGCGGACCCCGGCCAGGTAGCCCTCCGGGTGCACGAGCACGCCCGGGGCGCCGCCGACCGTCTCCAGGATGATCGCGGCGATGGACTGCGGCCCCTCGAAGACGATGGTGTCCTCCAGGTGGCGCAGGGCCCGCTCGCACTCCTCGGCCCCGGTGGCCGCGTAGAAGGGCGAGCGGTAGGCGAACGGCCCCCAGAAGTGCACGACGCCGGCGGTCGCGGAGTCGTTGCCGAAGCGGCGGGCGTCGCCCGTCAGGTTGATCGCGGTGGAGGTGGCGCCGTGGTACGAGCGGTACGCGGACAGCACCTTGGGCCGGCCGGTGTGCAGCCGGGCCATGCGGACGGCGTTCTCCACGGCCTCGGCGCCGGCGTTGGTGAAGAAGATCTTGTCGAGGTCGCCGGGGGTCCGCTCGGCGATCAGCCGGGCCGCCTCGGAGCGCACGTCGACGGCGAATCCCGGCGCGACGGTGCACAGCTTGGCCGCCTGTTCCTGGATCGCCGCAGTGACCTTCGGGTGCTGGTAGCCGATGTTCGTGTAGACGAGGGCGCTGGAGAAGTCGAGGAAGCGGTTGCCCTCGTAGTCCCAGAAGTACGAGCCCTCCGCGCCCGCCACGGCGAGCGGATCGATGAGCTCCTGCGCAGACCAGGAGTGGAAGACGTGCTTCCGGTCAGCGTCTTTCACGGCGGCGAGGGCGGAGGCTTCTGCGTTCATGAAACGAGAGTAGTTGTCCACGATGTGGAATGGGTGGGGACCGGTCCGCCGGCCCCCGTCCGGCGGGTCAGGCCAGTGCCTCGCCGTACAGGCGGAACAGCCGCGGCCCCGGGGCCGGAGCGGCGGCCTCCAGCCTGGCCCAGGCCTCGGACGCCGCCGCCCGGGCCGTCGTGCCCGGCCACGGCTGCGGCAGCAGCTCCGGCGGGAGCAGCGGATCGGGGAGCATCGCGGCGGAGAAGGCGGCGGCCAGCGTGACGGCGTGCGCCAGCCCGGCGGCCCGGCCGGGCTCGGCGGGGAGCTCCGCGAGCGCGCGGAGCTCCCCGTACCGCGCCGCGATCTCCGGCAGCGGCCACAGCCGCTCCGCCAGGGCCCGGGGCCCGGCGGTGCCGCCCGTGCCGCCCACCGTCAGGTCCCCGGTGCTCAGGCAGGTCAGCGCCTCGGAGAGGCCCAGCTCCGCCGCGTGTGCCCGCACGTACGGCCCGATCGCGTTCGGCGTGACGTACAGACCGCCCTGGACCGGGGCGGCCCCCAGCCCGGTGAGGGCGTCCCGCAGGGAGTCCCGGGCGGCCCGGGCGGATTCCGGTACGGCGAAGGCGAAGGCGTGCCAGAGCCCGTCCCACGGCTCCAGCCCCCGGTCCTGCCGGTACGCGTGCCGGACGAACTCCACCTCCGGTACGAGGGCCTGCCCGGCCGCCGGCCCGGCGCCCGGCTCCGCCCCCGCCGCCAGGCACAGCACGGCCCGCCTGCCGCGCCCCTCCGCCGTGAACCGGCCCTCGGTCACCAGCCGCTTCACGCACAGCCGCACCTGCTGGTCGGTCATCCCGAGCAGGGCGGCGACCTCGTACAACTCCTCGCCCGCGACCGTCCCGTCCTCCCGGACCAGCGCGTGCACCACCATCCGCGTGGGGATCCCGCTCATCGCGGCGCCACCTCCTCGTGCATCGTCGTCACGCCCCCGAGGCCCAGCACGTCGCGCAGCCAGGGCGTGCGCTGCACCCGTATCTCTTCATCCGCACGAGAATAGTACGTTCATTGTGTGTACGATCGTTTTTGATGTGAACGAATAAAAGAGCGAGTGCAACCCGTCCGGCCTGCTCGCCGGCCAGCGGCGCTTCCCGGAGGGATTCAGCCGCCCAGCGTGAGTCGCGCGAGTTCCCGCACGGCGGCCGGCCCCGGCACACCGCCCCCGGCCGCGTACCCCTCGTACCGCGCGCACTCCTCGTAGGCGTCGCCGAGCGCGGCGCGCGCCGCGGACTCCACCCGGGCCGCGTCGGGGCGCGAGTGGTCCGGCCCGCCGCGCACGGCGAGGGCCGCGGCCAGCAGCCGGGCCGCCTCGCGCGGGCGGTCCAGCTGCACCGCCTGGTCCGCGACGCCCACCAGCACCTGCGCGAGCGTCGGCGCGTGCCCGGCCGCCACGGCCAGCTCCAGCGCCTCGGCGCGGTGGGCGCGGGCGGCGGCCAACGCGCCGTCCGCCGCGTCCAGGTACCCGAGGGAGTCCAACACCACCACCTCGAACACCGGGTGCACGGCGACCTCGCGGACCGCGTCCCCGGCCCGCGCCAGTTCGGCCCGGGCCGACGCCGGCTCGCCGCTCCAGCGCGCCAGGTCCGCCTTGCCGTGGGCCATCATGGCCAGCGCCTCGGGCCAGCCGGCCGCCACCGCGTCCCGCTCGGCCCGCGCCATGACCTCCGCACTGCGGGCCGCGTCCCCGGCGAGCCGGCACAGCTGTGCCTGCCTGACCCAGGCGTACAGCCGGTCCTCGACGACACCCAGCTCGCCGATCACCGCCACCGCCTCCTCGTAGTGACCGATCGCCGCGCGGTGGTCGCCGCGCCGGGCCACCAGATCCGCCAGCAGCGTCAGCGCGAAGGAGATCCCCCAGCGTTCCCCGAGCGCACGGAACCCGGTCAGGGCCGCCTCGATCGAGGCTTCGGCCTCGGCGGGCGGGCCGCCGGCTCCCAGCAGCGCCTTGGCACCTTCCAGCCGGGCCTGCGCCCGGACCCAGGGGTCCTCGTCTGCCTGCAGTCCCGCCCACGCGTCCGGCGGCGGCGCCTCGGCCCCGTCCGTACGGCGCAGCAGCCGCTCCAGCGGCTCCAGGAAGCGGACCACCGGATGCCGGCTCCCGCTGCGTCCGGCGAACAACAGCCCCTGGCGGAGCAGTTCCGCGGTCCGCAGGTCGTCACCGAGTCCGGCCGTCGCGAAGAGCGCGGCCAGCGCACAGGCCACGGCGCGGGCCTCGTCGTCCGCGTGCGCCTCGGGCGCTTCGGGCGTTCCGTCGCCGCCACCGGTCCCGTCCGGTCCCGGGGTCCCGTCCGGTCCCGGGGTCCCGTCCGGCCCCCCGGGAACGGGCAACGCGAGGGCCTGCGACGCCAGTTCGGCGCCGTCCGCCTTGTGCCCGCCGAGCCACCAGTACCACCCGGCCGCCGCCACCAGCCGTACGGCCGCCCGCGCGTCGCCCGCCGCGATCGCACCGCGCAGCGCCGCGGCCAGGTTGTCGTGCTCCTCGGTGAGCCGGCCGAGCCACTCCAGCTGCTCGGCCCGCCGCAGGTACGGGTCCGCGGCCTCGGCCAGGCCGGTGAAGTGGGCGG
The DNA here is from genome assembly GCF_008642275.1 of Streptomyces venezuelae. Classification (NCBI taxonomy): domain Bacteria; kingdom Bacillati; phylum Actinomycetota; class Actinomycetes; order Kitasatosporales; family Streptomycetaceae; genus Streptomyces; species Streptomyces venezuelae. The sequence goes on from NZ_CP029189.1 coordinate 3,978,746, forward strand.
CGTGCGCACGCCGGAGCACCTCCCGCTCGCCGGCCTCTTCGAGCCGCTCCAGCGCGTACGCGCGGATCGTCTCCAGCATCCGGTAGCGCCCGTCGCCCGCCGTCACCAGCAGGGACTTGTCGGTCAGCGAGGTGATCAGGTCGAGTACGTCGTAGACCTCGACGGGGCCGCCCGCGCAGACCCCCTCGGCTGACTCCACCGTGGCGCCGCCGGGGAACGCGGCGAGCCTGCGCAGCAGCACCTGCTCCGGCTCCGTCAGCAGGTCCCAGCTCCAGTCCACCACGGCGCGCAGCGTCCGGTGCTGGCGCGGAGCCGTCCGCGCGCCGCCCGTCAGCAGCCGGAAGCGGTCGTCGAGCCGGGCCGCGAGCTGCTCGGGGCTCATCGTCCGCAGCCGGGCCGCCGCCAGTTCCACGGCCAGCGGCATCCCGTCGAGGGCCCGGCAGATCCGGGTCACGGCCGGAGCGTTCTCCTCGGTGACGGCGAAGCCGGAACGGGCCGCCGCCGCACGGTCGTTCAGCAGCCGCACCGACGCGTAGGACATGGCCTGTGCCGCGTCGGCGTCCCGGGGCGGGAGGGCCAGCGGCCGCACCGGCCACAACGCCTCGCCGGTGAGGCCGAGCGGCTCCCGGCTGGTCGCCAGGATGCGCAGCCCCGGACAGGCGCCGAGCAGCCGGTCGGCCGTCGCGGCGACCGCTTCGACCAGGTGCTCGCAGTTGTCGAGGACCAGCAGCGCGGTACGGGAACGCAGGGCCGCGGTGAGCCGGTCCAGCGGGTCACCCGCGGCGGGTGCCTGGTCCCGCAGGGCCAGCGCGTTCAGGACGGCGGGCGGTACGTCGGCCTCCGCGCTCAGCGGTCCGAGCTCCACCAGCCAGACACCGTCGGGGAACCGGGCCAGCAGGGGGCGGGCGCTCTGGACGGCCAGCCTGGTCTTTCCGGCGCCGCCGGGCCCGGTCAGCGTGGTGAGCCGGAAGCGGCCTATGAGGGAGTCGACTTGGCGGAGGTCCTCGTCACGGCCCACGAAACTGGCCAGTCCGGCCCGCAGGTTGGTCGGTGACGGTGACGGTGACGGCGGGGGTGCGTCGGGGCCCGGCGGCCCCGACGGGACCTCGACCTGTCCGCGCAGTACGGCGGTGTGCAGGGCGGAGAGCTCCGGGGAGGGATCCGCCCCGAGCTCCTCGGCGAGGGCCTCGCGTGCCTTCCCGTAGACGGTGAGCGCCTCGGCGGGCCGTCCGGCCGCGACGAGAGCCCGCATCAGTGCCCCGACGAGCCCCTCCCGCAGGGGGTGTTCGGCGACGAGGGAGGTCAGCTCGCCGGTCAGCTCCCGGCCGCGTCCCACCCGTAGATCCGCCTCGATCCGGTCCTCCAGGGCCGCCATCCGCAACTCCGACAGCCGGGTCACCGGGGCCCGGAAGAAGGCGGAGCCCGCGACGTCCAACAGGGCCGGGCCGCGCCACAGTTCCAGGGCCTGGCGCAGCAGCCGCGCCGCCGTCGCGGGGTCACGGGCCAGTGCCCCGCGGCCCGCCGAGGCCAGCCGTTCGAAGCGGACCACGTCCACGGCGTCGGGTTCGACGACCAGGCGGTATCCGGCGGGGTGCGCTTCCACCCCCACCCCGGGCAGGGCCCGGCGCAGCCGTGACACCAGCGCCTGAAGGGCGTTGGCGGCACCGGCCGGCGGAGCGTCTTGCCAGATCCCGTCGACGAGGAGCTCCGAGGCGACCACCCGCCCCGGCTCCAGTGCCAGGAGGATCAGCAGCGCCCGCAGGCGGGTCCCCCCGACTCCGACGCCGCTTCCGTCCTCGCCCCGTACGTCCAGGGCACCCAGCATCGAGATCCGCATGGCGAACATTGTGCGGCGTCGTTCGGCGGTACTGCCATTGCATTGTCCGGAACGGGCACGTCGAGGACGGCCGCCCGCTGGGAATTGCGGGCCGCCGTCCTCCGTGGTGCCGCGACGGTGGGTTATTTGTCGGAGTAGCTGAAGTCCCCGACGGTCCAGGCGCTGACGTCCTTGACCGCGATCCGGTACATTCCGCCGGTCTCGGGGATGCCCAGGGTGCCCTGGAGGATGCGTGCCACGTGGAAATGAAGGTGTGAGGGTGCCCCGGCCTGCTGTCTGTCGCCGCGTCCGGGAGAGCTGAAGATCTCGGCGAACGGGCCCAGCTGGTCGGAGTCCCGCAGGACCTCGGCCACCCGCTGGCGCCAGACGCTCTCGGGGGCGAGGCGGCCTGTGATGACGGCGCCGTGGACCACGACGGTCAGGGACATCTGATTGGTCTGCTCCGACTCGACCATGGCGGCGAGATCGAGGAGCAGGTCGTCAGGGATCGACATGGGCACGGACTCTAGCAAGCGTGCTCGCATACCGGCCCGGCTTCCGGGGAGTGGCCTGTTCGGCGCGCTCCGGGAGACGGCGGACGGCCGGGGCCCGCACCCCTGGGTGCGGGCCCCGGCCGTCCGCGCGCGGCGCGGGCGCCGTCCGCCAGGCGTCGGTTGCAAGGCGTCAGGCGTCAGGCGTCACATGCCGGTCGTCAGGCGGGAACGATGTTCTCGGCCTGCGGGCCCTTCTGGCCCTGAGTGACGTCGAAGGTGACCTTCTGGCCTTCCTGAAGCTCACGGAAGCCGGAAGAGGCGATGTTCGAGTAGTGGGCGAAGACGTCGGCGCCGCCACCCTCCTGCTCGATGAAGCCGAAGCCCTTTTCCGCGTTGAACCACTTCACGGTGCCAGATGCCATATGAATTCTCCTTTGGGGCAGTGCCCGGATCCACACTGTGCGGGCCCGGTGTCGCCGTGATGATTGCCCCGACCGGAACGAGTAGATATCACTGCATGCACCGGAAATGAAAAGTGCGCCCACCGAAAATCCGGTGAGAGCACTTGTAAGTTTTTGGGAACCACAACTGCAACGAACGTCACCGTAGCACAGCGGGTCTCGGCGGCCAGGGAAATTCCGGCGCGTCCCACGCGTAATTCAGTCGCGGCCACTGCGGAAATTCGGGCCGGAAAATAATATGAACGGCAGAAGGTTTTTCGAGGTGCGGTCCCACGGCCGATGTCCGGGAGTCCGCCCCCGGCCCGGTGCCCTCGACTACCGTCAGCCGGGTACCCGCCGACCGGCGCGGGACCGGGGCCGTCGCCCCGAATCCGTAGAGCAGGGAGTGTCCCCGTGCCCCACGCAGTCGTCGACTACTCGGACTCGCTGACCGGTGCCTTCGACCGGCGGGCCTTCGCGCTCGAACTGCACGTGCTGGTGGCCGAGATCCTCGACACCGCGATCGGCAACTGCAAGACGCGCTTCCACCGGCTGGAGGAGTCCGTCGTGGGCGAAGGCACCGACGGCCGCGCGGTGGTCGTGCACGTCGAGCTGGCCATCGCCCGGGGCCGCACGGCGCAGACCAAGTCCCGCCTGACCCGTGCGGTGCTGGAGCTGGTCGAGCGTCACACGGCGAAGGCCGCCGGCCTGGAGGTCCACGCCTCCGTGGACGTGCGGGACTTGGGCGAGGCCTACACCCGGAGCGTGGCGGCCCTCTGACGCGCGCCGGCGGGATCCGGAAGGGACGCGCTCAGGCGCCGATGCGCAGCAGCGCGAGCGTGATGTTGTCGGGGCCGCCGGCGTCGATGGCGGCCCGCCACAGCTCGAACGCGGCCCGGCCGTCGTCGTGCACCCGCAGCAGCCCCTCGATCTCCTCGGCCGGCACCGGGTCGGTCAGCCCGTCGCTGCACACCAGGTAGCGATCGCCCTCGGTGACCGGGAAGGCCTCGATGTGGGGGGTGATCTCGTTGTACCCGCGGGTGCCGCCGAGGACCTGGGTGACCGCCGAGGTGGTGCGGTGCCCGGGGAGCGGCGGCGGGCTGTCGTCCACGCTGACCTGGCGCAGCCCGTCCTGCGCCGCGTGGAACACCTTGCTGTCGCCGACGTTGAACATCAGCAGCGAGTCCGCGAGGACGAGCGCGCCCGCGACCGTGGTTCCCATGGTGGCCAGTTCCGGCCGCCCTTCGGTGGCCGAGTACACGGCGCGGTTGCAGATGCTCAGTGCGTCACCGACGGCTTCCGGGCCGTCCAGTGAGGGCCCGAGCGAGGAGAGCTGGCGTACCACCAGCTCGCTGGCGACCTCGCCGGCCGGCTGACCGCCGAGGCCGTCGGCGACCGCGACGACGAGCGGTCTGCCGAAGGGGAAGACCAGGGTCTGCGGATTCTGGGTCACGGTCCCGCACAGGGTCCACGGTCCGATGACGAGGCTGTCCTCGTTGTGCTCGCGCACCAGCCCGACATGACTCAGGGCGGTCACAGCTATGTACGGCACCTCGGCGTCCCGCCTTTCGGCAACGGCAACGGCAACGGCAACGGCCAGTGCGACGGCCAGGGCGACGGCGGCGCGACGCCGCACGTGTCCGTCCCCACCATTGTCGCGCCGCTCCGGCATGCGGGCTCCGGCGCGCCGGAGCACCCTGGTCGTGGAGCCGCCTGTTCCCCGACCGGTGGCCCTGCGAGGAAGGACTGCCGCAGATGTTCGCGAGGCTGAGCACCTACCAGGGTTCACCGGTCCCCGCGGAGGGGGACGTGAGCGGGAATTCCGAGGCGATTGTCAGGCAGGTCCAGGACGTTCCCGGATTCCGGGGTGTCTACTACCTCGTCGACCGGGCCACGGGCGTGGCCAAGTCGCTGACCTTGTGGGACGACGAGCGGACCATGATGGACAGCGAGGAGGAGGCCGCCCGGATCCGTGAGAAGACCGCGCAGCGGGAGGGCCAGCGGATCGTCTCGGTCGAACGCTTCGAGGTGGGCTTCAGCCACCTGCAGCCGTAGCGCGGCGCAGCGTGGAACGAACGACGTAACGTGATGTGCGAGGAGCCGCAGCCATGGGCAAGCTCTCGATCGACCAGTTGCGAGAACGGGTACGCGGGGCGGTCGTCACCCCGGACGACGAGTCCTACGACGAGGCGCGCAAGGTCCACAACGCCATGATCGACCGGAGGCCGGCGGCCGTCGTGCACTGCGCCAACGCGGGGGACGTGATGGCCGCGGTCGACTTCGCCCGCGAGAACGGGCTCGACCTGGCGGTGCGGGGCGGCGGGCACAGCGTGCCCGGCTTCGGCACCTGCGACGGCGGCGTGGTGGCCGACCTGTCCGGGATGCGCGGCGTCCGCGTCGACGTCGCGGGGCGCACGGCCCGCGCCGAGGGCGGGGCGACCTGGGGCGACTTCAACGCGGCCACGTACCCCTTCGGTCTGGCCACGACGGGCGGGATCATCTCCACCACCGGCGTCGGCGGTCTCACCCTCGGCGGCGGCATCGGCTACCTGGCCCGTGGACTGGGCCTGAGCTGCGACAACCTGGTCTCGGCCGACGTGGTGACCGCGGACGGCTCCCTCGTGGTGGCGAGCGAGGAGGAGAACGCCGACCTCTTCTGGGCGCTCCGCGGCGGTGGCGGCAACTTCGGCGCGGTGACCTCGTTCGAGTTCCGGCTGAGCCCCGTCAAGGACATCTACGGCGGACCGATGCTCTTCGAACTCGCGGACGCCCCCACCGTGCTGCGTTCCTTCGCCGACCACATCGCCGACGCGCCGGAGCAGCTCGGCGGCTTCCCGGCCTTCCAGATAGCCCCGCCGCTCCCGTTCATCCCGGAGGACCGGCACGGCGACACCTTCGCGCTGATCGTGGCGTGCTGGACCGGGCCGCTCGACGAGGGGGAGCGGGCCCTCCAGGCCTTCCACGACTTCGCGCCGGTGGTCGCCGAACACGTCGGCCCGATGCCCTACCCGGCGCTCAACAGCGCCTTCGACGCGCTCGTGCCGCCCGGCCTCCAGCACTACTGGAAGGCCAATTTCGTGACCGAGCTCAGCGACGACGTGATCGACGCGCACCTGCGGCATGCTCCGGGCCTGCCCGCGGTGAACTCGACGGTCCACATCTACCCGATCAACGGCGCCTGCCACCGCGTCGCACCGGACGCCTCGGCCTTCGCCTACCGGGACGCCTCCTTCGCCACGGTGATCGCCGGCATGTGGCCCGATCCGGCCACCAACGAGTCCGGCACGGCCTGGGTGCGCGACTACTACGAGGCGACCGCCCCGCACTCGGAGGAGGGCGGCTACATCAACTTCATGGCCGACGACGACCAGGACCGGATCCGGACGAACTACAAGGGCAACTACGACCGGCTGGTCGCGGTCAAGCGGGCCTACGACCCCGGGAACCTGTTCCACCTGAACCAGAACATCCGGCCCTAGAGGCCTGCGGGCCCGCGGCCCTCCGGCCCCGTCGCGGGGCGTGGTGGTGCGGATGCGGAGTGCTCCTTCGTCTGCATAGTTTGGTCGGGTGTACCGGAAGATCCGGTACACCCGATTTGTCAGACTGAGGAAGGTCCCATGAAGCGTTCCCGTTTCCCGCTGATCGGTGTGCTCTGCGTCGGTGCGGTTCTCGGCCTCTCCGCGTGCTCCGACGACAGCTCCTCCCCCGAGGAGGAGGCCACCAAGGCCGCCGCGGACCTGTGCACCGACCTGAACGCGCTGAAGGCCGACAACGCCAAGCTGAAGGCCCTGAACCCGGCCAACGCGACCAAGGACCAGGTCAAGGACGCCTATGAAGCCGTCCAGAAGGACTGGGAGGGGGTCAAGGAGAACGCGGCCCAGCTGAAGGACGCGGAGCGCGCCGCGGTCCAGTCGGCGGCCGAGGACCTCAAGAAGAGCTACCAGGACCTGCCCGGCGACACGACCGGCAAGGACGCGCGCACCCAGTTGCAGCCGCAGATCGAGAAGCTGGACCAGGCCGCCGCGGCCGCCTCCACCGGCCTGCGCTGCTGACCGCCCGACCGGGCCCCTCCCCCTCCCCGCCCCGCGTACGCAGGACCCCGCCCGGCTCCCCGGACGGGGTCCTCTCCGCCGTTCGGCCCTACTTCGCGGCAGGCTCCGCGGGCGCGGCCGGCTCGGCGGGCGGCGCGGGCACGGGGGGCAGCTCGGGGATCGGGGGCCCCACCGGCAGCAGCTCGGTGACCACGAAGGCGACCACGGCCGCGATGATCACCACCGGGATCATCGCGGTGCCGCCGAGCATCAGGACCACCATCACCACGCTGCTCACCGGCAGCCGCAGCGCGCTGGCGGCCGTCGCCGCCATGCCCGCTCCCATCGCGGGCACGATCCCCAGACCGGGCAGCGGCCCGAGCAGGACGCCCGCCACGGCGCCGAGGCAGAGCGCCGGGAAGATGGGGCCGCCGCGCAGGCTGCCGAGGCAGATGGCGTACGCGGTGCCCTTGAAGACCAGTACGCCGATCAGCGCACCCACGCCCCAGGCGTGCGGATCGGCGGCCAGCCTGCCGATCATCGCCTGGCCCGATCCGGTGACATCGGCGGGTGTGAGGCCGGTGATGAGCGCGTACAGGCTGGCGCAGGCCGCGGCGGCCAGCGCGCACTGGACGGTGCGCAGGAGGGGCCGCTGGAGGACGTACGCGGCGATCAGCCGGGCGCCGGTCAGCACCGGGTGCAGGGCGAGGGCCAGGGCCGCGGCGATGAGCACCGCCCAGAGCACGTCGGGCACGTCCAGGTGGGGCACGGGTACCCCGAGCTCCAGCTTCAGGCTCCCGATCTTCAGCCCGGTCCAGCGTCCGAGGCCCGTGAAGACCAGGTCCCCGACCCCGGCGGACAGCAGGGACGGCAGCATCACCGCGAACAGCTGCGGTCCGCCCACGCCCGCCACCTCGATCAGCAGCACCGCGGCGATCAGCGGGTTCCCGAAGATCGTGGCGATGGCGGCCGCGGCTCCCGCCGCGCCGACGAGCGCGGTGCCCTGCGGGGTCACCGGTACCTGCGCGAGGTTGCGGAAGAGCAGGGCCAGTCCGCCGCCGAGGGCGATCAGCGGGGCCTCCGGACCCAGCACCGCGCCGAGCGGCAGGCTGGCCACCGCCGCGATGATGACGCCGGGAAGGTAGGAGGCCGAGGCCCCGCCGGTGTGCAGACCGGCCGCGGGCAGGTGACCGCCGTTGCCGCGCATGTGCGGGACGACCAGGCCGACCACGACACCGGCGACCAGCAGCAGGGGCAGCGGCCACCACCAGGGCGGGGTGTCCCAGCCCAGGGCCTCGGGGAGGTCCGTCCACATCGCGTGTTCCATGTTGTGCAGCGCGGCGAGGAACCAGAACGACGCGAGGGAGACCGGGATGCTGATGAGGGCGCAGAAGAACAACAGCTTCAGGTATCCGGGACTGCGGAGGGTCTGCCTCAGGACGTCGGCCTCCTGCGGCTGCGTCCCGCCGGGGGGCGGTTCGGATCGAGGACGCGACTGCGGCATGGCTCACTTCCTTTCCGCTTCCTCGATGGTCCACCCGGGGGGCGTACTCCGCCGCTCAGGACTCGTCCTCCAGGCCGGGGGCCTGTGAACTCCGCCTGTGCATGCCGATTTTGATCGCCCCGACCAGCGCTTTCGCGATGATGCCGATGAGGATCAGGTCGGCGACCATCTGGAAGGTGACCAGTACCCGGCCGCCCTGGGTGGTGGCGACGATGTCCCCGAAGCCGACGGTGGCGAACGTGGTGATCGTGAAGTAGAGGGCGTCCGTGCGGCTCAGCGGCTCCGAGAACGCCGCGGGGTCCTGCGCGGCGAGCAGGTAGTACGTCGCGGAGAACAGCACCAGGAACAGCGGTACGCCGGTGGCCAGCGCCTCCAGCGCGCGCATCCGGGGGAACTGTGCATGGGAGATGGCGGTGATCTGCCAGGCCGTCAGGAACCCGAAGACCGCCAGGCCGAGGACGAGCGTCAGCACGGTGGTGATGCCGAAACCGCCCTCCAGGGGCACCACGTAGTAGAGCCCCGTGAGCAGGGCGACCGCGAGCACCGAGCGCAGGAGGTGGCCCAGCAGGACGAGCCGCCGCTGATCGGCCGCGTTGCGTTCCATGGCTTCAGGAGAACGGGCCGGAGCCCGTCGCGCGACCGGAGTCGTTCCCCGGCATGCGGAGCGCATCGGTCGCCTGTATGAATGAAGGACCACGTGCATGATCGGAGCGAGCATGGACGACTACCCGCTTCTCAACTTCTTCTGGACGATGCTGTGGTTCTTCGTGTGGGTCCTGTGGTTCTTCCTCCTCTTCAAGGTCATCACGGACATCTTCCGTGACCACACCCTGGGCGGATGGGGGAAGGCGGGCTGGCTCGTCCTCGTGCTGCTGCTGCCGTTCCTGGGCATCTTCGTGTACCTGATCGCCCGCGGGCGCAGCATGCACGAACGGGACCGCAAGCAGGCCGAGGAGCAGCAGGAGGCCTTCCGTTCGTACGTGCAGCAGACGGCCGGGGCCGGCTCGGGCTCGGCGGACGAGCTGCACAAGCTCGCCGCCCTCAAGGACAAGGGCGACATCACCCAGGAGGAATTCGACCGGGCGAAGGCCAAGATCCTGGCCTGAGCGTGCGGCGTGCGGCGGTGGGGGAGGCTCGTGCCTCCCCCACCGCCTCTCGCTGTAGTTCGGTTGCCGATAATCCGCGACGGATCGATTCTCGTTACCCTGGCAGGCATGACAGCCATGGCGCCCACGCGAACCGAACCGGACCTGTCCTTCCTCCTGGACCACACCAGTCACGTGCTGCGTACGCAGATGAGTGCGCGGCTCGGCGAGATCGGGCTCACCCCGCGGATGCACTGCGTGCTCGTCCATGCCCTGGAGGAGGAGCGCACCCAGGCGCAGCTCGCCGAGATCGGCGACATGGACAAGACCACGATGGTGGTCACCGTCGACGCGCTGGAGAAGGCCGGTCTCGCCGAGCGCAGGCCCTCCAGTACGGACCGGCGGGCCCGGGTCATCGCGGTGACCGAGGAGGGGGCGAAGGTCGCCAAGGAGAGCCAGAAGATCGTTGACCAGGTGCACGAGGGCGCGCTCGGCGCCCTGCCCGGCGAGGAGCGGGAGGTGTTGCTCCGGGCGTTGAACCGGCTGGTCACGGGGCATCTGGAGACCCCGGCCGAAGGTCCGCGGCCGGCTCGGCGGGCGCGTCAGAAGGGGTAGCGGGGAACGGCCGGCCGCGGGTCGCGATCGCACTGGATCCGTAAAAGATAGTCTGCAACAAAACTATCTGTTACGGTCTTTCTCGTTGTCCTCTACGAACGGGAGAGACCGCCATGCCTGCCGCCACCACCCCTTCCCCTTCCGCTCCTCCCGCGCGCTCCCGCCGGCTCGCCCTGGGCGTCCTGGCCACCGGAATGCTGATGACGGTCCTCGACGGCAGCATCGTCACCGTCGCGATGCCGGCCATCCAGAGCGACCTCGGCTTCACCCCCGCCGGGCTGAGCTGGGTCGTCAACGCCTACCTCATCGCCTTCGGCGCGCTGCTCCTGCTCGCCGGCCGCCTCGGCGACCTGATCGGCCGCAAGCGGATGTTCCTCGCGGGCACCGCGGTGTTCACCGCCGCCTCGCTGATGGCCGGGCTCGCCACCTCGCCCGAGGTACTGATCGCCGCCCGTTTCCTGCAGGGCGCCGGCAGCGCGATGGCCTCCGCCGTCAGCCTCGGCATCCTCGTCACCCTCTTCACCGAGCCGCGCGAACGGGCCGGTGCCATCGGGGTGTTCAGCTTCACCGGCGCGGCGGGCGCCTCGATCGGGCAGGTCCTCGGCGGTGTCCTCACCGATGCGCTGACCTGGAACTGGATCTTCTTCATCAACCTGCCCATCGGTGTCGCGGTGCTCCTCGTCGCCCTCCCGTCCCTGCCGGGCGACCGGGGACTGGGCCTGAAGGCGGGCGCGGACACCCTCGGCGCGCTGCTCGTCACCTCCGGCCTGATGCTCGGGATCTACACGGTCGTCAAGATCGAGTCTCACGGGGCGACTTCGGCCCACACCCTCGGCTTCGGCGCCCTCGCGCTCGCCCTGCTCGCCGGTTTCCTCGTCCGCCAGGCCACGGCGCGCAACCCGCTCATGCCGCTGCGGATCTTCCGCTCGCGCAGCGTCCTCGGCGCCAACCTGGTCCAGATGCTGATGGTCGCCGCACTGTTCTCCTTCCAGATCCTCGTCGCGCTCTACATGCAGAACGTGCTCGGGTACTCCGCCTCCGAGACCGGTCTCGCGATGCTGCCGGCGGCCGCCGTGATCGGACTCGTCTCGCTCACCGTCTCGGCCCGCCTGAACTCCCGCTTCGGCGAGCGCACGGTCCTGCTGGCCGGTCTGGTCCTCCTGGTCGGCGTACTCGGACTGCTGACCCGCGTACCCGGTCAGGCCGAGCGCGCGAACTACCTCACCGACCTGCTCCCGGTGATGCTCCTCGCCGCCGGCTTCGGCCTCGCCCTCCCCGCGCTGACGTCGCTCGGCATGTCCGGTGCGAAGGAGGCCGACGCGGGCCTGGCGTCCGGGCTCTTCAACACCACCCAGCAGATCGGCATGGCGCTGGGCATCGCGGTCCTCTCCACCCTGGCCGCCTCCCGTACGGAGTCCCTCACCGCGGCGGGCACTCCCGTCCCCGAGGCGCTGACCGGCGGCTACCACCTGGCCTTCGCGGTCGGCGCCGTCCTGATCCTGGTCGCCCTGGCCGTTGCCGCGACCGTCCTGCGTGGCCCGAAGGCTTCCCCGCGGCCGGTCACGGCCGAGCAGCGGACCCCGCTCGCGGCTCGGTGAGGTTGCGGGTCATGCGCTCCAGGACGGTGACCGCGGTGACGTACTCCTCGCGGGTGATGCCCCGCGTTGACAGCTCGCGGAAGGCGTCCACGCGCAGGGCGACCTCCACGAGGCGGGACCGGCCGTCGTCCGTCAGGGCGAGGTGGTCCGGTCGCGGCCGGACCACCCAGCCGCCGGCGAGCACCGAGGCGACGGCCGAGGCCAGGGCCGCGGCGTCGGCGCCCGCGGCCAGGGTGGTCAGGACGCTGGTGTCGGTGGCCCGCGGGTCGTCCTTGACGACATTCAGGACCTGCCAGTCGAGTCGGGAGAGGCCGAAGTCGGCCAACAGGGCGTCCATGGACGCGGTGAGGGCCTGGTCCGTGCGGTTGAGCCAGTAGCCGATGGGCTTCATGTCCTGCTCCTCCAGGGTCGATCGCCTTCGGTCAGCGGCCGGTGAAGGCGTCCGCGTTCTCCTCCGCCCACTGCCGGTAGGTACGGGCGGACACCCCGAGCAGGGTCCCGGTGGTCTCGCCGATGGCGGCCGGGCCGTGCTCGGCCGCCTCCCACAGGTCGAGCAGCGAGGACACCATCGGGGCGGGCATGTGCCGGCCCATCTGCTCCTCGGCCTCGGCCCGGGTGACGTGCTCGACGGGGATCTCACGACCGAGGGTCTGCCCGAGGACGGCGAGCTGCTCGCGGAAGGACAGCGACTCGGGGCCGGTCAGGGTGAGGGAGCGGCCGGTGAGGGAGTCCCCGGTCAGGGCCAGGGCGGCGATGTCGGCGATGTCCGCGGGGTGGATGGGCGCGATCTGCGCGTCCGGGTGGGCGAGCTGCACCGGCATCGACCGGCCGATGGGCCACGCCCAGCCCAGCGAGTTGCTCGCGAAGGCGTCGGGGCGCAGGAACGTACAGGTCAGAGCGGAGCCGGCAAGGGCGCGCTCGACCTGCAGGCTGTGGCTCGCGAGCGGGTCGTTCTCGGCGTCGGGGGCCAGCACCGAGGACGAGGACAGCAGGACGACGTGCTCGACCCCGCTGTCCTCGGCGGCCTTGACGAGGTCGTGGATGCCGTCGGGCTGCGGGTAGAGGAAGACCTGGCGGACGCCGCGGAGCGCCGCGGCGAAGGTCTCGGGCCGGTCCAGGGCGAGACCGGCGGTCTCGACGCCGGCCGGGACGGTCGCTTCGGCGGGGCGGGCGCTGGCGGCGCGGACGGCGAGTCCTGCGGAGTGCAGGCGGTCGACGACGGCCCGGCCGACCCGGCCGCGCGCGCCGGTGATGAGGATGGTCACGAGAGCTCCATTCGTTCGCGATGACATATGCATGCTTGCATGCACACGTTTTCACGTCAACACATGTCTGTGTGGGCTCACGTATGTACGATGAGGGCATGACGAAGCACGAGACGGCGACCGACGAGGAACTGCTGGACGCCGTGGGCCCGGCCTTCGGGAAGCTGCGGCGCTCCTCGCTCCTGGAGGTCGAGAACCCGATCTCGCAGAAGGACCTGAGCCGCACCCTGGTCCTCAACATCGTCCTGGAGGCCGAGCAGGGCGACGGCCGCGAGATCACCGTCGGCGGCGTGGCCGAGCACCTGGGCGTCGATCCCTCGGTGGCCAGCCGCATGGTGTCCGACGGCATCTCCGCCGGCTACCTCGTGCGCGCCGCCTCCCAGCAGGACGGCCGCCGTACGATCCTCCACCTCAGCCCCGAGGGGCGGGAGATGATGGACCGCTTCCGGCGCCACCAGCGCGCGGCCTTCGAGTACGTGACGGCCGACTGGAGCGAGCGCGACCGCCTCGACTTCGCCCGCCTCATGCTGAAGTACGTCGACTCCCAGAACGCGCTGCGCCACCGCTGACGAAGTCGTCGCCGCCCCGGACGCATCGCGGCCCCGGGCCGACGGTCCGGGGCCGCGATGCGCCGTGGCGCGGTGGGGCTATCGGAACGAGACCCACTTGGCCGCGCTCGGCACCCCGTACTCGTCCAGCAGGAAGAGCATGTAGTAGCCGGGCGGGACGTCGTTGGCCGAAGGCGGTGCCTGCAGGCGCAGGCTGTTCCCCTGACGCTTGACGATGCCCAGCTCCAGGTGGCGCTGGCTGGTGTTGAGCGAGTGCGTCGCCGTGGTCGGGGCCAGCAGGACGGCCTTCTTGACCTTGTCGGGCGTGGAGGTGCCCACGGTGAAGGCGGTGTCGTACCGCAGCGGCGTGTCGGGGGCGCGGTCGAGGGCCGGGCGGCTGCCCTGGTGGAGGTAGGCCGGCTCGAAGATCTCGATGCTGCCGTTCATGTCGTCGTCGATCTTCGGGTCGTTGGCGAGCTGCTGCAGCTCGTCACCCGTGACCATGACCCGGCCGTCCGGGAGGACGACGGCGTTGGAGTGGTAGCCGCGCGGCAGCCGCTGGGCCGGTCCCAGCTTCCACTCGCCCAGCGCGTTGCGGGTCTCGATCTGCCGGTACTTCAGATCGGACTTGGGGTTGTAGTCGCCGTTGCCGTAGTCCCGGATGCCGTGGGCACCGTTGACGGTCAGCAGGCTCGCGTCCGGCAGCAGCAGCGTGTCGTCCTGCGTGCGGCCGAAGGCGCGGGGCTGCTGCTTCTCCCAGGCGCCGCCGCTCGTGAGCCGGTAGGTGTTGGGGTCGTCCCGGTCGCCGCCGAGGACCAGTACGGAGTCCGGGCCGCGCAGTCCGGCGGGCAGCGCCACGGCGGAGCCGTAGCCGCGGTGGACGCCGTCGGGGCGCGCGGGCAGGTCCGTACGGGTCTCCGCGACCGGGTCGAAGGCCCACTGCTTGGTGGCGTGCCGGCCCAGGCCGTACACCTTGCCGTCGCGCAGGGTGAACAGGTGCGGGTAGTCGCTGTCGGCGCCGAACGGCGCGTCCACGCGCAGGGTGTCGGTGGGGACGTCCCTCGGGATCAGGGTCTTCTCGAACGGGACCGGGTGGCTCTTGGCGGGGAAGCGCTCGACGACCGAGGTGGAGGTGCCCCAGCCCTGGTCGGTGTGGCCGGACATGATCAGCAGGCGCCCGTCGGGGGCGGTGGCCACGGAGGGGTACCAGCGGCCGACCTCCATGTCCTTGTTCACGGACCAGCTCTCGGTCCACGGGTCGAAGACCAGCGACAGCTTGGCGCCGGCCCCGCCGCCGTAGCCGAGGTTGCCGCCGAAGACGCCGACCATGCCGTTGGGCAGGAAGGCGTGTCCCGCGCAGAAGAAGGGCGCCGGCCGCTTCTCGCCCGTGCCGTCGGGCACGACCAGCTCGGGCGGGGTGACCTTCGTGAAGGCGTCCGGGCCGGTGCCGCGGCGCGGGTCCCACAGGAAGGCGCGGCCGGCGTTCGCCCTGCCGAGGGTGTTGGTCGGCGCGGGCTCCTCGGTCGGGTCGGTCTCCATCCGCTCGAAGGAGAAGAGGAGCACCTTTCCGGTCGGGAGCATGGCGATGTGGGCGGCGAAGTCCGGGGACTGGAAGTACTCGGCGAACTGCCCGAACGCCTTCGGGTGGAAGCGCGCGTTCACGTCGGCCTGGGAGCGGGTCAGGGAGTTCAGGCTGTCGATCCGGGCGAGCTGGGAGTACCCGCCCAGCTTGACGAGCTGTTCGCGGACCTTCGTATGCTCCTGGGCGTGTTCGGCGCCGAGGGCCGCTTTTTCCTCGGGGCGGGCAGAACCGTCGTGCGCGGCTGCCGGAACGGCCGTGACCAGGGCGGCGGTGGCCGCGAGGACGGAGATCGCGGCCCGGCGGGCGGCCCGGCGCGCGGTTCGGGGGACTGACCGTCGCGCGGACCGGCGCTTGATACGTGACATGTGACTCCTCACGAGGGGTGCTGGAGCGCGGGTGCCGTGCCCGTGCGGGCACAGGGCGCCCACGACGCCTACGAGCACAGACCTATGCCGACGCCGCGCGCGCCGCACACCGGGAAGATCGCCCGCGCCTCGGGCCGCCCGGGTGAAGGCACCGCCCTGAGCTGCGCTGACGACGGCCCGAGGGCCAGCCCCCGATCCCCCGCCCGGCCGCAACCCGTAGTGATCACGTACACCGGCTCGGCCCCCTGCGAACCGGGACGCGGCCGCTCCCTTCGGCGCGGGCGGCTCCGACCCCCCCGCACAGGCCCGGAAGAGGGCCCTCATCGGTCAGTTTTCGAGAAGCGCCCTTCCTTCAGGCGTAGTTACCGTGACGGACATGGACATCAGCATTCACATGAGCACCCTCCCGCAGAACGACCCGGACGCCGCGGTGGCCTTCTACCGCGACATCCTCGGCTTCGAGGTCCGCAGTGACGTGGGCCAGGGCAAGATGCGCTGGATCACGGTCGGCCCGGCCGGCCAGCCCGGCACCGCCATCCTGCTCGCCCCGCCGGCGGTCGACCCCGGTGTCACCGAGGCGGAGCGCCGCACCATCGCCGAGATGATGGCGAAGGGCACCTACGGCTGGATCCTCCTCGCCACCAAGAACCTCGACAGCACCTTCGAGAAGATCCAGGCAGCCGACGCCGAGGTCGTCCAGGAGCCGACCGAGCAGCCGTACGGAGTCCGCGACTGCGCGTTCCGCGACCCCGCCGGCAACCTGATCCGCATCCAGGAAATCCGCTGACCGGTTCCGTCGACGAAGGGGGTCCACCATGTGTCGTCCCGCGTGGAGACAGGCACTGATCGAGGCAGCTCACCTGGAGGACCTGGCGCGGCTGCGGCGCGTCCGGGACCGGCTCGACCGGCAGTACGCGCGTCCGCTGGACGTCGAGGAGCTCGCCCGCGACGCGGACATGGCGGCCGGGCACCTCGGCCGCCGGTTCCGGCTCGCCTACGGCGCGTCCCCGTACGCCTACCTGACGGCTCGCCGCGTCCAGCGTGCGACGGACCTGCTGCGGGCCGGCGGCCTCGGGGTCGCCGACGTCGGCCGGGCCGTCGGCTGCGCGACCCCGGGCATCTTCCGCGCCCGGTTCACCGAGCTGGTCGGGACCGCTCCGGACGCGTATCCGCGTACCGCGCGAGGCCCGGCCGAAGCGGTCAGGATTCGAGAAGCCTCCGCCCCGGCGCCGGAACTAGCGTGATGTTCATGACCTCCACCGAGTCCTTCACCCTTGAGGTGGCCGACACCACGGCCGCCCACCGCTTCTACACCGCCTTCGCCCCGGACGTGCAGGTCCGCCTGCGGGCCTCGGAGGCACCGACGACCGGCTTCCGCGGGTTCGCGCTCTCGCTCACCGTCCCCCGGCCGGCCGACGTGGACGCCCTCGCAGGCGCTGCCCTCGCCGCCGGTGCCACCACCCTGAAGCCCGCCTCGAAGTCGTTCTGGGGCTACGCCGCCGTCGTGCAGGCCCCGGACGGGACGGTCTGGAAGCTCGCGACGTCCGCGAAGCGGGACGCCGGCCCGGCCACCGGGCGGATCGACGACGTCGTGCTCCTGCTGGGGGTGGCCGACGTGTCCGCCACCAAGCAGTTCTACGTCGGCCGCGGCCTCGCCGTGGCCAAGGGCTTCGGCAGCAAGTACGTCGAGTTCGCCACTCCGTCGAGCCCCTTCAAGCTGGCGCTGTACGGGCGCCGCGCCCTGGCCAAGGACGTCGGCGTACCGGTCGACGGCTCCGGTTCCCACCGGCTCGTCATCGGGGGCACCGGCGGGCCCTTCACCGACCCCGACGGCTTCGCCTGGGAGGCCGCGGTACCGGCCACGGCTTGAGCATCGGGCATCGGCAAGCGGGCCGTCGGCTGATCCATCGGCGACCGGCCGCCGGCGACCCGGCCGCCGGCGACCCGGCCACCGGTCCCCCGGTTTCGGCACCGCAGCAGCCCCAGGCCGTCGGCCTGGGGCTTTGCCACGGGGCAGATCAGCGGCCGGTGGCCGACCGGGCCTCAGGCGGTCTCCCGGACGAAGCGGCGCAGCTCCGCGCAGAGGGCCCCGGGATCGTCCAGCTGGACGAGCGTGCCGGCCTTGGGGATCTCCACGTACCGTCCGTGCGGCAGCAGTTCGGCGAGCCGCCGCCCCGTGGCGGGCGGCATCATGCGGTCCTCGGCTCCCCAGACGACCAGCGCGGGCCGGTCGAACTCCGCGAGCTTCTCCGCGGCCTGAAGGTAGGTGTCCTTCCGGGTGCTGCGGCAGAACTTCGCGAGATCCCGGCGGATCGCACGCCGGCTGAGCAGGGGCCGGTACCAGCGCCGGACCAGCGCGTAGGGGATCGGGCGCCGCGCCATCCCGCCCAGCGAGCTCCCCATCCGTACGAGGAAGGGGACGCGGAAGGACTGCAGCAGCAGGAACAGGCCGCCCGGGATCCGGGAGGCCGCGTACAGGGTCCTGCCCTGGATGCCCGGCGGGTAGTTCTCCAGCGCCTCGCACGAGGTGAGCACCAGGCGGCCGACGCGTTCGTCGCGCACGCCCACCAGGAGCTGGGCCGTGCCCGCGTCGTTCTGGACCAGGGTGACGTCACGCAGTCCGAGCCGCTCCAGGAACTCGGCCAGGAGCGCGGCGACGCCGTGCGCCGAAAGGTCCGCGTCCGGCCGCATCGGCCTGCGATGGCTGCCGATCGGCAGTACGGGCACCACCACCCGGAAATCGGCCCGCAGTTAGCGTACCACCTCGTCCCAGACCGACTCGTCGAAGCCGAGCCCGTGGACGAGCACCACGACCTCCCCGTCCCCGCCCGTGTCCGTGAAGTCGATGACGCCTGCGCTCAGTTCGATCTCGGACAAGGTGGTACCTCCGACTTGATAGACCGATCTAGTGAGAGACTATCGAGCGTGAGAACCACGGGCGACACCAGAGCGCGCATCGTCACCGCCGCGACCGAGCTGTTCCGGCGGCAGGGCTACGCCGCCAGCGGCATGAAGCAGATCGTCGCGGCCGCCGGCGCCCCGTACGGCTCGGCCTACCACTTCTTCCCCGGGGGCAAGGCGCAGCTCGGCGAGGAGGTGATCCGTACGTCCGGGGCGGCCTACCTGGAACTGATCGCCGGCCTCTTCTCCCCGGCGCAGGACGCGGACATGGCCACCGTCACCCGCGACGCGTTCACGGCCGCGGCGCAGACCCTGCACGAGCTCGACTTCACCGACCCGTGCCCCATCGCCACCCTCGCGCTGGAGGTGGCCGGCACCCACGAACCGCTGCGCCTGGCCACCGCGGAGGTCTTCGCGAGCTGGACGGACGGGCTCGCCGCCTTCTACCGGGCGGGCGGCATCGCCGAGCCCGCCGCGCACGAGACCGCGAGCTCCGTGATCGCCCTGCTGGAGGGCGCGTTCATGCTCGGCCGCGCCGCGCGGAGCACCGGCCCGGTGCTGGCGGCGTCCCGGGCCGCGGAGGCCGTCGTCCGCGCGGCGCAGTCCGGGGCCGCCGCTGCGCCGGCCGACTCGTAGGGGCGCATGGCCGGGGCGGGCGGGCAGGCGGGCGGGCCGGGCCTGGCGTCGTCAGGCGCGGGCCGGTGTCCTCAGGGAGGCGAAGACCAGCAGCGCGAACGCGGCCACCGCGGTGGCGGTGCGAATGTCGTTGAAGGTCTCCCAGTGCCGCAGGACCTCCGTGTGGTCGGCCGGGGCCGAGCCGTGTGCCCACTCCTTGATCCGGCTGTTGATCGGGACGTTGCCGAACCGGGTGACCAGGAGGGAGGTGAGGGCCAGCAGGCCGGCCCCGCCCGCGAGCAGCCGCGTACGGCCGTGGGCCACGGCGGCGAGGGTGAGTGAGCTGACGATCGACACGCCCATCGCCGCCTGCATGGTGATGCCGTTCATCTTCATGAGTTCGGTGTGGAACGACAGGCGTATGTCGAGTGGTACCGCGTTGAAGGTGGGGACGAGGTTGGCCGCCCCGTACCCGAACGCACCGGCGAGGAGTCCGGTGGAGAGGAGGGCCAGGCCCAGCAGAAGGCGTGTGCGCATGGTCGTCGGCTCCTGTGCGTCGGTGCTCACGGTGAGTTGGCGGGGCGGCGGGAAGGCGGGCGCGCAGGGCGCGTGCGCGAGTCTGCATGCCTGCATGCATGCCTGCCTGTGGACAAGGGTCCGGGCTCTCCCGCGACAAGTCCAAGAAGAAGTGCTTCTCGGAAGGAGAAGGACGGGTTGTCGGGGTGGGCCCTCCGCGGAACCGCTTACGGAGTTCGGCCACAGGATCCCCCGCCCTCGGCAAGACTGGGCCGTGCACGCGTCCGCTGAGGCCCGAGAGGCCCGCCGGGAGGAAGCCGCCCATGTCACCCATGCTCGCCAAAGGCGGTAACGCCCCGCTCCCCGGAGGGCGTTGCTCCGTCACCGTGACCGCCACCGCGCCCGCGGCCGCGTCCGACGTCTGCGCCGTACTCCTCGCCAAGGACGGCAGGGTGCGCGGTGACGACGACCTGGTCTTCTACAACCATCCGGCACAGGACGGGGTGGTCCTCGGCGGCCGGACCATCGTCGTGGACCTGCCGGCGGTACCTGCCGCGGTGGACCGGATCGCGATCGTGGCGGGCATCGACCCGATGCTGCCGGCCGCTCACTTCACGCCCGCCGACACCCCGCGCGCGGTCATCGACTGCGGGGGAGTGCGGATCGGGTTCGACCCTCCGCCGTTCACGCTCCGGGAGACGGCCGTCGTGCTGGTGGAGATCTACCGGCGCGAAGGCGCGTGGAAGGTACGGGCGGTCGGCCAGGGCTGGGACACGGGCCTGGCGGGTCTGGCGACCGCCTTCGGCATCCAGGTCGACGATGCGGGACCGGCTGCGGCTCCGGCCGCGGCCCCGGTTGCGGCTCAGGCCGCGGCCCGGGCGGTGGCCCCGGCGGTGACCCCCGTCCCGGCTGTGATACCGGCCGCGCCCCCGGTTCCGGCGGCGGCGATGAGCCTGGAGAAGGTCCAGCGGGCGGCACCGGGACTGGTCAGCCTCTACAAGGCCGCCCAGGTCTCCCTGGCCAAGAGGGGGGTCATCGGCCAACGCGCCGCCGTCTACCTGGTGATGGACCACTCCGGGAGCATGAGCGGGTTCTACCGCGACGGCACCATGCAACAGCTGGCGGAACAGGTGCTCGGGCTGTCGGTCAACCTCGACGACGACGGCATAGTGCCGCTCATGTTCTTCTCCAACGGAGTCGACCTGATCGCGGACCTCAACCTGGAGAACTACCGGGGCCGGATCGACCGCCTCCACGCACCGCTGGACTGGGGTGGCACGTGCTACGCCCCGGCGATGCGGGCCGTCATCGACCACTACCAGGCCACCGGCGCCCGTGATCCGGCGTTCGTGGTCTTCCAGACCGACGGAGAGCCGTTCGACCGCAAGGCGACCAGAGAACTGCTGCGCAGCGCCAGCGTGTTGCCGATCTTCTGGCAGTTCGTCGGATTCGGGTCCCAGAACCTCCGCTTCCTGCGCAGTCTGGACACCCTCGACCGGCGGACGGTCGACAACGCCGGCTACTTCGCGGCGGGCCGGCAGCCGTCCGCGCGCTCGGACGCGGACCTCTACGACCGCCTCATGAAGGAGTTCCCGGACTGGCTCGTGGCCGCCCGGGCGGCCGGGGTGATCCGATAGGCCACCGCCGCCCGGATCCCCGTCCACGAACGGTGCGCGGGGAGCCCCGTCACTTGCCGTCGGAGAAGTTGTGCACGCCCCACCAGCCCGAGGAGTCGTGGTAGAGGCCCACGCCGACCTCGGTGAAGTCCGGGTTGACCTGGGCCTTGTAGTGCCCGGAGCTGTGGCGCCACATCGACTGGAACTTCTCGGCGGCTTCCTGTGCGGTCATCGAGGCGTCGCTGAACCAGACGATGTTCTCGCCGGTCCAGGTGCGCGAGCCCGTCTTCAGGTAGGCGCGGTCCGCTGACGAGGAGTGGGCGAAGCCGTTGTTCCTCATGTGCTCGGCCCACTTGCGGGCGAAGTCGCCGAGGTCCTGCCGGAGCGTCAGCGGGGGCCGGCCGACGGCGGCCCGTTCGCCGTTGAGCAGCTGCAGGGACAGCGCCTGGGCCGTCGCGACGTCCTGGGTCGTGGTGCGAGCGCCGGGCACCTTGGGGTCCGGTCCCGTCGGACCGCTTCCCGGAGCAGTGCGGGTCGGGGGTGCGGTGGGCTTGGTGGCGCCCTCCGTGGCTGCCGCTCCGGAGCGCTGCCCCGCGTCCTTCGTCTGCGCGGGCGGCGCGGACACGGGTGCGGACGCCGGCGCGGATGCCGGGGCCGACGCGGTGGCGCCCGGGCCCGCCGTCGCCCCGGCCGCCGGACCGCCGGCGGCGGTCGTGGACGCCGTGGCGGCCGACAGGCCGTCCGCCGCGTCCGGCCGGCCGGCGAGTGCGGAAGGCGAGCCCGTCGCGGCGGTGCGCTCCGGGGCCCCGCCGGATATGAGGGCGTAGGCACTGCCGGCCCCGGCCAGCAGCACCACGGCGGCCGCCGCCATCAGAGGAGTCCGGCGACGGCTCTTGCGGTGGCCGCCCGCCGCGCCGTGCGCGCCGCGCGCCCGGCCCCGCCGGGCCGGTGCGGCACCGACACCGTCCGAGCGGGTGTCCGTACCGGCGTCCGCGTCCGTGCCGTACGTGAACTCATCGTCGTGATAGCGCATCGCATCTCCTCGAAGGTGACGGCCCACCTGGCCTGACACTGAAGGAGACCCGTGCGCCGGGCGGCGATAACACCTTTCTCGCAGGGAATGTGCGGCCGGCCCCGTCCCGTACGCGCACGCGGCTCCCCCCCATCGGGTAAGGAGCCGCGGCGTGCGGGGCGTGTGTCAGTCCGCCGACGGGCGCCAGGACCGTGCCAGCCGTGCGGCGCCCCAGGCTCCCCAGAGCCAGACGGTGACGGCCATGACACCGGCTCCGGCCAGGGCGCTCTGGAGCATGCCCCCCGTTCCGGTGTGCTCGCTGGTGTAGGCGACGGCCTGGACGGGGGTGGCGAGCCAGTAGTGCATGAACAGGCCGATCAGCGCGGCTGAGGCGAGCGGCACGAGCAGCGTGAAGAACGCGGTGCTGAGGTAGATGACCCTGTTCCCGGCGAGAACGCTGACGGCGTTCACCTGACGGGCGAACCGGAGGAACTCGGCGAGGTTCGTCACCATGATCGAGATGATGATGACGACGACGGCGAAGGTCCCGTACAGCATGACCCAGCGCCCGTTGAGGTCGTCCATGTTCGCCGAGGTCAGCCAGGAACCGGCGATGGTCTCCACGGGCACGGTCATGCCGAGGTGCCGGTTCGCCGCGGCCTTGACCGCGGGCAGCGACAGGTCGCGGCCCTTGTCGCCGACCAGAACGAGGGTGGGGCCCTGCGGCTCCGCGGACTCCCTGGCGTAGATGCCCTGGCCCGGCGTGTCCCAGGTGGCGAGTGCCAGGACCCGTGCGTCGGGGTGGGTGCGCCCGATCTCCGTGGGCTGCGCGGAGCACGGGAGGGCGAGGCGCTTGAGCGCCGTACACGGACCGTTGAGCTCGGCGGTGGACTTGGCCTGGTCCACGCTGAGTCGGAGCATTTCGACCCCGTCCGGCAGCTCCTCCAGGAAGGCCCGGGGTACCGGCTTGTCCTGGTTCAGTGAGACCAGTACCGCGCTGCTGCCCACCCTCTGTACGGTGTGCTGCGCCTGGACGGCGGGTCCGGTGTTGAGCGTGGCCCAGAGCTGGGTCTGTCCCACGAGGACGAACGCGATGACGACCCCCGCCGTGAGGCGGACGGTGGCGCCGGGCCATGCGGCCGCCCACCGGCCGGCCAGCAGGCCGCCCGGCCAGCCGCGCCGGTGGCTGAGCGACGCGAGGCCGTTGCCCGCGGCCACGGCGCCGAGCCCGATCAGCGACGGCAGCGTGAGGATGGTGCCGCCGACGCCGATCACGTACACGAGGAGCCTGGTGCCCGAGCTGCTGGTCAGCCCCGGCCCCTGCACCGCCACGAACAGCATGAAGGGGCAGAGGTAGGGCCACCAGCGCGGCAGGCGGGTCCGGAACAGACGCGGCCTGACCCCGTCGCGCCGGTCCTGCCGCGGGTGCAGCAGCAGTACGCAGGCCAGGACGAGGAACGCGGCCAGCAGGGGGGCGGTGAGCAGGGCCCACGCCCACTGGTGGGTGTCCGCTTCGGAGACCGTGTAGCCGGTGAGGGGAACGCGGGTGTCGCCCACCAGGATCCAGCAGGAGGCGGCGAACCCGAGTGCGGCGCCGGCCCCGACGGCGAGCAGCGCTTCACCGGCGTTGACGACGGCCCGCACGCGGCGGCCTCCTCCGAGGGCTTCGAGGAGGGCCGTGCGCTGGTCCCGGGCGTCCGAACCGGCGCGGGCGGCCGCGGCGATCAGTGCGGAGACCGGCAGGGCGCCCATGAACGCGGTGAGGGCGAAGAGGAAGTAGGCGGGCTTGGAGAACATCACCTCGCCGATGCCGAGCGGCTTCGGCGTGCCGAATCCGGTGGCCGGCCACATCCTGGACGTGTCCGTGCTCTCGAAGGGCCGCACATAGGCGAACCACTCGCCGGGGCTGGCCAGTCGGCGCGGGTCGATGGTGCCGGCGAGGCTGCCGAAGCGGGTGTCGATGCCTTCACCGCGTCCTGCGGCGAGCAGGGCGGGGGAGAGGACGGCCTGGCCGGGTCCGGGCCAGGCGGACAGCCCCGGCGGGACGGGGGCGTCCGGTGTGAGGGGCGTGATGTAGACGACCTGGTACTGCACGTTGTCGACGACGTCGAACGCGGGCTTGTACAGCAGGCGGGCCCGCTCACCGCTGTTCTCCGCGACCTGGACGGGGGACCGGGCGGCGTCGCGCAGGTCACGCCCCTCGTAGGCCGCGTGTATCAACGTCATCGTGACGAGGACGAGGCTGGCGGCGAAGGTGGCGCAGACGAGCGCGACGGCCCGGATCCTGCCCGTGGAGGCCGCGCGGCCCGTGACCATGCCGATGCGGAGCAACTGCCGCCACAGGGGTGCTCCGGTGCTCATCGGGCCTCCTGCGGGACGAGCTTGCCGTCCACGAGGTGCACGGTGTCGTCGGCGAGCGCGGCGACCTGCGCGTCGTGCGTCACGACGAGGAGGGCGCACGGCCAGCGCCGGGGCACGTCGAAGAGCAGCTCGGCCACCGCGGTGCGGTTCGCGTCGTCGAGTGCGCCCGTCGGCTCGTCGGCGAGCAGCAGCGACGGCTGGTTGACCAGGGCGCGCGCGACGGCCGTTCGCTGCCGTTCGCCTCCCGACAGGGTGCCGGTCGGCCGGTCGTGGCGCGGTACTCCGAGACTGCCCAGCAGTTCCGAGGCGGTCTTGTAGGTCTTCTTCCGGTCGGCGCCCGCCAGCAGCCCGGCGAGGGCCACGTTCTCCACCGGCGTCAGCTCGGGAAGCAGCTCACCGAACTGGAAGACGACGCCGATGTGGCGGCTGCGGTGGCGCGTCTGCTCCCTCCGGCTCATCCGGCCGAGGTCCGAGTCCGCGACCCGCACGACACCCTCCGGCTTCACGAGTCCCAGGGCGCAGGAAAGCAAGGTGCTCTTTCCGCTGCCCGAAGGTCCCATGACGGCGACGGAATTCCCTTCGTGGAGGCGCAGGTCGATTCCGTCGAACAATGTCCTGTCGCCGATCCGGTGCCGAAGCCCGCTGAACTCCAGTGCAGGTGTCTTCGGGGCCGACGTACGCGGTGAAGCGTTTTGCATTCTCTACCATCCGGAAAAAGGTGTGGGGCCGCCGGTATCGGCGGCCCCACACAAAGACTTCTGCTTAGCTCGTGCGCTCCACGTCACACTTGTCCGGCGCCCAGCCCACGGAGATGCAGCCCTGCACCATCCACACCGTGTTTCCGGCACCACTGGTGGCGGTCGTACCGGAACCACCCTTGTTGTGCAGCGTGTAGGGGTATCCGTCGCTGTTCTTGCGCGAATAGCGGACGTATACCGTCATGCCGTCCTGCTTGAGGTCCGTCACCGCGGCACGGGTGTTCGTGCCGTAGGAGTAGCCGCGGACGGCATTGTCCTTGGTGGAGCTCAGGTCAATCGCCATGGCCGGAGAGCTGCAGATCACAGCCGCGGCACCCAGGCCGAGCGCGATCATCCCGGACTTCTTCATCTTTCCCATCCCCGCTTTTCCTTCCACTTCAGCCTTCGCGCTTCACGTCGCACTTGTCGGGCCAGCCATCGATCGACACGCAGGCCTGGATCACGTAGATCGCGCCTCCCGCACCACTGGTCATGGTGGTTCCCGAGCCGCTCTTGTTCCAGAGTGCGTACTGCTCGCCGCTGGTTTCCCGCTTGTAGTTCACATAGACGGGGTGACCGTCCTGCTTCGTGTCCTTGACCGCGACGCGCGTGTTGGTCCCGTAGGAGTACGCGTGCACCTGCCCGTCCTTCGACGAGCTGAGGTCGATTGCCATGGCGGGCGAGCTGCCGAGCACGGCAAGGGCCCCCACGGCCACGATGACAGAGGTTTTGGTCTTCACAGTTCCCCCAGAAAAATAATGGGCACGTGGTTGCGGTGTTGGTCGCAACCTTGGCGCCGGAAAGTGAAGTTAACACAAGATCAACTTGTTTACTTCTGCACTAAAGCGCCGCGAAATTCAAGGGGTCTTATGGGGCTTTCTATTCCGTACTGTCCTTCTTGCCGCGCTGGATGTGGTGTGTCCGGAATGCCGCCCGTTCTCAACGCGCCGCGGTGGTACCGCCGATCCGGGCCGCACGGTCCGGAGCTCCGAACCACCGCGACAGGGCGTCGGCGAGTCCGGCCACCGTGTCCGCGGTGTCCGCCGCGTCTCCTGTGCCCGGCGTGGCCGCGCCGTCCGGAGCGTCCTGGGAGGCTACGGCGTCCGGCGTGGCCCCGGCGCCCCCGGCGCCGGCCGCCCACGCGACGATTCCGTCCGGGCGCACGAGCAGTCCGTTATGCCCCGTTCCGTTGCCCGGGCGGGCGGCGGTGACGACGCGCACGCGCTCGCCGTACCCCGCCGCGTGCGCCCTGAGTTCCGCGTCGTCGGCGAGGTCGAGCAGCAGTGCCCGGCCGTCGTGGAGCAGGTCCGCGAGGTGCGTCCCGTCGGTGAGTTCGAGATCCGGGGCGCTGCGGCCGACCAGCGGATGGCTGCCGGGAAGGCCGGGAAGGTCGTACCGGTGCGAGACGCCGGCGGTCTTCTTGGCGAAGTACGTGGTGCCGGCGGCGGACCCGGTCAGGTCGGCGACGACACCGCGCAGCGCGCGGGCCTGCGGTTCGGGCCGCATCAGGGCGATCTGCGCCCGGGTCCAGTCGAGTACCCACGCCCCGACCGGGTGCCGTTCGGCCGTGTACGAGTCCAGCAGCCCCTCCGGCGCGTGCCCGCGTACGACCGCGGCGAGCTTCCAGCCGAGGTTCATCGCGTCCCCGATCCCGAGGTTCAGTCCCTGGCCGCCGAACGGCGAGTGGACGTGCGCGGCGTCCCCTGCCAGGAGGACCCGGCCGGCGCGGTAGTCGGCCGCCTGGCGCGCGTTGTCGGTGAAGCGGGTGGCGGTGTGCACCCCGGTGATCGTGACGTCGGTGCCGGAGACGCGGCGCAGACTCCTCTGCAACTCCTCTGCGGTGACCGCCGTTTCCCGGTCGGCCGGCGGGCCGTCGAACTCGACCGTGAGGATGCGGCCTGGCATCGGCCCGTGTACGTACACCCCGGTGTCCGTGTGGTTCCAGCCGGTCCCCAGCGCCTCGGAGCCGGTCATCTCGACGAGCGCCTGACGGCCGGTGATCTGCGGATCCGTACCGGGAAAGGCGAACCCGGCGAGCTTGCGGACCGCGCTTCGGCCGCCGTCGCAGCCGACGAGCCAGGCCGCGCGCACGGCTTCGGCCGAGCCGTCCGCGGCCCGGACCACGCGGACCTCGGTTCCGCCCTCGTCGGCGTCGAACCCCGTCAACTCGGTGCCGCTGCGCACCTCGACGCCGAGCCGGCGGGCCCGCTCGGCGAGTATCCGCTCGATTTCCTGCTGCGGTACGAGGCTGACGTCCCGAGCGGGACCGGCGTTCACGAAGTCGGGGTCGGCCGCGTCCAGCAGCTCCCCGTTCAGCATGATCCCGGCGAAGTGTCCCGAGAACCGGGCCGGCGGGCGAGGGGGCGGTGCGTCCGCCCGGCCGGTCTGCTGTCGCCGTGCGCGTGCGAACGCCTGGAACCGCTCGGCGGAGCGCTGCTGGACCTCGGCCAGCGCGGGCAGCATGCCGCGCCGGTAGAAGGCCTCGGCGGTCGCGGTGTTGACCGACCCCGCCTTGATGGTCGGGTCCACTTCGGTCCGCCGCTCGACCACCACCACGCGTGCGCCACCGAGCCGGAGCTCGCAGGCGAGCATCAGTCCTACGGGGCCGCCTCCGGCCACCACTACGTCGAAGTCCGTGTTCATGGCTTTCACTGTAGTCACTAAAACTTTAGAGTCGCTATAGTGTTGTCTGTGACCGAGGAAACCGAGAAGCACGGCTCCGGAAAGCGCGCGGCCGACGGGGCGTTGACCTTGCGCGAGCGCAAGAAGCGCGAGACCCGGCAGCGGATCTCGGACGAGGCGACGATGCTCTTCGCGGCGCGCGGCTTCGACCAGGTGACCGTGGCGGAGGTGGCCAGGGCCGCCCAGGTCTCCACGATGACGGTCTTCAACCACTTCCCCCGCAAGGAAGACCTCTTCCTGGACCGCATCCCCGAAGCCGTCGAGCTCCTCACCGCCGCGGTACGGAACCGCCCGGCCGGCGAGACCCCGCTCGCCGCACTGCGCGCTCTGCTGCTCCGGCTCCTGGACCAGCGCCATCCGCTGGCGGCGGTGAGCGACGACTTCCCGTACTTCTGGCGCGTCGTGCTGGACTCACCCGCCCTGCGGGCGCGGGCGCGCGAAGGCGTCGAGGAGGTGGAACAGGCGCTGGGGGACGCGATCGCCGAGACCGCCCCCGGCGGTGACGGCCCCGGCCCCCGCCTCGCGGCGGCACTGGCCATCGCCGCGTACCGGGCCGTCTACGTCGCCACGGCCCGCCGCCTGCTCGCGGGCGAGCGCGCGGCGGACGTGGCCGACGACCACCGGTCGCGGGTGAACGGCGCGTTCGACGCCCTGGAGCGCGCCCTTCCTCCGGCGCCCCGATGACCGCGACCCAACGCCTGTGGTCAGGCGTCCGACTCCCCGTCGAGGACGCACTCCACTAGGCCCGGGGCACTCCTGGGCCGTCACCCCCCCCCGACGGCGCGGCGCCGGCCGGTTCCGCGGGGCTTGACGGAATCCGGACGGCGCAGCGCCCGCCCGGCCCCCTCCGGGGGCGGCCGCCGGAGCGGGGCGGGACGTGCCTGCCGTGGGCCTACGCGTCCACTGCCGCCGGGTCGAGGGAGTCGGCGTCCTCCATGAAGGACAGCATCCGGGCGTTGATCACGTCGGGGTGGTCGATCTGCGGGCCGTGTCCGCTCGCCGTGATGATCTCGGCGCGGGCTCCGCGGACGAGGCGCGGTACGCGTTCCAGCTGGCGCTTGGGGTGCACGAGCAGGCTGTGCTTGCCCATGATCAGGTAGAGCGGGGTCCGGATGGACCGCAGCGCGTCCTCCGTCAGCGGCAGCGGCGCGGGGCGGCGGATCCGGTACGCACGGGCGCCGAGCTGGATCCACTTGCGCATCTCGGGGATGGCGAGGACCGGCTGGTCCAGCCACTTCGCGAGCCGGGGGCGCAGCGCCTTCGGGGCAAAGGTGGCGAACAGGCTGATGAAGATCCAGACGAAGAAGCGCAGGCCGACCTTCTCCAGGCCGCCGGGGTCGAGGGCGGTGACCGAGGCGAGCCGTCCGGGCCGCAGGTGGGCCTGGTTGAGGACGAGCCAGCCGCCGTAGGAGGAGCCGACGAGGTGCACCCGGTCCAGGCCCAGCGCGTCGAGCGCCTCGTCCATCCACTGCGCGGCGCGCTCGGGCTGCCACATGGGCTCGCGGTGGACGCTGCGGTTCGCGTCACCGGGGGTGTCGAGGGCGTAGACGGGCCGGTCGAGGCTGAGCCCGGGGGTGTTGGGGAACCACATCGCCGAGCTGTAGCCGGCGCCGTGGATCAGGACGATCGGGGTCCGGGACGCGGCGGCGGGATCCGCGGGCCCGTACCGGTAGACGTGGGTGGTGCCGAAGCTCGTCTCCACGTCCGTCTCGGATCGGGCGGGCGCCCCCATCGCGCGGAGCACGTCCTCGGCGGCGAAGTAGCGGTCGCGCAGGGTGTCGTTGACGTAGCGGCCGACATCGCGGCGTACGCGGGCGGTGTTCTCGGGCACGGCGGCACCTCCTGGGAAGATCCGTTCTTCGTGGTACGACCGTATCATCAATGTGGTACATCGGTACCATGAAGGTGGTTCGGACAGCGGAGCGCGAACCCACCATCGACAGGCGGAGACACCGGAACATGCCGAAGCGTGTGGATCACGAGGAGCGGCGCGCCCAGATCGCCGAGGCGCTCATCCAGGTCGCGGGGCGGCGTGGACTGCATGCGGTCGGCATGCGGGACGTGGCCGCGGAAGCCGGGGTTTCGCTCCGGCTCGTGCAGTACTACTTCGAGACCAAGGAGAAACTGCTCTTCTACGGCCTCCGGCACCTGACCGACCGCTTCACGGCGAGGGTGGGCGCGCGCCTGGCCGCCGCCGGCCCGGACCCCGGCCCGCGCGCCACGGTGGAGGCGCTGCTGCTGGCCTCGCTGCCGACGGACGAGGAGAGCCGTACGTTCCACCTGCTGTACAGCTCCTACGCGATCCTGTCCGTGACCGACGAGGCCCTGGCCGCCCAGCCCTTCATCGACAACCCCGACGCCGCCGAGAACTCCCTGACCGGACTCCTCGAACAGGCGCAGAAGGCAGGACTGGCCGACCCGGGCGCCGACGCGCGCACGGAGGCGGTCAGCCTGCTCGCGATGGCGGCGACCATGGGGACCAGCATCCTGGTGGGCCAGCGGGGTCCGGAGTCCGCGATCGCGGTTCTCCGTCACCACCTGGACCGGATCTTCAAGGCCGCCCCGGGGGGTTCGGCGGGCGCGTAACGCAAGGGGAGGAGGGGCGGACGTTGCGGCTCGCGCCGTCCGAAGAATTCGCGCACCCCGACGGAACGTTTCGCTGGGACGGCTCCTCTGGAGGGTGACGGATTCCCGAAGTCGCCGTAGGAGGACCCATGCCGTACCGGCCCGAGACCCCCGCTCCCACCCGCGCTGCCGCCCTCGTCGCCTCGGTGCTCGTCGTGGACGCCCTGCTCCACCTGTACTGGACGACGGGCGCCACCTGGCCCGCGGCCGACGACGGGAGCCTGTCCCAAGCGGTTCTCGGTACGGAGGTGCCGTTCACACCGCCGGTCCTGGTCCCGCTCGTCGCCCTGCTCCTCACCGCCGCCGCCGTCGTCCTCGCCCACTCCCGCCGCCCCCGCCACCGGCTCCTCCGTCTCGGCACCCTGGCCGTGGCCGCGGGCCTCTCGTCACGCGCCCTCGCGGGGATCTACTGGGTGTTCGCGAAGGAGACCGGCACCCCCTTCCACTGGCTCAACCTCACGGTCTACACACCGCTGTGCGCCGTCCTGGCCGTCGCCGCACTGTGCGTGGCGCGTGGGAAGGACGAGGCGCGTGCCCGGTGATGGCGGTGAGCGCGGTGAGCGCGGTGAGCGTATGGACGAGGACCGAACGGTCCGGCTCGTGCGAGCCGCCCAGCGCGGCGACACCCTCGCCATGGCCGAACTCCTCGACGTCCTCACCCCCTACGTCGGCCGCGTCTGCGCGGCCATCGCGCTGGACCACGGGGCGGACGCGGCGCAGGAAGCACTGGTGGCGGTCTTCAAGTCGCTGCGCAGCCTGAGGGATCCGGCCGCCCTGCACGGCTGGACCCGTGCCATCGCGGTGCGCGAGGCGGTCCGCACCGCCCGCCGCGCCGCCCGCACCGTCCCGGGCGATGTCAGCGAGCTCCCGGCCCGCGGAGACCCCCAGCTCTCCGCCGACATCAGGGACGTACTGGACCGGCTCTCCCCCGAACACCGCGCGGTGTTGATGCTGCGTGACGTGGAGGGCCTGGACGAGCGCACGGCGGCAACCCTGCTCGGCGTGCGCACGGGCACGGTGAAGTCCCGGCTGCACCGGGCCCGCGACACCTTCCGGAAGGCGTGGACGTCATGAACGAGCTCTGGCCCACCACCGACTTCGACCCCGTACGCCGCCTGCGCGCCCTGGCCGCCGGCATCCGGGGCGCCCATGTGACCGAGGCGCACCTCGACGCACCCTTCGAGCAGGTCTGGAGCGTCCTGGGGGACCTGGAGGGCGGGTTCGGGCAGGTCGTCACCGACATGGAGCGGCTGCGCGTCGTGCGACGACAGGGCGAACGGGTCGAGGCGCTGGCCCGCAGCAGATACGGAATGCGGGCCCGGCTGCGCGGCGTGCAGCGGCCGGGCTGGTGCTGGCTGCAGAGCCGGTTCCTGCTGATCGGGGTGGCCGCGACCCCCGAAGGCCGGGGCACGCGCGTGGCGTTCACCGGAGGCGTGCGGCTGCCGTCCCGCGCCGCCCTGATCCCCCTGGGCGTACGTCGTGAGGGCAGCCGCAGCGTGGAGAACCTGACGGCCCTGCTGTGAGCGGACGGCTGTGGAGGGACCGCCCGGAACGCGTCCACACGCCGCGCCGCCGCACGAAGCCTTCGGCCTCGGCCGCCTCCGCCTTGGCCTTCACCGCGGGCGAGGGCCTCGGCCTGCTGTGGCCGGCCGCGGTGACGGCCCGGCTGGCCGGCGCCCCTGCGTACCGCTGACCCATGACCGCCGCACTGAAGGTCGGTGTCCGCGCTGCAGCGCTGACGGTGGCCGGCGGGGCGAAGAACAAATCCGGCGGTGGGCACGGCGGGTGATCCCTACGATGGGGATCACCGATCCGGACGACTGGGGGTGCGCGAGAGATGGACTACAACCCGTACGCGGTCAAGCCGATCACCGAAGTGCGACCGCCGGCCCCGCCCGCGTGGACCACGTTCGACGATCATCTTCTCTACACGGTCCGCGTAGTGCACGACTTGATGCACGGCCGGCTCTCCGGGCGGCGCCCCGTGCCCTCCACGGCCCGGCTCGTGCCGGGGGAACTGCCGCTTGCCGTGGGGCCGGCTTCCCGCTCGACGTGGCGTGCGGTGGGCAACGGCACGTATCGGCACAACAGCGTGGTCGCCTTCGGCGGACCGGCGTTCGTCGTCGGCAGCATGGTCGGATCGGCACTCGGCAACGCCGCCCGCAGGAACAGGGCCGCTGCGGATGCACAACCCCGCTGGGTGGCAGATGGCCCCGGCGAGCTCACCGTCACCAACCGGCGGGCGTACTTCGGCCAGACGGCCAGGCCACTGGACTTGAACTGGTCGGGACTCCAGTCGGTGGACCTGGTCGGTCCCGATGTCTTCAGGTGCTCGTTCCAGGACGCGAACGGCGGCGGCTACTGCACCGTGCAGCTCCATTCCATGTGGGCATCGCTCATGTTCGCCCTCGCCGCGCACGTCGCGTTCCCCGCCCACCCGAGGCTGCTCTCCGGCGGCTGGTTACCCCCGGACTTCGAGGCACGCTGCGCGGCGGTCGG
The DNA here is from genome assembly GCF_008642275.1 of Streptomyces venezuelae. Classification (NCBI taxonomy): domain Bacteria; kingdom Bacillati; phylum Actinomycetota; class Actinomycetes; order Kitasatosporales; family Streptomycetaceae; genus Streptomyces; species Streptomyces venezuelae. The sequence goes on from NZ_CP029189.1 coordinate 4,011,653, forward strand.
TGCGGACTGTCCCTCTGTCCGCTGAACCACTGCTGTTCACCGCCCCGAAGGGCGCGCAGGGGACACGCCCCCATGACGGCCGGCCAGACCGGCGCCTGACGCCCCCGGGACTCAGCGCGCCACGGCGGTACGGCGGCAACCGCGCGCCCGCCCCGAGCGCGTCGTCTCCCGCGGCATGCGACCGAGCCCCACCAGTGACCCTGGTCCGAGGGGTGGCGTTGGGTCGGTGGAGGGCCTCCCGGTCCGAAGATGCCGCCATTGTCGCTAAACGATGCCCAGTGGGCTGTGCTGGTGTGCGTGGACGGGGTAGGAGGGCCGGAGCGAGACCGCGACCTGTACCGCCTCAGCCGACCGGGAGACAAGCATGACCATCAAGGACATCGGGCCGGAACCTCAGAGCTTCGACCTTGAGGAGGCGACGCTCGAGAACACGAGCTACCGCGCGGTGGCCTGGTCCGGGAAACACCTTCAGCTGACCCTCATGTCCATCCCGGTGGGTGAGGACATCGGCTTGGAGGCGCACCCGGAGACCGACCAGTTCCTACGACTCGACGCAGGCCGGGGACGTGTCCAGATGGGCCCGACCAAGGATCGACTCGACTTCGACCGGGAGGTAGAAGACGGCTGGGCGATCTTCGTGCCCGCCGGCACTTGGCACAACGTCACCAACATCGGTGACGAGACCCTGCAGCTCTACGCCGTATACGCGCCGGTCCACCACGCTTCGGGGAAGGTGCATGCGACGGCCGCCGACGCGGAGCGCGACGAGGACGCGCGCAACGACGATCCGCCGAGCTGGTCGGTCCAGCCGGCTCACCAGCCGTCGGACGAGCACGCCTGACCAGCGGGGGGCGAGGCATATCCGTCCGGGCGGTGCGCGGCCGGACGGCGATCACGCGTTTTCCGGCGGCCGGGCGGGACGGATTCCAGAGCCCGGGCCGTACGGGATCTGCGTGAACACCGTCCCCGCCCGGAACCGAGCGCGCCCGGAGGAGCAGGGCGAGCGCCAGTGTGTCCCTCGCCGGCCCCTCCGCCTCGTTCATCACGGGGTAATCCGTCCACGTCGACGGCGGCCGGCTGCTTCACTGAGACGCCAACAAGCAAGGAGAAAGGCCGACATGAAGGAACGAGTCCGCGCCGTCCTGGTCACCGCCGACGACACGATGCTGGTCATCCGCCGGACCAGGCCCGACGTCCCCGAGTACTGGGTCCTCCCGGGCGGCGGCGTCGAGCCCGGCGACGAGTCCCGGGAGGCCGCCCTCCACCGCGAGATCCACGAGGAGATCGCCGGGAAGGCCGACATCGTCCGGCTCCTCCACACCATGGAGTCCGGCGACGAGCGCCAGCTCTTCTATCTCGCCCGCATCGCGAGCTGGTCCTTCGAGGACCGGACCGGTCCCGAGTTCAGCGCCGAGGGCCGAGGCGAGTACGCGCTGGAGCAGATCCCGCTGACCGTGGCAGGGCTCGACGGCATCGACCTCAAGCCCGAAGAGATCAGCCACGTCCTGCGGGGCGCCATCAGCGCCGGAAGCCTCGGGTGCGAGGCAACTTACTGAGTCTTCGGTACGTGCTGACCCACGCCCATCCGGTCGGTCCGCTCGGGCGAGGTGATCCTCACAAGGGGCACGGCAACAACCTGGGGTCGCGTCAGAGGAGTTACGGCGGTGCGAATGGCGCACGTGCCGGGATAGGTCTAGACAACAAACAAGCCCCAGGTCGCTGAACTGGGGCTTTGTCATGGAACACATGATGGGAATCGAACCCGCGCTATAGGTTTGGGAATGGAGAGGCCGGAGCACGTGTGCAACGGGAAGTGTAAGAATAGATGACCACGATCGAGAGCCTGTGGGAAGGCTTTGAGCTTCCCATCAAGGATGCACTCCACTACGCCGACGGGCGCTCTTACGATGTCGCCCTCGATCGAGCCGCACCGATGGGTTTCACGGCACTCTCCCCCTTTGATCTCGATGAGATGCTGGAAAGCGATCCGTCTTGGGTGTCTTCGGTCGATGGGCTTGCCGCTGTAGACCTGGGTGAGAGGGGGCTGCTGTGGGGTGGCGAGGGTTCGTACGGTTCGGAGGGGTTCGTTGCGCGTTTGACTGTTGACCGTGCTCTGGTTTGGGCAATGTTCTTTATGGAATCCAATCCATTCGACCGGATTCTGCTGTCCGAAAACGTCGCTACCTTTAGTTCGACCTCGGGGTTCGAGATTGCGGTCGACATCGACGATCCGCGAATCCAGATCTCTGTACGCCCTCCGGCGCGCCGGGGCACACCCTCCGGACGCGGCCCGGGGCCGCGCTGAAGGACGCGACGGCGCCGGGCCGGTCGGCCTTCGGAGAAGGGCCTGGCAGGGCCAAGTGGTGAGGGACTGCTGAACCGGTCTATCCAACGACTAAGGCCCCGGTCGCTGGCCTGGGCCCTCGTATCTGAGCGGATGACGGGAATCGAACCCGCGCTAGAAGCGAGGAAGATCAAACCCACCGGTTTCGTCGTCCCTGGTCAGAGGCGCTAATGTCGCTCTGACCTGCGGGGACTGGGGATCTCTGGTGATCTTGAGTTGTCAATGATGACCTGCTGTTACCCCATCCTATTGCGCGCTAGCTGCACGGCTACCGCACACCTCCGGGGCGCATTCACGCAGGTCATCACCGCTCCCGGCGGCCGATCAGAGAAGCGCTACTTCACGGCGGACGGTCCCTCGAAGTCCTCGGGGAGCGCATCCATCAGCAGCTCATCGACCGGCTTGCCGAGCCAGAAGCCCGACTGCCGCAGGCGCCCGGACTGCTTGAAACCGGCCTTCTCGTACGCCGTCACCCCGGCGGCGTTGGGCTCCAGGACCTTGAGCCACACCGTGCGCAGTGCACCGAGGTGGAAAGCCCAGTCCAGGGTCAGGCGGGTCGCCTCGGTCGCGTAGCCCTTGCCCCGGTGCTCGGGGGCGATGACGATCACGAACTCGGCGTTGTGGACAAACGTGTTGACGATGAGAACGGTCATTCCGACGGGTTCGGAGCCGTCCAGGATCTCGAACTGCTGGTAGTTGCGGTTCCCGCGCTGTCCGTCCCAGCCCTTCTCCCGCACCTCCCACGCCTGAGGGAACTGGTTGCCGTACCCGAGGATCGTCCCCGGGTCGTTCTCCCACCGGTGGTAGTGGGGGAGCATCTCCCGGCGGGGCTGACCGAGCGCGAGGCGCTGCCCGCGCAAGAGGATCAGCGGTTCGGTCGTGTCGCTCATGTCGTCCTCCTGTGTGGCCCCCTTCGAGCGGGGCCAGGTCCGTCCGGCGTGTACGTCACCGCGTACAGCGCGGTATCCGGCGGCTCCTCCACGGGCCGCCCCTGCCAGTCAACGATCCATGCGTGCAGGCGCACCGGGTCACCCGCGATCCCGTGGCGCCACTCGCCCCTCACCCCGGCCAGGGCCAGCAACAAAGCCGCAGCGGACGACTGTTCCAGACAGGCCCACCGGGCGGGCACGATTCGCGAAGCCCACCGAACCGCCCGTACAGCTGCCTGTGCCTGCTCCGGGCTGGCCAGGGGCAATGCGCGGCCGATGCACCCCAGGCGTACGAGACGGCGGAACCTTCCGCCGTGCCGTCCCACGGCGCCCGCAGCGGCTGTTGCAAGGAGCACGGGCAGGGCAGCGAGCCTCCATGTCCACGGAGCCCTTGCCGGGCGCGTGAGGGCCGCTGCGGACTCGATGGTTCCCCACGACGGGGCCTCGGTCAGATGCTCCACCACCATGGCGCCCTTGGGAAAATGATCCCCCTCGGGCGGTACGGGACGCAGCTGGGTCCGCCCAGTCCGGTAGTCGACCACCACGCAGGCGTACGGCAGCACCAGCGCCACCACGTCCTCGTTCACCGTGCCACCTCCGCGACCGGCACCCAATCCACCGGGTTCTCCACATCGATCGCCGCCATCCACATCTCGGCAACCAGCGCGGCCAGCAGGGGAGGCCACACCGATCTCGCGCCGAGCGCCACGCTGTGCAATGCGCTCCTTAACGGTCCGGGGTCGATCAGTCCAGCCGCCGCTAGACGACCGTCCGCCAAAGCAAGCAGGTGAGCGAGGTTCGCCCGTACTCCTCGGTGGAAGTCCCCGGCGAACACGCCTTTGGCCGCCCGGCTGCGATGCGCTGCGGGCAGGTGGGCGCAGCTGCGACCAGGCCAATGCGTGTCGTCGGTAGTCGGCTGTCACCCGGGATTGCTCCTGCAAGCGGTGGACGGACGAGGAGGGGACGGAGCCGCGATCAGGCCGCTGTGTGAGGGGTGGGTGCCTGCTGTGGTCAGCAGCGGGGCGAACGTCCCGCACCCCAGTTCCTCGGCGCGCGCCTGCCCGACGACCCTCGGCGACCCCGCAGGCCAGGTGTTGCCGCCGTCCGCCCCGCCCTCGACCAGATTGAGCAGCGCCTCCGCGGCCTGCTCGACGAGCTCGGGATCTCGGCGATCGGGTGATTGCGCCAGGGTGGGTCCCTCGGGTAGGCGTCGTCAACTGATGCTGGATCAGGGTTTGGTGAGAGCACTACGCTGAGAGGCGCAACAGTACTTCTCGGCGGCTGGCGGGGTCTGCCACGATGTAGTCGACCACGGCTTGCCAGACATCAGGGCGCTCGAGCTGTCGAACCACTGCCTCGGCCGGCATGGCACTGGCTTGGTTCGGGATCTGCCGGGAGCCGATTGCGGATCGGTACTCACTCGCCGTCACGCGCTTCCGGCCTTGGTTGGCCGCGGTTTCGATCATCGAGCGAAGAGTGTCCCAGCGTTGGTGGTCAGGTGTGCCAGACCTTGAGTAGTCGCAGGCTGCTTCCCTCAAGACGGAGTAGGAGACCTGGACATCAGCGAAGATGCGCGCGCGCATGTCCGGGCTGAACCATTGCGCAAGAGCTACGTACTCCCTTGCCCTGGCTGCCTGTAGACCGTGTCGGGCAGCTGCGCGTTTGAAGGCGCTCGAACGGCAAGCTGCATCACTGGGAAACTGAACCAGCAGCGCGTCACCCACCTTGATGCGAGCTGCGGCATCCAGGTCGCCATAAGGTGCGGGGCTAGCTGGTTCAGGGAAGAGTGCGGTCATGCATCCTTGATAGCGGCTCTCCCGCAGCCAGACAGTCCGTGCGGCTCCGATCACTCGCATGGGTTGCGGGGCGCAGGCGCAGTCCGTGCGACCGCCGTGGCTGCCTCGGACGTCAGGGCTCCCGGGCAGCGCTGTCTCCGGGAGTACGTCGTTCCGGAAGGTGTGGCGATCACGCTCAACGCTTCGTGGGGGCTGGAAGAGGATCTGACCTTGAAGCCGCCGGTCGGGACTGCCGCACGCAGGAGGCTGGGCGCCTGTCTGGGTTGGGGCGATGGCACGTGGGCCCTCCGATGGCACGTGGGCCCTCGGAGGTCCAGGGAACACAAAAGCCCGGGTCGTTGACCTGGGGCTTTGCTATGGAGCGGATGACGGGAATCGAACCCGCGCTATAAGCTTGGGAATCTACTGCGCGGAACGTACTCGCGAGGTGCCTGACCTGCGGAAACAGGCCCTGGCGGGCCTCTCTCGGAGGCTCTCCGGGAACCGTTTCTGACCCCTGTTGACCCTCCTTAAGGGCACGGTTGGGGCACGCGCGTCGTGGTGGAGCCCTGCAGGGGGCGTGAGCCGTCTGAATCGCCCGCGACCAGCTATCGCTGGTAGATCGCCGACGCCGGGATTGCTCCCGCAAGCAGTCGGCTGAAGGGGCGGGGAGCTACGTCCGTACGTCGAGGGGCCGCGACCGGATCGGAAGATCGGTCGCGGCCCCTCGGTGCACTGCGGGTGGGCGCATCAGACGGCGTGAAGACTGAGCGTGCCGCCGTACTCGGACCGGAACTCACGGAGCTGGAGTCCGACCACGGTGGCTAGCTCCTTGTCCGAGTACCCATGATCCGACCGATGTGTTTCCAGGATGCTGGTCAGGATGCTTGGTTCCTCGCGGTCGGGCTCGGCGGGCTCGTTCCTGCGGTAGCCGTGCTGTGACAGCTGGACCTGCAGACTCTTGTACCGGCTCTCGTCGATGCGATCCAGGCGCTTTGCGGCCTGGATCACTGCGGCCATGGATGCCTTCCAGTGCTGCTTCAGCTGGATTGCCCGCTGGAGTGTCAGGCCAGAAAGGTGGGGGCCGATGAGGGGGCCTGGCATCAGCAGCTCGGAGGCGAACACGTCCGCTTCCCGCTCGCCGTTGTCGCTCGGCAGCTGGTGCATCACAAGGTGCCCCAGCTCGTGGAAGACGGTGAACCGCTCCCGCGCCGGCGGCATGCCTTCGTTCAGGATGATCAAGGGCAGGCTGTTGGGTGGCCGCACGCTGAGGCCGGAGATCTTGGGGGACTCCAGGTTGCGTCGGACTACGACGATGCCAGCCCTCTCGACTGTTCGGATCACGTCGTGCACGGGGCCGTCGGGCAGGTGCCAGCTCGCTCGGATCTTCGCTGCGGCCCGTTCCGGGGTGTGCTCGTCGGCGTCGAGGACGGGGAGCCGGTAGATCGGCTCGATGTCCACGCTCGCCTCGAGTCGGCGGAGCTGCATGAGGAGCAGGTTGACCTCGGCTTCGATGCGCTGGAGCGCGGTCTTGCCGAGGCCGGACTGCTTGCGATGGTAGAAGCCAGACGGACCCAGCCCGACTGGCTCGTCCGGCCAGTCGAGCAGCTCTCTGGGATAGCCGAGGGCTTCCGCCACCGCTTGCACACGTTCGGGAGTCAGCGTTCCGACGCCGTTCTCCGCCTTGGACAGGGCTGCCTGCGAGATGCCTGCGAGTCCAGCCAGCTTGGACTGGGACAAGCCACGAGACTCCCGCGCGAGTTGCAGTAGGCGCGGGTTCATGGGGTGGCTACCTCTCTTCTGTACCGGTCTGATCTGCGATTTCGCGCCGCTTGGGCCGCACGATCGTATCCCGCATGGGGACCGCCGGCATCGGGGCGATAGGCGCCGCAATACCAGTCTCGCCGAGGCCGAGATCCAACTCCAGAACCCAGAGCCGATCGTCGTCGAGACTGCACGCGATGGCCATCCGTTCCAGGCCGAGCCCCTCCTTGTCGGGGAGGTAGCCGGCGACCAGGTGGGTAAGGGCTTCCATGCCCGGCAACACCTGGTTGGCGTACTCACGCCTCTGCTGCGTGGGTATGCCGCTGGTCCGGTACTTGCGGTCCCTGAACTTCTTGAACCGCAGGACGATCTTCTCTTCGAACGTCAGGAGGAGGAAGCCGCGACTGTCCCCGACCTTGACGCCCTCGCAGCCGTCGAACGCATTGACGGCTTCGTAGCGGATGAAGTCGTACACGAGATTGGCTCGTGAACGAGTGCTGATGATGATGCCGAGTTCGCTGTCCTGCTTCAGCAGTCCGAGCCAACGTCGCCATCCGAGTTCGATGCAGCCGCCGATTTTCTGGAGATGCGGCGACAGGACCAACTCGGCCTCTACTGCGCTGAGAGGTTCGGTCACAGGGAGATCCTGACGGACTTAACTATCTGCTGTCAATTATTCCGCAAACTATTCACCGAGGGGGATCGTCCTGCTCGTAGGGGGAGGTGCGGCGTGGGGGCACGCGGACCAGCTGGGCCAGGGCACGCAGGGTGGAGTCAGGCGGCAAGGCGAGCTGCATGCTCGCGGAGCTCCTGGGCTTCGGCGACTCCGCTGTACCGCCGCAGGCGGACGCGCATGTCCTGGAGGGCGGCCTGGACCTTCACCGAGCGGATGCCGTCCGCGCAGTCGAGGAAGTCGCGCCAGGTGGCCAGGGCGCCGTCCACGTCGCCTTGACGGAGGCGGACGCCCCCGAGGTCGGCGAGGACGATGGCGCGGGTGCGGCGGCGGTCGAGGCCGTGGATGTCGAGGGCGAGGTGGAGGTGTTCCTCGGCGGCGTCGAGGTCGCCGAGGCGGGAGAGGATCATGCCGGATTCGTGGGCCCAGCGGCCGGGGGAGTAGTGGGCGGCCCAGGAGTCGCCGCCCGCGGCGGCCGGCTTGCCGATGGCGGTCTCGGACATGGCGAGGTGCTTGGTGGCCATGCGGCGGTCGTCGTCCTGGGCGGCGGCGTTGGCGAGGGTGGCCTCGTAGTAGGCGACGGCTCGTGGGTTGTCGAGGTGGCGGCCGTACTCCACGCAGGCTTCGCCGAGCTGGACGGCTTCGGCCCGGTAGCCGAGGTCGACGCACTGCACCGCGAGGCCGCGGAGCGCGGTCGCCGACAGCTCCGGGTCGCCGGCTTCGGCGGCCAGGCGGAAGGAGTGCGCGTAGTAACGCTGGGCGAGTCCGCGGAGCTCGGGGGTGTCGCCTTCGTCCTGGGCCATCCAGCCAGCCAGGTGGACGAGCTGGGAGGTGGCGGCGAAGAGATCGCGGCCGGTGGCGTCGGTGAAGCGGCCATCCAGCCAGGGGGCGACGTCCTGGGTGAGGTAGCGAACGGCCAGGTGGCGGGCGTGTCCGCCTCCGAGTTCGGATGCGGAGTCGCCGAGGGCCTTCACCATGTGGCGTACGGCGGCCACCTCGCCCTGGCCGACGCGGACGGCTCCGGGAAGGGCGGTCTTGGTCCGGCGGGTGATGCTGTCCATGTCGGGCAGGCCGAGTGCGGACAGGGCGTATCCGCTGGAGGCGAGGATGAACTCCCGACGTTCCACGTCGCTCCTTCCCAGGTGCAGGACTGATGCAACGGTATCTGCGTGGAGTGCCGCAGGCATGGGCTCCGAGAGGTTGATCGCCTCGGGATCCAGTCCCAACACCTGGGCGATGTAAGGCCACCAGTGATCCGGCGTCCGCTCTCCCTCGATCCAACGGCGGGCGTGCTGGCGCTGCAGACGGCGCGGGTCACCGCTTTCCGCCAGGCCCAGGGCCCGTGCGAGGTCGGACGGACCCCAGCCCCGTGCCTCGCACGCCTGCCTGATCAGTTCCGCGACGGCCGGGTTCTTCGGCACCCGTCATCCTCCCCACCTGGGTTACGCGGGATTACGCAGGACTACATCGTGGGCTCTGTCCTAGGACTACGGACGGTCGTTCACTGAACGTCACCCGCACCAACCTCGATTGGCTCGAATCGGCCCAGTTCAGGGCCTGTTCGTGCTGCCCGGATGCGAAAGGACCTCGGTGGCGACCATGAAGTCCGCTACGAATCCCAGTACCCCCGAGACCACACCGCCGTCGTCGGTGGACGGAGAGGTGGCGCATGCCGCCTCCCCCGACGGGGAGACCGGAGGCACCCCTCCGGTCATCGCCCACGTCGTCCCGGCCCACCGAGACCTGGTCTACGACCACCTCGCCGGGCAGATGCTGCTGCCGGTGGAGGTCGTCCTCAGCGACGGGTCCACCGCGCACTCGGTACTGAGGGTCGGCCCCAGCCGGGTGGAACTGCTGAGCATCCAGCTGGGACAGGCCATTGACCGGCGGCAGAAGATGCTGGACGACCGGGTGGTGGCGTCGTGAGCCAGCCCGGGTTATCGGAGCCCCTGGAGGCGGCCTTGTCGTGGCTGTGGGCATTCGGCACCGCAGCCGGGCTGACCATGCTCGGCGTCCTCGCCCACGGCGAGTACGCCGACTCCGCGGGGCTCGCGGCCACCCCCGTGCTCAGCACCGACGACACCGGCTTCGCCGACGACGGCGTGTAGGCCGCTACGGAGCCCGGCCCGCCAACCCGGCCCACCGGCGCCGGGCGCCCGAAGTCGGAGCCCCAATTCGCGCACTTCCCGCACCCCTCACCTGGGAGGTTTCCGTGCGACACGTCACCACACCCCCCGCCGCCGCCGATACGACGGACATCCGGCTCACCACGGGCTACTACCTCGACCCCGACGGCCTGGGCGATTACGTCACCAGCCTGTTGGCCCGCTGCGCGACCGTCTTCGACGTCAAGCCGCTGCTGATCATGGACCTGGACGACCCCGCCGCATCCGGCCTCGACGCCGACAAGGGCGGCCACATCGCGCCGGGCGCCCTGGTCGAGGGTGAGGTCATCGTGCAGGCCGGCGCCCGCATCGAGAAGGGCGCCATGGTCACCGGCCCCGTCCTGATCTGAACCGGCTCCGTGATCTCCGCCGGTGCCCTGATTCGCGAGCACACGGTGATCGGGCCCGGTTGCCGCATCGGCTTCAACGCGGAGATCACCCGCAGCCTGCTGGCCGGACACATCCTCGCCAAGCACGCGTGCTTCATCGGGGACTCGGTGGTCGGCCGCCGCGTGAATCTCGGCGCGTTCTGCTCCACCACCGGACTGCGTTGCGACGGTGGCCCGATCGCCGAACCGGCCATAGAGGAGATCACCATCAATCTCGGCGGTCACCGGATCGGCACCGGGCAGACCAAGTTCGGAGCCGTCATCGGCGATGAGGTCGCCCTCCCCGCCGGGACCACGCTCGCCCCCGGAACCCTGATCGGTGCCGGCACCAGCCTCTACCCCCGCAACCAGATCGGCGGCTTCCTCCCCGCCGGCTCCAGGGCCAGGTGACCGCCATGACCCCTGACTTCCTGGTCAAGGTCACCGGCGGCACCCCGCTATCGGGCCGCTATCAGGTGCAGGGCAGTAAGAACATCGCCCTGCACCTGTACGCGGCAGCCATGCTCGCCGACGCCCCCGTGACCCTGCACAACGCGCCCGCCATCGTCGACACCGGAGCGTGCGCCCGTATCCTCCAGCACACCGGCATGGGCGCCGACTTCGACGGCGACACCTTCACCACCGGACCTGCCCGGCAGGTGTGCCCGGTCATCCACCCCGTCATCGGACACCGGGTCCGCACCACGGCGGTCCTGGCCGCCGCAGTCCTGGCCCGCACCGGCATGGTCTCCTTCCCCTACCCGGGCGGCGATGCCTTCTGCCCCCGCGTCATCGACCGGCACCTGGCCGCGATGCAGGCCGCCGGTGCCGACGTCATCACCTCCGACAGCGGCGTCCGTGCGTTCACGGGCACGCACGGGGTCCGGCCCTTCACCGTGGACGTGAATACCCCGTACGGCCCTTCGCTCGGCGCCACGGTCACGGCCATGCTCCTCGCGGCCCGCGCCGAAGGAACCTCGCTGATCACCAGCCCGAGCATCGAACCCGAGGTCACCGAGACAGCCCGCTTCCTGTCCCACCGCGGCGTCGGTATTGCCTTCGACGCCGGCAGCCTCACGGTCTCGGGCACCGACTTCATCTCCGGCGGCGCCTTCACCATCGCCGGAGACCGGATCGAGGCCGCGACCGTGGCCATGGCCGCCGCCGCGACCGGCGGGAACGTCATCCTCGACGGCATCAACCTCTACGACCTGCCCGAAGGGCTGACGATCCCGCTCGCGAAGGCCGGACTCACCCTCCACCAGGCTGTCGGACACCGGATGCAGGAGGCCGTGGACGTGATTTCCGGGCCGCTGACGGCCATCGAGACCCAGACCGGACCCCACCCCGGCCTGCCCACCGACACCGCGCCTCAGCTCGCCGCGATGCTCACCCAGGCCCAGGGCGCCTCCTTGCTCCGGGAACGGATCTACCCCCAGCGCGACACCCACGTGAACCCGCTCCAGGCCTTCGGCGCGAGCATCCACTCCACCGGCAGCCTCATCCAGATCAGCGGCAGAACACCGCTCCGGGCGGCCGAGGTGGAAGCCGCCGACATTCGCGCGGTCACCGCCCTGCTGATCGCCGCCTTGGCCGCCGACGGCACCTCTACGATCCGGGGCCTGCACCATCTCCGGCGCGGCTACGGCCACTTGCTCGACGGCCTCGCCACCCTGGGGGCGGACATCAGCACCGAACCGGAGGACGAGGAAACATGAGCCAGGCCCTACCGTTCACCACCGCCGACACCAGCCTCCTGCACGACGGACTGCGCCAGGTCATCGCCGAGGGCGCGAGCCCCGGTGGTGTCGTGGTGTGCGGTACGGCCGGCCACGGTCACACCACCCTGTCCGCCGGAGTGATCTACCCAGAGGTCGGCGAGCAGGACCCGGACGGTGGCACGGTCTATGACATCGCCTCGCTGACCAAGGTCGTTGCCACTTGGCCGCTCGTCGGCAGGGCACTGGACACGGACCTGCTCGACCTGGACACCCCCGTAAGGGAGTTCCTGCCCCTGATGGACGGCCCGACGCCGAGCGCCGACGTGACCGTACGCCAGCTGCTCTCCCACACCTCCGGTCTGCGTGCCTCCACCCGTCTCGACCTCTACGCGGGGGCCGACCGGCCGCTGTACGAGCTGATCGCACGCGAGCCACTGGAGACGGACCCGGGCGTCCACCGCTACATCAACCGCGGCTTCATCCTTCTCGGCTACGCCCTCACCCACGTCCACCAGAAGCCCCTGAACCTCCTCGCCGGCGATCTGTGGGCCGAGCTGGGCATGCCTGACACGACGTACGGGCCGTTGTCCGCCACACCCCTCATCGCGCCCACCGAGCAGCGGCCGGGGGCGCCCCGCCTCTGGGGGACGGTCCACGACGAGAACGCGGCGACGATGGGCGGGACAGCCGGGCACGCGGGCGCCTTCTCCACGGCCGACGACCTGGCCACCTATGCCGAAGCCCTCCTCGTCCCCCGCCCGGACAACCGGCTCGGCGCGTGGCTGAGCACGAGCATGGCGCCGCACGCCGAGATCGAGCCGGGGCTGCACCGGGGCCTGGGCTGGATCCTCGCCGCCGACAGCACGGTCGCTTACCACCACGGCTTCACCGGCACGAGCTTCTACCTCGCCCCCGCCACCGGCCGGTACATCGCCCTCGCCACCAACGCGATCCACAACGGCACCGCCCGCACCCGCATCGCGCCGCTGCGCGAACTCATCCTCAAGACGATCACCACGACCTGACCGGAGGCCCCGCCGTGGGTGAACTGCTGGCCGACCACACCACCCTCCGCCTCGGCGGACCCGCCCGCCGCTGGTTCACCCACAGCGACCCCGCCGCCTGGCCCGACCTCGCCCGCGCCGTGCGGCGGGAGCCCGGTCGGGCCTTCGTCCTCGGCGGCGGCAGCAACACCCTCGCCGACGACAGCGGCTACGGCGGCACGGTCATCCACATGGCCACCCGGGGGATCACCTGCCGCCACACCGGGCCCGGCGCGGTCGAGGTCACGGTGCAGGCTGGCGAGCGCCTGGCCGACCTGGTGGCCTTCACCGTGGCCGAGCAGCTGTCCGGTATCGAGTACCTGTCCGGGATCCCCGGCACCGTCGGCGCCGCCCCCGTTCAGAACACCGGCGCGTACGGCCAGGAGATAGCCGACGCCCTCGCCCGGATCACCGCCTACGACTGGCGTACCGGCCGCGCCCTCGCCCTGCCTTCCACAGCCTGTGGCTTCGGCTACCGCACCTCCGCCTTCAAGGCCCAGCCCGGCCGCCTCACGATCCTCTCCCTCACTCTCCGCCTCGTCCGGAGCGCTCTGGCGGCCCCAGTCGGCTACGCATACCTGGCAGATCACCTGGCTGTTCCGCTCTGCACCCGTCCACCCCTGGCTGAAGCCGCTGCGGCCGTCCTGGACCACCGTGCTGCCCGCGGCCTGCTCCTCCCGGAGACCGGAGACGACGCCCGCCAGGCAGGTTCCGTGTTCCTCAACCCGCCCGTAACCCCGGCCCAGGCCAACGCCGTACGTGCTGCGGGCGGCCCTCTTCACCATGACCGGGACAACGTGCCTCGGGTCAGCGCGGGATGGCTACTCGAACACGTCGGTCACTACCCGGGCCAGGAACTCCAGCCGGGAATCCGTACCTCCCGGCGCCGGACCCTGACCCTCACCGCTCACCCCGGCGCGACGAGCGTCGGCTTCGCAGCAGCCCTCATGGGCATGGCTGAACGTGTCGATGAGGCAACGGGCATCCGACTCCATCTCGAACCGATCCGCATTTGAGGAAGCTGTATGGCGTGAAGCGGCGAGGGGCTCGATCACGAGGGCAAGCAGTCGGTCGAACTCGGCCCTCTCGTCCCTGGTCATGAGCTCGACGGCGTTGCCGAGGTTCTTCGTGTGAGCTGGTCCGTGAACGGGGTGAGGAATCACTGAAGGGCTTCCGGCGCTTCTTACCAGTGCAGCGAGTCCGCAAAGCGCCAGGTACTCCGCGCACGCGGTTGGTATCGCAGTCCCCGACGCTGTGTGGTGGGAGCGGTGGGGCATGCCTGACCTTCGGATCGCGAATGCGTGCACTCTTGGCGCTCTGTGGCGCAGGTCATGCGAAGCGTGTCCCGCGATTCGATGCGACGGCCTACTTGTGCGGCGCAGTAGGCCGCATCGGGGTCCGGGCAGTTGGGGCACGCGGAGGGCACGGCAGGAGCTCAGAGGGCTGGACAACGACGAAGGCCCAGGTCGCCGACCTGGGCCTTCGTTCACGAGCGGATGACGGGAATCGAACCCGCGCTATAAGCTTGGGAAGCTCATGTTCTACCATTAAACTACATCCGCGCAGCGGGCCAGTTGCCTGGACCTCTAGCGTTGCTCACTCTACCTCATGATCGACCCCCGGTGAATTTGCCGCGGGGTCGTTGTTGCGTGTGGCGTGCACCGGGGCGTGTGGGCGCGGGAGTTGGGGCGTACCGTGTGGGTGCGGAGCGGCGGCTGGAGTGGGTGCGGATCATCCCCTAATGTGGCGATTCGTCGCAGTACGGCTCGTTGGGGAAAGGGACTCGATGGAGCACACCGTCGTCCGTTGTGCCGAAGGGCACGTTTTCAGTACCGCCTCCTTCCCGCTGCAGCACCTCGGTGCCGGCCGGATCGGGCCCGGGCGGCTGCTGCGGTGTCCGCGGTGTGCGCGGTTGCGGCACGCCGTGCCCGTGGGCGGCGCGAAGCGGTAGTCGCCGGGGCGGGCGCGCGGGCGTCGCTCTCGATTGGGGGTGGCCCGCGCGCTCTGCGTATCCTCGGGACGTGCTTCTCTCTGACAAAGACATCCGGGCCGAGATCGACAGCGGACGGGTTCGCATCGACCCGTTCGAGGAGTCGATGGTGCAGCCCTCCAGCATCGATGTACGTCTCGACCGGTTCTTCCGGGTGTTCGAGAACCACCGCTACGCCCACATCGATCCGGCGATCGAGCAGGCGGACCTGACCCGGATGGTCGAGCCGGAGGGCGACGAGGCGTTCATCCTCCACCCCGGTGAGTTCGTCCTCGCCTCGACGTACGAGGTCATCTCGCTGCCCGACGACATCGCCAGCAGGCTGGAGGGCAAGTCCAGCCTCGGCCGGCTGGGGCTGGTGACGCACTCGACGGCCGGGTTCATCGACCCCGGGTTCTCCGGCCACGTGACCCTGGAGCTGTCGAACCTCGCCACGCTGCCGATCAAGCTCTGGCCGGGCATGAAGATCGGGCAGCTGTGCATGTTCCGGCTCAGCTCGCCCGCCGAGTACCCGTACGGCAGCGAGCGCTACGGATCCAGGTACCAGGGGCAGCGCGGGCCGACCGCCTCGCGCTCCTTCCAGAACTTCCACCGCACCCAGGTGAGGCACGAGGCATGAGCGACGTACGCGAGAACCTGACCTACGACGGCTTCGGGCGCGCCGTGCGCGAGCTGGCCCAGACGATCGCCGACGACGGCTACGAGCCCGACATCATCCTGAGCATCGCCCGCGGCGGGGTGTTCGTCGCCGGCGGCCTGGCGTACGCGCTCGACTGCAAGAACATCCACCTGGTCAACGTGGAGTTCTACACAGGAGTGGGTACCACTCTTGAAATGCCCGTTATGTTGGCACCCGTCCCCGAGGCGATCGACTTCACCGACAAGAAGGTGCTGATCGCCGACGACGTCGCCGACACCGGCAAGACGCTGAAGCTCGTGCACGACTTCTGCCTGGGCCACGTCGCCGAGGTGCGCTCCGCCGTCGTCTACGAGAAGTCCCACTCCCTCGTGAAGTGCGAGTACGTGTGGAAGAAGACCGACGAGTGGATCAACTTCCCGTGGTCGGTCGAGCCGCCCGTCGTCAAGCGTGAGGGCCAGGTCCTCGACGCCTAGAAGGCGTGCGGAGAACACCGGAAACGCAGAGGGCCCGCCGCGCTGACAGTGCGCGGCGGGCCCTTTCGTGTGCGGGGCGGGACTAGATCGTGCCCAGCTTGATGATCGACAGCAGTGCCACCAGCTGGATCGCGGACGCGCCCAGGGCCTTCGGCCACGGCAGGTCGTGCGACTTGCTGACCAGCGAGGTGAACAGGGCTCCGGCTGCCACCCACGTGGCCCAGCCCAGTACCTGGACGACCATGTTGTCGCCGCCGAGGAACACGGCGAACAGCAGGCGCGGCGCGTCCGTGATGGACATGACCAGCATCGACAGGCCCACCGTCGGCTGCCACGCGCCGTCGCCGCCCAGCTGGCGGGCCAGCGTGTGCGTGACCGCGCCCAGGAGCAGGCCGCAGATGACGAAGGCCACGCCGGCGGACAGGACGATCGGGACGGCCTTCGGCACGGTCGCGCTGATGACGTCCTCGCGGGCGTCGTCGAGGCCGAAGACCGCGAGCAGCCCGTAGAGGAAGGTCACGATCAGCGCGGGACCCCAGACCGGGTAGTCGCGCATCTGCAGGAAGGTCTGCCCGGGGCGCGTCACGATCCCGCGGAGCAGCTCCTTCCACGGCAGCCGCGGCCCGGACGGCACGGCCGGGGCCCCGCCCGCCTGGTAGGTCGCGCCCTGGCCGTACGGGTCCTCACCGACGGCGAAGACCTGGGTGTGCCCCGGGTTGTCGTTGTAACCCCCGCCTCCGTGGCCTCCGTGGCCTCCGTGGCCGTACGGGGGCTGCTGCGCGTGCGGCTGCTGCTGCCCGTACGGGTCGAAGTACTCCGGCTCGCCATGGCCTCCCGTGCCCTGCTGGGGCCACTGCTGCTGCGGTGGCGGGCCGCCGGCGGGAGGGTAGGGCGGCTGGCCGTACGGCGGCGGTTGCTGCTGGCCGTACGACTGCTGCTGCTGCGGGGGTTGTTGCGGAGAGCGGTTGTTGTCCCTGCCGCGTCCGATCCTGAATCCAGCCACGTGATCGAACGTACCTGGTCCGGCGGGCATCGGTGGACGGGCAGCCGGAAGAGCCACCCTTTGCGGCTGACCTGTGACATCCCTTAGGGGATCCCGGAGGGGCTGTCCCCACCCCGTGTCCGATCTTGGGTCGTGTCCGATTTACATGCCTGAGTGGTGTTCTGCGGCTTTCCGTTACGTTCTCGATGGAATACGCACATATCGGGTCCGTAGTTTCGTACTCGCCGCCGTCACGCAGCACGAACGAGCACCAGCACGAGCACCGGCACGAGCAGAAGCACGAACGAGCACGAGTACGAGTACGAGACACGAGAAGAGCTCACGCATGCGCAACACTCGCCGAACCACCCTCCGCAGCGCCGCCGTCCTCGCGGGCGCGGCCACCCTCCTGGCCCTCCCGGTCGGGTCCGCCTTCGCCGCCGCGCCGGCGGCCGTACCGGCGCCGACCCCCGGCGTCCGCGCGTACGTCGCCACCGTGAAGCTGGCGGACGGGTCCGTCGCCAAGGTCCACAAGGTCGGCCCGAACCACTTCGAGGCGGACATATACGCCGGCTCCACGAAGCTGGACACGCTGGTCAGCAGGGGCGGTGCCGCGTCGTACGGGCAGAACAACGGCCTGCACGTCGTGCTCCGGCCGAACGGCACGGTGACCACCTGGATGGACGGCGCGCAGCAGGAGGTCCGGAAGGAGAGCGCGGTGCGGCTCACCATGCCCGACGGACGGATCGCCGGGCTCGTGGACGGTCCGCAGGGCAAGCGCGTCGAGATCCTCACGCCGAAGGGCCGCGCCCTCGCCACGATCGACCTGGCGCGTCCGAGCGTCCACCACGACGGCTGGACGTACGAGCTCGTCCGCGACGGGAAGCGCGTGAAGTTCGTCGTCATCGACGGCAAGGGCGGCGGGAAGAGCTGGGTGTACGACTTCGGCGGCAAGCTGATCGAGACGTACACCCCGAGGCTGGTCACCTCCGGCAGCGGCCCGGCCGCGGCGGGTGCGGCCGGTCTGGGCTTCACCACGCTGCGCGGCCAGGGCTGAGGCCTTCGCGTCCCTGGACGACGGAACGGCCGGCCCCCCGGGTGGGGGACCGGCCGTTCCGCGTTCCGCGTTCTGCCGTGCCGCGTCCTACTTGGTCTCGGCCTCGGGCTTCGACTCGGTTTCCGGCTTTGCCTCGGCCTCGGCCTCAGCCTCGGGCTTTGCCTCAGCCTCGGCCGTGTCGGCCGTGTCGGCCGTGTCGGCCTTCGCCTCCGGCTCGGCCTCCGGCTCGGCGTCCGCCTTCGCCTCAGCCTCAGCCTCGGTCTTGGTCTCCGGCTCTGCCTCCGCAGCCTCCGCCTCGGCCTCCGCCTTGGCCTCAGCTTCGGCCTCCGCCTCGGCCGCCGCCTTCGCCTTGGCCTCCGCCTCGGCCGCCGCCTTCGCCTTGGCCTCCGCCTCAGCCGCCGCCTTCGCGGCAGCGGCCTCCGCCTCGGCCTTCGCAGCCGCCTCCGCCTCGGCCGCGGCCTCCGCCTCGGCCTGCGCCGCGAGCGCCGCCAGCTCCTCCTCCGTCGGGCCCGGGGCCTTCACGGAGTCCAGCAGCAGCTGCGCCACGTCGACGACCTGGACGTGTTCCTTCGCCTGGCCGTCGTTCTTCTTGCCGTTCACCGAGTCGGTGAGCATCACGAGGCAGAAGGGGCAGGCGGTGGAGACGATGTCCGGGTTCAGGGACAGGGCCTCGTCGACGCGCTCGTTGTTGATGCGCTTGCCGATCCGCTCCTCCATCCACATCCGCGCGCCACCGGCGCCACAGCAGAAGCCCCGCTCCTTGTGGCGGTGCATCTCCTGCTGGCGCAGGCCCGGCACGGCCGACATGATCTCGCGCGGCGGCGTGTAGACCTTGTTGTGCCGGCCCAGGTAGCACGGGTCGTGGTACGTGATCAGGCCGTCGACCGGGGTCACCGGCAGCAGCCGGCCCTCGTCGATCAGGTGCTGCAGCAGCTGCGTGTGGTGGATGACCTCGTACTCGCCGCCCAGCTGCGGGTACTCGTTCGCGATGGTGTTGAAGCAGTGCGGGCAGGTCGAGACGATCCGCTTCGCCGACTTCGGCTTCTTCGTCGACGGGTCGTCGTCGTCCTCGCCGAAGGCCATGTTCAGCATGGCCACGTTCTCCTGGCCCAGCTGCTGGAACAGCGGCTCGTTGCCCAGGCGGCGCGGCGAGTCACCGGTGCACTTCTCGTCGCCGCCCATGATCGCGAACTTGACGCCCGCGATGTTCAGCAGCTCCGCGAAGGCCTTCGTGGTCTTCTTGGCCCGGTCCTCCAGGGCGCCGGCGCAGCCGACCCAGTAGAGGTAGTCGAACTCGGAGAGGTCCTCCGCGTCCTTGCCGATGATCGGGACCTCGAAGTCCACCTCCTTCGTCCACTCGACGCGCTGCTTCTTCGCCAGGCCCCAGGGGTTGCCCTTCTTCTCCAGGTTCTTGAGCATCGTGCCCGCCTCCGACGGGAACGCGCTCTCGATCATCACCTGGTAGCGGCGCATGTCGACGATGTGGTCGATGTGCTCGATGTCGACCGGGCACTGCTCCACGCACGCACCGCAGGTGGTGCAGGACCACAGCACGTCCGGGTCGATGACGCCGTTCTCCTCGGCGGTGCCGATCAGCGGGCGCTCGGCCTCCGCGAGAGCGGCGGCCGGGACACCGGCGAGCTGCTCCGCCGTGGCCTTCTCGTTGCCCTCCATGTCCTTGCCGCCACCGGCGAGCAGGTACGGGGCCTTGGCGTGCGCGTGGTCGCGCAGCGACATGATGAGCAGCTTCGGGGACAGCGGCTTGCCCGTGTTCCAGGCCGGGCACTGCGACTGGCAGCGACCGCACTCGGTGCACGTGGAGAAGTCGAGGATGCCCTTCCAGGAGAACTGCTCGACCTGCGAGACGCCGAAGTTGTCGTCCTCGCCCGGGTCCTCGAAGTCGATCTCCTTGCCGCCCGAGGTCATCGGCTGCAGCGCGCCCAGCGCGGTCGCACCGTCGGCGTTCCGCTTGAACCAGATGTTCGGGAAGCCGAGGAAGCGGTGCCAGGCGACACCCATGTTGGTGTTGAGCGAGACCACGATCATCCAGATCAGCGAGGTGCCGATCTTGATCATCGCGGTGAAGTAGATGGCGTTCTGCAGCGCGCTCGCCGAGAGCCCCTTGAAGGCCAGGACCAGCGGGTACGAGACGAAGTACGCCGGCTCGTAGCTGTCCACGTGGTGGATCGCGCCTTCGAGGCCGCGCAGGCACAGGATCGCGAGGCCGATGGTCAGGATGATGTACTCGACGAAGTACGCCTGCCAGGCCTTCGAGCCGGTGAAGCGGGACTTGCGGCCGGCCCGGGAGGGCAGGCTCAGCAGCCGGATCGCCATCAGGACCACGATGCCGAGGACCGTCATCAGGCCGATGAACTCGATGTAGAGCTCGAACGGCAGGAACCCGCCGACGATCGGCAGCACCCAGTCGGCCTGGAAGAGCTGGCCGTAGGCCTGCGCCAGGGTCGGCGGCAGCGTCAGGAAGCCGATGGCGACGAACCAGTGCGCGAAGCCGACGATGCCCCAGCGGTTCATCCGGCTGTGGCCGAGGAACTCGCGGACGAGGGTGAGCGTTCGGGCCTTGGGGTCGTCCGTACGGCTGCCGGCCGGCACGGGCTGGCCGAGCTTCACGAAGCGGTAGATCTGCGCCACGGCTCGTGCGAGCAGCGCGACGCCGACCACGGTCAGGACCAGCGACACGATGATCGCGGCGAGTTGCATGGAAGGGCTCCTCGGGCGGCACTTACTAAGCGGTAACTTATGAAGTCAAGGCTTGAGGTTACCCATTCCCGACGCCGCAATGTAGCTGAGCGTGCGGTGATCTGTGTCGCTCAGGCGACCCTTTGCCGGTACGCCGCACGCGGGGTCTGCGCCAGGATCGCGAGGTCCATCCCGAGCCAGTGGTTCTCCACATAATGCCGGTCGAGCAGGGCCATCTCCTCCCAGGGGAGGTCCGAACGCGCGCTGACCTGCCACAATCCGGTCATTCCGGGACGGACGAGGAGCCGCTCGGGGCGGTCCGTACGGGCCTCCGGGCGCGGGCCGACCAGCGACATCTCGCCGCGGGCCACGTTCAGCAGCTGCGGGAGGGCGTCGAGGGCGCACCGCTCCAGGAGTGCGCCCGTCCGCCCCGCCGAGGCCGTGTCGAAGCGCCAGGTCCGGAACGGGCGCCCGGCGAGGCCGGCGGCGGCCTCCCGGGTGAAGGGGCGCCCGCCGGTGGCCGCGTACAGCAGTGCCGTGGCCGCGGCCAGGACCGGTGCGAGCGGGATCAGCAGGATCGCCACCCCGACGAGGTCGAGCACCCTCTTCGCCGGCGGCCACACCGGCCGGAGTCCTGGCCGGACGGGGAGGGGCAGCAGCAGGGGCATGCCTGCACGCTGCCGTACGGCCCCCTCCACTGTGCGGTGGCGCGCGGCCGGAGTGCCCCGTTCGGCCGCCCCGCAGGGGCCCGGCGCAGGGACCCGGCCCCGGGCCCCGGGGCGCCTGACCGCAGGCCGGGAGGGGTGAGGTTGCGCGTAAGCGGCAGCTAAAGGTTGAGCCGACCCGACTCAGCTCTGTTGACGGGCGCGCGGCGATGCGGCATGGTTGAGTCTGTTCCACTCAAGTCAGCTGGAGGAATCGAAATGGCACGTGCGGTCGGCATCGACCTGGGCACCACTAACTCCGTCGTCAGCGTTCTGGAAGGCGGCGAGCCCACCGTCATCACCAACGCCGAGGGCGCCAGGACCACGCCGTCCGTCGTCGCCTTCGCCAAGAACGGCGAGGTCCTCGTCGGCGAGGTGGCCAAGCGCCAGGCGGTCACGAACGTGGACCGGACTATCCGCTCCGTCAAGCGCCACATGGGCACTGACTGGAAGATCAACCTGGATGGCAAGGACTTCAACCCGCAGCAGATGAGCGCCTTCATCCTGCAGAAGCTGAAGCGCGACGCCGAGGCGTACCTGGGCGAGAAGGTCACGGACGCGGTCATCACCGTCCCGGCCTACTTCAACGACTCCGAGCGCCAGGCGACCAAGGAGGCCGGCGAGATCGCGGGCCTGAACGTCCTGCGCATCGTCAACGAGCCGACGGCCGCCGCCCTGGCCTACGGCCTCGACAAGGACGACCAGACCATCCTCGTCTTCGACCTCGGTGGCGGCACCTTCGACGTGTCGCTCCTGGAGATCGGCGACGGCGTCGTCGAGGTGAAGGCCACCAACGGTGACAACCACCTCGGTGGCGACGACTGGGACCAGCGCGTCGTCGACTACCTGGTGAAGCAGTTCGTGAGCGGCCACGGCGTGGACCTCTCCAAGGACAAGATGGCGCTCCAGCGCCTGCGCGAGGCCGCCGAGAAGGCGAAGATCGAGCTGTCCTCCTCCACGGAGACCACGATCAACCTGCCCTACATCACGGCTTCCGCCGAGGGCCCGCTGCACCTGGACGAGAAGCTCACGCGCGCCCAGTTCCAGCAGCTGACCGCGGACCTGCTCGACCGCTGCAAGACCCCGTTCCACAACGTCATCAAGGACGCCGGCATCCAGCTGTCCGAGATCGACCACGTGGTCCTGGTCGGCGGCTCCACCCGCATGCCGGCCGTCGCCGAGCTCGTCAAGGAGCTCACCGGCGGCCAGGACGCCAACAAGGGCGTCAACCCGGACGAGGTCGTCGCCATCGGCGCCACCCTCCAGGCCGGTGTCCTCAAGGGTGAGGTCAAGGACGTCCTGCTCCTCGACGTGACCCCGCTGTCCCTCGGTATCGAGACCAAGGGCGGCATCATGACCAAGCTGATCGAGCGCAACACCACGATCCCGACCAAGCGCTCCGAGATCTTCACGACGGCCGAGGACAACCAGCCGTCCGTCCAGATCCAGGTCTACCAGGGCGAGCGCGAGATCGCGGCGTACAACAAGAAGCTCGGCATGTTCGAGCTGACGGGCCTGCCCCCGGCCCCGCGTGGCGTCCCGCAGATCGAGGTCTCCTTCGACATCGACGCGAACGGCATCATGCACGTCACGGCCAAGGACCTTGGCACGGGCAAGGAGCAGAAGATGACCGTCACCGGCGGCTCCTCGCTCGGCAAGGACGAGGTCGACCGCATGCGCCAGGAGGCGGAGCAGTACGCGGACGAGGACCTGCGCCGCAAGGAGGCGGCCGAGTCCCGCAACCAGGGCGAGCAGCTCGTCTACCAGACGGAGAAGTTCGTCAAGGACAACGAGGACAAGGTCCCGGCCGAGGTCAAGACCGAGGTCGAGTCCGCCGTCGCCGAGCTGAAGGAATCGCTCAAGGGCGAGGACACGGCCGAGATCCGCACCGCGACGGAGAAGCTCGCGGCGGTCAGCCAGAAGCTCGGCCAGGCGATCTACGCCGACGCGCAGGCGGCCCAGGCGGCCGGCGGCGCCGGTGACGCGGGCCAGGCCAAGGCCGACGACGACGTCGTCGACGCCGAGATCGTCGACGACGAGAAGCCGAAGGGCGGCGCTGCCTGATGTCGGAGGAGACCCCGGGCTTCGACGAGAAGCCCGAAGTCCCCGACGCCGGTCAGGACGACGCCGAGCCGAAGGCCGCCGACTCCGCCAAGGAGGAGGCGGCGGCCCCGGCCGGGGACGCAAGCCAGGACGTGGCTCTGCTGGCGCAGCTGGACCAGGCCCGTACGGCGCTCTCCGAGCGCACCGCGGACCTCCAGCGGCTCCAGGCCGAGTACCAGAACTACCGCCGCCGGGTGGAGCGGGACCGGATCACCGTCAAGGAGATCGCGGTCGCGTCCCTCCTGACGGAGTTGCTCCCGACCCTGGACGACATCGGCCGGGCGCGGGAGCATGGCGAGCTGGTCGGCGGCTTCAAGTCGGTGGCCGAATCGCTGGAGACCGTCGCCGCCAAGATGGGCCTGCAGCAGTTCGGCAAGGAGGGCGAGCCCTTCGACCCGACGATCCACGAGGCCCTGATGCACTCGTACGCGCCGGACATCACCGAGGACACCTGCGTGGCGATCCTGCAGCCGGGGTACCGGATCGGCGAGCGTACGATCCGTCCCGCACGGGTCGCGGTGGCCGAGCCCCAGCCGGGCGCGGCCCCGAAGTCCGAGTCCACGGAGGGCGACAAGCCGTCCGGCGAGGACGCGGATGCAGCCGACAAGGGCTGATGCACCACACGTAGCGGCACGGGAGGAGGGACACCGGGGATGAACACGAAGGACTTCGTCGAGAAGGACTACTACAAGGTCCTCGGTGTCCCGAAGGACGCCACCGAGGCCGAGATCAAGAAGGCGTACCGGAAGCTCGCCCGCGAGTTCCACCCGGACGCCAACAAGGGCGACGCCTCCGCCGAGGAGCGCTTCAAGGAGATCTCCGAGGCGAACGACATCCTCGGTGACGCCAAGAAGCGCAAGGAGTACGACGAGGCGCGCGCGCTGTTCGGCAACGGTGGCTTCCGCCCCGGGCCGGGCGGCGGCGGCTCGTTCAACTTCGACCTCGGCGACCTCTTCGGAGGGCAGCAGCAGGGCGCCGGCCAGGCCGGCGGCTTCGGCGGCGGCCTGGGTGACGTCTTCGGCGGCCTCTTCAACCGCGGAGCCGGCCCGGGTGCGGGCACCCGTACCCAGCCGCGCCGCGGCCAGGACATCGAATCGGAGGTCACCCTCTCCTTCACGGAGGCGGTGGACGGGGCCACGGTCCCGCTCCGGATGTCCTCCCAGGCCCCCTGCAAGGCCTGTTCGGGCACCGGCGACAAGAACGGCACGCCCAGGGTGTGCCCGACCTGTGTCGGCACCGGCCAGGTCTCGCGGGGCAGCGGCGGCGGGTTCTCGCTGACCGACCCCTGTGCGGACTGCAAGGGCCGCGGCCTGATCGCGGAGACCCCCTGCGAGGTCTGCAAGGGCAGCGGGCGCGCCCGCAGCTCCCGCACCATGCAGGTCCGGATCCCGGCGGGCGTCTCCGACGGCCAGCGGATCCGGCTGCGCGGCAAGGGTGCGCCGGGCGAGCGCGGCGGTCCCGGCGGTGACCTCTACGTGGTCGTGCACGTCGGTTCCCACCCGGTGTTCGGCCGCAAGGACGACAACCTGACGGTGACCGTGCCCGTGACGTTCGCGGAGGCGGCGCTGGGTGCCGACATCAAGGTTCCGACCCTGAACGGCCCCTCGGTGACGCTGAAGCTGCCGCCGGGCACCCCCAACGGGCGCACCATGCGGGCGCGCGGCAAGGGCGCGGTCCGCAAGGACGGCACCCGCGGCGACCTGCTGGTCACGGTGGAGGTCGCGGTTCCGACCGAGCTGTCCGACAAGGCCCGTGAGGCCCTGGAGATGTACCGCGAGGCGACGGAGTCGCAGGACCCGCGCTCCGCGCTGTTCGAGTCCGCGAAGGGAGCATGACCATGGACGGCCGCCGACGACAGTCCTCCCGCCTGGGCGGGGGCTACCAGCTCACCGACGAGACCCCGGTCTACGTGATCTCGGTGGCCGCCCAGCTCTCGGGTCTGCACCCGCAGACCCTCCGCCAGTACGACCGTCTCGGTCTGGTCTCCCCGGACCGTACGGCCGGCCGCGGTCGGCGCTACTCGGCCCGTGACATCGAACTGCTCCGTACGGTGCAGGCGCTGTCGCAGGACGAGGGCATCAACCTGGCGGGCATCAAGCGCATCATCGAACTGGAGAACCAGGTCGCCGCGCTCCAGCAGCGCGTGGCCGAGCTCTCGGCGGCCGTGGACGGTGCGGCGGCCGCGCTGCAGGCCCGCGAGGCCCAGGTGCACGCCTCGTACCGGCGCGACCTGGTCCCGTACCAGCCCCCGCAGCCGGGCAGCGCCCTGGTGGTCTGGCGCCCCAGCCCCAAGCGCCCGCTGGACTGACCGGGGCCCTGGTCCCGGTCCCCCGTCGCACCCCTCAGGCCCCGCCCCTCCCAGGGCGGGGCCTGAGGGCTGTCAGAGGGCCTCAGGGGCCTCAGAGGCCTGCCTGGTCCTGGTCCCGGTCGTCGTGGTTCTCGTGGTCCGGATGCCCGTCGCAGTCCTGCTCCGGGCCGGAGGGCCGGCCCAGGATGCCGGCCTGGGCGATGAGGTAGCCGAGCTGTGCGCGGCTGCCGCTGCCGAGGGTGGTGGCGAGCTTGGCGATGTGCGCCCGGCAGGTCCGGACGTTCATGCCCAGGCGGCGCGCTATGGCCTCGTCGACATGGCCCTCGATCAGGAGCTGGGCGATGGTCCGCTGCACTCCGGAGATCCCGCCGGGGGTGCTGCGGTAGGTGACTTCCTCCTGGAGGGGCACCGCGCGGTGCCACAGCTGCTCGAACACCTTGATGAGGTAGTCGACCAGGCCGGGATGGCGCAGTTCCAGGGCGACCCGGCGGTCGTCGCTCACCGGTATGAAGGCCACCGTGCGGTCGAAGATGATCAGGCGTTCGATCAGCTCCTCCAGCGTGCGGATCTCCACTTTGCCCGTCGAGATCCGCTCCACGTAGGCGAGCGTGCCCTGGCTGTGCCGTGCGGTGTGCTGGTAGAGGGTCCGTATGCTGACCCCGCGGTCGATCAGCGGCTGGTCGCGTTCCAGGGCCTGGGTGAGGGCCAGGGAGGGCCGGGCGCCGCCCGGCTGGACCGTCAGCACCTCGGTGTGACATTCGGCCGTCGCGAGGTTCAGGGCGGCGTTGATCTGTTCGAAACCCTCCAGCACCGTGATGGCGTGGGTGTTGGCCGGGCTCTGTGCGCTGATGGCCAGGAAAGGCTCGAAAGTGTCGGTGAGATCTACAGCGCTGCGTCGGCGGTCCTGGATCTCGCGTTCAATCGGATGGAGCCGTTGAGCCAAAGCCACGGACGGGGGAACCGGACGCAGCTGGTTCGCGTCATCCGGGTCGGGCTGCAGAAGAGCGAATTCAAGCAGGCAGGGGGCGTTCTGGATCTCGCCCCGGGCGATCCGGCCGGTGCTCAGCGCGGTGGCGTAGAGCCGCGTCCCCTCGGTGCACATGGACGTCACAGGGTGGGGATGTGTCGCCTTTGTCTCGTTTCGCGTCAAATCTCCACCCCCCAGGGTCCTGAACATGCAAGAACATGATGCATCGTCCCTGTGGCATTGACGTGCCTGAATGAGCCATCGTCTGTCACGCGGGGGAGAGGATTCCATCAAGTGAGGACGAAGCCGACCATGTACAAGAGAATGCTTCGCTCGGTGCTTGCCATAGTTTTCTCCGCCGTTGCGGTTTTTGGGGCAGTCAGCGCCGTCGAAAGTGACGCGGGGAGCGCTAGGGACGGTCAGGGTACGAGCCTGACGAGCACGGAAGACACCGGCTGGACCACGGCACCCGCGGGTAAGTACGCGGACACCGGCTGGACCAGCGGTCTGCTGGGCGGGAACGGCGATACGGGTTGGACCATCGCCCCTGTGGCGGTGTCCGCATGACCCCCGACGATCGCGGCTTCCGCCGCGAGATGGCCTCCGCCTACCGATCGGGCTGGCAGTTCATCGATCTCGCCACGGCCATCCCCCACCCTGGCGACTCGCTGATGGTCACCCTGTTCGGCCAACCGATCGTCGTCGTGCGCGAGGAGGACGAGGACGTACGTGCCTACCGGTGCCTGCGCCGCCCGCGGGGCGCGCCGCAGCCCGTCCGCTGCGAGGTGCGCTACGGAATGGTCTTCGTCAATCTCGATCAGCGCGACCACCAGCTCTTCGAACCCGATATCACCACCGCCACCCCCCGCAGTGCCTGAAGCGATTCCCCCGTCGTTCCAGATCGCTCAGGCGCTACCCCCACACAACGGCGCCATCGTGGACCTGACCACGATGGCGCCGTTGTGACGTCCGCGTCCAGTGCCTGAACCGGACAAGATGAACGCTCAACGGCCTACGCGCGCCCCATGGCCCGGTCCAGGGTGATCTCCATGACGACCCGGTCGGGATTGGGCGACGGCGTGCGCCCGTAGCGCTCCGCGTAGCGCTCCACTGCGTCGGCGACCGACGCCTCGTCCGTGCGGATCACCGCGCGGCCCTCCAGCGTGGCCCAGCGGCGCCCTTCCATCTGGCAGACCGCGACCCGCGCGCCCTGCGGGTGCGCCTCCTGCGCCGCCAGGACGTTGCGCACCTTCCTGCTGTGCCGGTTGCTGATCACCCGGGCCAGGCCGGCCTCCGGGTCGTACGTCACGCCCACCGGCACCACGTGCGGCGTGCCGTCGGGGCGCGGGGTCGTCAGGGTGCAGACGTGCCGCTCCCGCCAGAAGGCGAGGTACTCGGGCGTCGGGTTGAGTACGTCATGGGACATGGCCCGAAGGGTACGGGCCAACGGTGTCCTCACCTGCCTTGAGTGGAATAGACTCAACTTTGCATACGCTGACTCTGTCAGTGTTGTCGTGGTTGTCGTGGGAGCTACCCCTCGGGGAGAGGAGCAGACGCAGTGGACGCCGAACTGACCAACAAGAGCCGCGACGCGCTGAACGCGGCCACCAGCAGGGCCGTCAAGGACGGTCATGCGGATCTGACCCCCGCCCACCTGCTGCTGGCCCTCCTCGCGGGCGAGGACAACGAGAACGTCATCGACCTGCTGGTCGCCACCGACGCCGACCAGGCCGCCGTGCGGGCCGGAGCCGAACGGCTGCTCGCCGCGCTGCCCAGCGTCACGGGCTCCACCGTCGCGCCCCCGCAGCCCACCCGCGAGCTGCTCGCCGTACTGGCCGAGGCGGACGCGGAGGCCGGAAAGCTCGGCGACGACTACCTCTCCACCGAACACCTCCTCATCGCCGTCGCCGCCAAGGGCGGCGCGGCCGGCGAGGTCCTTTCCACCCAGGGCGCGACGGCGAAGAAGCTGCTCGACGCCTTCGAGAACGCACGAGGAGGACGGCGGGTGACCACCCCCGATCCCGAGGGCCAGTACAAGGCCCTGGAGAAGTTCGGCACCGACTTCACGGCAGCGGCGCGCGAGGGCAAGCTAGACCCGGTCATCGGCCGCGACCAGGAGATCCGGCGCGTCGTCCAGGTGCTCTCGCGCCGGACGAAGAACAACCCGGTGCTCATCGGCGAGCCCGGCGTCGGCAAGACCGCCGTCGTCGAGGGCCTGGCCCAGCGCATCGTCAAGGGCGACGTCCCCGAGTCCCTGAAGAACAAGCGCCTCGTCTCCCTGGACCTCGGCGCGATGGTCGCCGGCGCCAAGTACCGCGGCGAGTTCGAGGAGCGCCTGAAGACCGTACTGGCCGAGATCAAGTCGAGCGACGGCCAGATCATCACCTTCATCGACGAGCTGCACACGGTCGTCGGCGCGGGCGCCGGCGGGGACTCCGCCATGGACGCGGGCAACATGCTCAAGCCCATGCTGGCCCGCGGCGAGCTGCGGATGGTCGGCGCGACCACCCTCGACGAGTACCGCGAGCGGATCGAGAAGGACCCGGCGCTGGAGCGGCGCTTCCAGCAGGTCCTGGTCGCCGAGCCGTCCGTCGAGGACACGATCGCGATCCTGCGCGGGCTCAAGGGCCGCTACGAGGCCCACCACAAGGTCGTCATCAACGACAGCGCGCTGGTCGCCGCCGCGACCCTCTCCGACCGGTACATCACCTCCCGCTTCCTCCCCGACAAGGCCATCGACCTCGTCGACGAGGCCGCGTCCCGGCTGCGCATGGAGATCGACTCCTCCCCGCTGGAGATCGACGAGCTCCAGCGTTCCGTGGACCGTCTGCGGATGGAGGAGCTGGCCCTGAAGAACGAGTCCGACCCGGCCTCGATCGAGCGACTGGAGAAGATCCGCAAGGACCTCGCGGACCGCGAGGAGGAACTGCGCGGGCTGACCGCCCGCTGGGAGAAGGAGAAGCAGTCCCTCAACCGGGTCGGCGAGCTCAAGGAACGCCTGGACGACCTGCGCGGACAGGCCGAGCGCGCCCAGCGCGACGGCGACTTCGACACCGCCTCCAAGCTGCTCTACGGGGAGATCCCGACCCTGGAGCGCGAGCTGGCCGAGGCCACCGAGGAGGAGGCCGAGGCGTCCAAGACCGGGCACTCGAAGGACTCGATGGTCAAGGACGAGGTCGGCCCCGACGACATCGCGGACGTGGTGGGCGCCTGGACGGGCATCCCGGCCGGCCGCCTGCTGGAGGGCGAGACCCAGAAGCTGCTGCGCATGGAGGACGAGCTGGGCCGCCGTCTGATCGGCCAGGGCGAGGCCGTACGGGCCGTCTCCGACGCCGTGCGCCGCACCCGGGCCGGCATCGCCGACCCGGACCGGCCGACCGGCTCCTTCCTCTTCCTCGGCCCGACGGGCGTGGGCAAGACGGAGCTGGCCAAGGCGCTCGCGGACTTCCTCTTCGACGACGAGCGGGCCATGGTCCGCATCGACATGTCGGAGTACGGCGAGAAGCACAGCGTGGCCCGGCTCGTCGGCGCCCCGCCCGGCTACGTCGGCTACGAGGAGGGCGGCCAGCTCACCGAGGCCGTGCGCCGCCGCCCGTACAGCGTGGTGCTGCTGGACGAGGTGGAGAAGGCCCACCCCGAGGTCTTCGACGTCCTGCTGCAGGTCCTGGACGACGGCCGGCTCACGGACGGCCAGGGCCGCACCGTGGACTTCCGCAACGCCATCCTGATCCTCACCTCGAACCTGGGCAGCCAGTTCCTGGTGGATCCGCTGACCCCGCCGGACCAGAAGAAGCAGCAGGTCCTGGACGTGGTGCGGGCCTCCTTCAAGCCGGAGTTCCTCAACCGGCTGGACGACCTGGTGGTCTTCTCCGCGCTGACCCAGGACGAGCTCGCGCACATCGCGGAGCTCCAGATCGGCCGCCTGGCCCGGCGCCTGGCCGACCGCAGGCTGACCCTGGACGTCACCCCCGAGGCCCTGGCCTGGCTGGCCGACAAGGGCAACGACCCGGCGTACGGCGCACGGCCGCTGCGCCGCCTGATCCAGACGGCGATCGGCGACCGGCTGGCGAAGGAGATCCTCTCCGGCGACGTCCGGGACGGCGACACCGTACGGGTCGACGTGGCGGGTGAGGACCTGCTGGTCGGCAAGGCGCTCTAGGCGCACCGCCCGATCGGATTCCCCGGCCCCTCGGCGCCGACGCGCGGCTAGTGCGTCGGCGCCGAGGCCAGGATCTCCACCCGGTCGGTCCCGTCCGCGAGCCGGACGACCCCGAACCGCACGTACGTCGCGGCCGGAGCGGAGTCCTGCTCCAGCCACCGGTCCTCGCCGCAGTCGGACAGCCGGCACGTGTTGTCCGGCTCCGCCCCCACGTACGTGGCCGTGAGCCAGTCGTGGGCAGCGGCGCGTTCCATCCGGAACGTGGCGACGACCCTGGAGTGCTCGGGGGTGGGGCTGGTGCGGCAGTCCGCGTCGAGGCCCGCCGCGGGCAGCCGCGCGTGGGCGAAGGCCAGGGCGTCGGTGCAGTCCATGGCGGCCAGCGACGACCTGTCCTCGGGCACGGACACGTCGTAGTCCTGCTCGCGTGCGTGCTTCTCGTCGCCGTAGGGGTCCCCGAAGAAGAAGGCGAGGATCCCGAGGGGTGATCCCGGGACGAGGAGGAGCCCCGCCGCCACGCCCGCCCCCACACCGATTTTCGCAATTCTGTTCATTCCGCGCCCTCCCCCTCCAGGCGGCTCCCATGTCCGCTGCGAGCGGATCGTAGCCGCCGGGGCTGGACACAAGGTGGGCGCGATGGGGGAGGATGCAGGTATCCGCACGAAGGGAAAACACGGTGAGCATCGACCCGGCCTCGATTCCGAACTTCGGAGGGCAGCAGCCCGATCCGCAGGCCACAGGACCGGCGGGCCCCGTCGTCCCCGACCAGGATCTGGTCAAGCAGCTGCTGGAGCAGATGGAGCTCAAGTACGTCGTCGACGACGAGGGTGACCTCGCGGCGCCGTGGGAGGAGTTCCGCACGTACTTCATGTTCCGCGGCGAGGACGAGCAGCAGGTCTTCTCGGTGCGGACCTTCTACGACCGTCCGCACAAGATCGACGAGAAGCCGCAGCTTCTCGAGTCGATCGACGACTGGAACCGCCGCACCCTGTGGCCGAAGGTCTACAGCCACACGCACGACGACGGCTCGGTCCGCCTGATCGGTGAGGCGCAGATGCTGATCGGCACCGGCGTCAACCTGGAGCACTTCGTGTCCTCCACGGTCAGCTGGGTCCGCGCGTCCATCGAATTCGACAAGTGGCTCGTCGAGCAGCTCGGCCTGGAGCAGGACATCGACTCCACCGACGGCGACGAGAGCAACGGCAACGGCGACGCCGACAGCTAGCCGTTACAGCGGTACGCGGGCGATCAGCAGCAGATACAGCCCGTAGCCGTAACCGAGCCCGGCCACCACCGCGGTCACCATGACCGCGGTGCGCGGCCGGGCTCTCGCCATCACGGCGGCCAGCGGCAGGAGCAGCGGGAAGGCCGGCAGCAGGAAGCGCGGCTTGGACTCGAAAAAGCCGGCCCCGCCGAAGCCGATGACCAGCAGGATCGCGGTGTACGCGAGCAGCGGCAGCGGGGTCCGGTCCAAGGCCAGCAGGACCGCCAGCAGCCCGGCCGCCGCCAGCAGGGCCACCGTCACGGTGGTGGCGAGCGGCACGTTCCCGCCGGTCAGCACCTGCTCGGCGGAGCGCAGCGCCCCGACGCCGAAGTCGAAGCGCGAGCCCCAGCCGCGCTGTACGGCGAAGTACCCGCCGACGGGGTCGCTCACCTTCATCCCGACGGCCAGGACGTACGCCGTCCAGCCCGCCGGGGCCACCAGCCCGGCCAGCCACACCTCGGGTGCCCGGGATCTTCGTACGGTGATCGCGTACAGGGCCATGGCCGAGACGGCGGCGGCGACGGCCAGCCCGGTCGGCCGGGTCAGCCCCGCCAGCACGGCGAGGCCGGCGGCCCACAGCCAGCGGCCGCGCAGCAGGGCGTACAGCGCCCAGGCCGCGAAGGCGGCCAGCAGGGCCTCGGTGTAGGCGAGGGTGAGCACGACGGCGTGCGGCAGCGCCGCCCACAGCCCGACGAGCAGCAGTCCGGCGCGCGGGCCGGTCACCCGTTCGCCGACCCGGTAGATCCCGACGGCGGCCACGGCGGCGGAGACCCACGCGACGAGGAGCGCGGCGGGGACCATCCCGCCGGGCAGTATCCCGGAGACGACCCGTATCAGGGTGGGGTAGAGCGGGAAGAAGGCGTAGTCGCTCTGCACGGGCCCGGTCCCGGTGACGGCCTCGGGCCACATCAGGGTCCGCCCGTACCCGTGGGCGGCGATCCGGAGGTACCAGTCCGAGTCCCAGGACCGCCCGAGCACCTTCAGCGGATCCCGCCCGGCCCACCAGGCGCCGAGGCCGAGCACCAGCACCCCGGCCCCGCGTACGGCGGCGAACACCCCGAGCGCGATCACGGTGGTCGGCGCGGCCGACCGCACGGCCCGGACCGCGCGCATCTCCAGCGGCGACGCGGACACGGCCGCTCTGCCCGTTGCCATGAATCCCGGCTCTCCAGATCGCGGTGGGTGGGTCCGCTCACCCGGTGGTGAGGGCTTCGGGCACTTGCACGACGCACAGCTTCACACCGGCCCCACAACCCCGCAAGGACGCGGGGTGACCGGTGCGGGAACGGGCCCGTCCGAACGGGATCGCCGGGCGGCCCTCAGAGCCGGCGCAGCCGCTCGGCGGCTTCGCGCAGGACGTCCTCGCGCTTGCAGAAGGCCCAGCGGACCTGGGTGCTGCCCGCGGCCTTGTCGTCGTAGAAGACCTGGTTCGGGATGGCGACCACGCCGCAGCGTTCCGGGAGGGCGCGGCAGAAGGCGAGGCCGTCCTTCTCGCCGAGGGGGGTGATGTCGGTGGTGATGAAGTACGTGCCCTGCGGGCGGAAGACCTCGAAGCCGGCGGCCGCGAGACCGTCGGCGAGGATGTCGCGCTTGGCGGCCAGATCGGCGCGGAAGGTGTCGTAGTAGCTGTCGGGCAGGGCGAGGGCCTCGGCGATCGCGTACTGGAAGGGGCCCGAGGAGACGTAGGTGAGGAACTGCTTCGCCGAGCGGACCGCCGTGATCAGCTCCGGCGGCGCGGTGACCCAGCCGACCTTCCATCCCGTGAACGAGAAGGTCTTGCCGGCGCTGCTGATGGTGACCGTGCGCTCGCGCATGCCCGGGAGGCTCGCCAGCGGGGTGTGGGCGCCCTCGAAGACCAGGTGCTCGTACACCTCATCCGTGACGACCAGCAGGTCGCGCTCGACCGCCAGCTCGGCGATGGCAGCGAGCTCGGCCGGGGTCAGGACGGTGCCCGTCGGGTTGTGCGGGGTGTTCACGAGCAGCAGGCGGGTGCGCGGGGTGACGGCGGCGCGCAGTTCGTCCAGGTCGAGGGCGAAGGCTCCGGCGTGCGGACGCAGGGTGGCGGGGACCCGTACCGCGCCGGCCATGGCGATGCAGGCCGCGTACGAGTCGTAGTACGGCTCCAGGGCGATGACCTCGTCGCCCGGCTCCAGGAGGGCCAGGAGGGCGGCGGCGATGGCCTCGGTGGCGCCCGCCGTGACGAGGACCTCGGTGTCGGGGTCGTGGCCGAGGCCGTAGAAGCGCTGCTGGTGCGCGGCGATCGCGGTGCGCAGTTCGGGGACGCCCGGGCCCGGGGGGTACTGGTTGCCGAGACCCGTGAGGACCGCGCGGGAGGCCGCCTCGGCGATCTGCGCCGGGCCGTCGGTGTCGGGGAAACCCTGGCCGAGGTTGATCGAACCGGTACGCGCGGCCAGGGCCGACATCTCCGCGAAGATCGTCGTGCCGAAGGCCGCCAGACGGCGGTTCAGGAAGGGGCGGTCGCTGCTCACGGGGGTGCTCATGGTCGTCATCCTGAGGGCAACCTCTGGACTTCCTCAAGTGTGCTTTGGGCCGCGCGGCCCGGGGGAATTCCCCCCTCACGCGGGACGCGGGGATCCCGCTCCCCCGGGAAGACCGGGGTGCGAGAGAGGTGGCGGACATGGGGTTCGTCTTCGTTGTGATCGTGCTCTTCGTCGCGGCGTACTTCCTTGCCAAGCTGGTCCGGTCATCCGCGAGGCGCGGACCGTCCCGGCGCGGCGGCAGGCGGACCCGCACCAGCTGGTGGACGGGTGGCGGCGGCACCTCGGGGGGCGGCTGCGGATCCGTCTCGTCGTGCGGGGGATCGTCCTCCTCGTGCGGCGGAGGTTCCTCGTCGTGCGGTGGCGGCGGGTGCGGCGGCAGCTGACGCGGGGCACCCGCGAAACGCGCGCGCGACGCCGCGCGGACGAGGGCGTTCGGCGGTCCGACTGCCGCCCGGCGCCCTCTTGTTCGCCGATGCATGACGACGCGCGGGGCGCAACCTGTTGAACACGTGAACTGCGGAGCCCCCGGGGGGATGTAAACCCCGTCAAGTTGGGTAAAAACGCTGTGAGTGCCGTGCCATTCATGATTCCCTCGGTTGAGTAGACCAGTCCTCGGACCACCCGGGACTTCCTGTGGACCCGTGCCGGTGTCCCCCCACCCGTGCTTGCTACCGCTGGCGGGCCCCGGCCCCTCTCCCTCGCGCGTTTGCGGAGCCGACTCATGCTCACGACCCTCCAGACCTCATACACCGACACGCGTGCCGCCGATCTCGCCTGGGCCCTGGGTCGGGACCGATTGCCCGCACTGGCCGTACTGAACCTCGAACTTTCGGGGGCGAAGGTGGAGTTGCGCCTGCTCGGGGCGTCCCACCAGGTCCTTCTGGAGGAGGGGGAGGTGCTCTGCTCGGAGACCGTCGCCTGTATGCCGGGCAGCAGCACGCCGCTGCCGCTCGGCGTGGCCAAGCGGGTGGGCGACTGGGAGTACGAGTTCGCCGCGCGGGTCGAGACCCTTTCGCGCGGATCCTTCGCCGGACGGGCCCAGGAACTGCTCGCACTGGTGGCCGATCACCCGAACGGACTAGCGGGGACCTTTCCCGGAAGTCCGCACGCCTTCACCGCCATGCTCGCGCAGCGCTACGAGGGCCAGGTGCGCTGGCGGACCTGGCACGCGTACCCGCAGGAGGGTCAGCTGGTGGCCACCCGGACGCGCGTGGGCGTACGGATCGGGGCACCCGCGGCGACGGCCCGGGAAACGCCCGCGCTGCTGTAGCGGGCGCCGGGGCGCGACCATCTCGCCATGGTTACGCCAACTGGCCCATTCGGTACGCCACTTGCACCCATGTGGGTGACCGGATGCAAGTGGGCGGTGACGTACGGTTCGCTTCATGATCGACCGTTCCGTCCCGCGCCGGGTACTCCCGGCCCCGGAGCCTCGAAGCACCGCGACCGTCCCGGCCGCCCTGCCCGTACGGCCCCGGACCGGCCGACTCCTCGTCCTGGCCACCGTGTTCGTCTGCGCCGCCTGCGGGCTCGTGTACGAGCTGGAACTGCTCGCCCTCGGCACCTACCTCGTCGGCGACTCCGTCACCCAGGCGTCGGTCGTGCTGTCCGTGATGGTCTTCGCCATGGGCGTCGGCTCCCTGCTCGCCAAGCGCTTCCGCCACCGGCCCGCCTTCGGATTCGGTGCCATCGAGGCCGGGCTGGCCCTCCTCGGCGGGCTCTCGGCCATAGCGCTGTACGCGAGCTTCGCCTGGCTGGGCGAGTCCCGCCCCGCACTCGTCGCCTTCTCCTTCGCCATCGGGGTGCTCATCGGCGCGGAGATCCCCCTGCTGATGGTCCTCATCCAGCGCATCCGCAGACAGGACGCGGGCGGGGCCGTCGCCGACCTGTTCGCCGCCGACTACGTGGGCGCCCTCGTGGGCGGCCTCGCCTTTCCCTTCCTGCTGCTCCCGGTGCTCGGCCAGCTCACCGGCGCCATGGTGACCGGCACCGTCAACGTGATCGTCGGCGGCGGCCTGGTCCTGTGGCTGTTCCGCCGCGACCTGAGCCGACGCTGCCGCTGGCTGCTGATCGGCGCGAACGTGACCGTACTGGCCGTGCTCGCCGCCGCGACCGTCCTCGCCGACGACTTCGAGCGGACCGCCCGGCGCGCCGTCTACGGCGGGGAGGTGCGGGTCGCCGTCCAGACCGGGGTGCAGGAACTGGTGCTCACCGGGCCGGGGACCGGCTCCCCGCGCTCCCTCGACCTCTACCTGGACGGGCGGCTGCGGGTCAGCGGCTACGACGAGTACCGCTACCACGAGGCCCTCGTCCACCCCGCCATGACCGGCCCGCACACCCGCGTCCTGGTCCTCGGCGGCGGCGACGGGCTCGCCGCACGCGAGGTGCTCCGCTACCGGGACGTCTCCTCCGTCACCGTCGTCGAACTCGACCCCGGCGTGGTCCGCCTCGCCCGCACCGATCCGATGCTCTCCGCGCTCAACGACCGGGTGTACGAGGACCCGCGCCTCGCCGTCGTCACGCAGGACGCCTTCCGCTGGCTGCGGGGGCCGGCCGCCGACGACCGCTTCGACGTCATCGTCTCCGACCTCCCCGACCCGGGCATCACCCCCAGTACGAAGCTGTACTCCCAGGAGTTCTACGGGCTGGCCGCGCGGGCCCTGCGCCCCGGCGGCCGCATCGCCGTGCACGCCGGACCGCTGGCCACGCGCCCGCGTGCGTACTGGACCGTCGACTCCACCCTCCGTGCCGCCGGCCTCCACACCGCCCCCTACAGCGCGGGCGGCCGCCTCACGGGCTTCGCCGCCGGCCCCGACCGCACCCCCCACGGCGTGACCGGCACACCGCCGCAGGACTGGGGCTTCGTCCTGGCCGCCCGGGACCAGGACCCGCCCCTGCGGGTGGACCGCGACACGCCCGCGCTCCGCTCGCTGTCGACCAGCTCCCTGCAGGACGCCGCACGGGACGCGGAACGCACCCGGGTACCCGGACTGCCGCCGTCGACGCTGCCACACCCGCGGTATTCGTGACCCGGTGCGGGTCTCGTCGGTAGGCTCGACCACATGGAGCATCAGGTGTTCGTCCCGGTACCGGCAGACGATCTCCGCGCCGTGCTGCGCGACCCCGCCCGGGTGGCCCGGTGCGTGCCGGGACTCCAGCAGGATGCCGACACCGATGCCGGGCCGGTCTCGGGCCGGCTCAGGATCCGGGTCGGCGGGAGCACCGTGACCTACCGGGGCGCCCTGGCCGTCACCGAGCGCGACCCCGGTCACTTCACCTTCGAGGGTGAAGGTACGGAGGTGCGGGGCAGCGGGACCGTGAAGTTCGCCCTCGACCTGCGGCTGGTCCCGGTCCCGGACGGGACCCGGCTCGACTTCACCGCCGAGGTCACCGCCGACGGGCGGGCCGCCGCCTTCCCGCCCGAGGCCACGATCGCCGCCGTGCGCCGGCTGCTGGACCGGGCCGCCGGACAGCTGGTCCTCGGCTCCGCGCCCGACGCCGTGGGCGACCCGGTGGCCGAAGCCGAGGAAGCCGAGGAAGCCGAGGGCGGGGAGGGCGCCGGGTTCGTCGAGGACGGCGGCGCCGAGGTCACCGCCTCGCTCTTCGAGACCGACGTACCGCCGTCGTCCCTGGACCCCTTCCTCGCCGGCCGGTTCGAGGGCCCCGACGGCGCCCCGCAGCCCCCGGCCGAGGCCGCCCACGCCCGCCGCACCATGATCGGCCGGAGCGCGGAGGAGGTGGACCACGCACCGCCGCGGGGCCGGTACGCCCCGGTCCCCGCACCCGCCTCCACCGGAGCCGGCGACAGCCTGCGCTGGATCGCCCCGGCCGCCGCCTTCGCGCTCGCCTCGGCGGTCGTCATCGGCCGGGCCCTGCGGCGCCGTCGCTGATCAGCGGGCCCGCCCGCATTAGGGTCGACCGCATGAGTACGCAACTGAGCGCCGGCGGCGCCGAGGTGACGGTCGACCAGGAGAACGGCTGCCGCATCAGCAGCCTGCGCATCGACGGAACGGAACTGCTGCGCCAGGGACCGAGGTACGGGGCCTTCCCGATGGTCCCCTGGTGCGGCCGGACGGCGAACGGGCAGTTCCGCGACGGCGCGACGGTCCATCAGATGCCGCTCAACCACCCGCCGCACGCCCTCCACGGCTTCGCCCGCGACGCGCCCTGGCGTCCGGCCGGGGCCAGCGCCACCGAGGCCGCCTTCGCCTACGACCTCACCGACCCGTGGCCGTACCCCGGCCGGGTGACCCAGGTCGTCACGCTCGCCGAGGATTCGCTGACCCTCACCATGGGCGTCGAGACGTACGGGGACTCCTTCCCGGCCCAGGTCGGCTGGCACCCGTGGTTCCTGCGCAACCTCACGGCCGGGGGCCCCGACGCGGAGGTCTCCTTCGAGCCCGCCTGGCAGGAGGAGCGGGGCGACGACCACATCCCCACCGGCCACCGCATCGACCCGAAGCCCCGCCCCTGGGACGACTGCTTCGGCATGCCGCACGGCGTCGACGTCACCCTCACCTGGCCCGGCGCCCTCGCCCTGCGGGTCACCAGCCGGGCCGAATGGGTGGTCATCTACGACGAGGAGCCCGAGGCCGTCTGCGTGGAGCCCCAGTCGGGTCCGCCGAACGGGCTGAACACCCTCCCGCGCCTGGTCACCCCGGTGGATCCACTGGAGGTCTCCACCACCTGGACGTGGCGCCGGCTCGGCTAGGCCCGCTCCGCACCCCCCTCTAAGCTCAGAGGCATGAGTGACGTACGCGATGCGCTTCTGCAGCAGATCAAGGACAAGGCCGTCGTGCACGGCAAGGTGACCCTCTCCTCCGGCCTCGAAGCCGACTACTACATCGACCTCCGCCGGATCACCCTCGACGGCGAGGCGGCCCCGCTGGTCGGCCAGGTCATGCTCGACCTCACCGCCGAGCTCGACTTCGACTGCGTCGGCGGTCTGACCCTGGGCGCCGACCCGGTCGCGACCTCGATGCTGCACGCCTCCGCGGCGCGCGGTGAGCGCCTGGACGCGTTCGTCGTCCGCAAGGCGCAGAAGGCCCACGGCATGCAGCGCCGTATCGAGGGCACCGACGTGAAGGGCAAGCGCTGCCTGGTGGTCGAGGACACCTCGACCACCGGCGGTTCCCCGCTGACCGCCGTCGAGGCGGTCCGCGAGGCGGGCGGCGAGGTCGTCGCCGTCGCCACGATCGTCGACCGCGGAGCGGCCGACGCGATCGCCGCGGCCGGCCTGCCCTACCTCACCGGATACCTCCTCCAGGACCTCGGCCTGTCCTAGGGCGTGTCCCAGGCCTTCCCTTCCGGATCCGGCCGGGCCCGCGCCGCCCGGCGGCGGGGCCGGGTCAGCCGTGCTCCCGCCTCCGTCCGGCTCGGTCAGGCCACCGAGAGAACGGTCGAGGGAAGGCCTTGTCGGCCCCTGCGGCCCGTCTGACCTGCATTTTCCCGGGCGCCCGGGGTGTTTCACGTGAAACATCCCGGGCCGTTCGCCCACCACGTGAGACCGGCAGTCTGGACCCCTGCGCTGAGTCTGGAAAGATAGGCGCGACGATGACGTCGCCCCCAGGTCAGGGCCCGCAAGAAGCACACTCCCCGCACAACCAAGGAGCCGGCAGATGCCCATCGCAACCCCCGAGGTCTACAACGAGATGCTCGACCGGGCGAAGGCAGGCAAGTTCGCCTACCCGGCCATCAATGTGACCTCCTCCCAGACCCTGCACGCTGCCCTGCGCGGCTTCGCGGAGGCCGAGAGCGACGGCATCATCCAGATCTCCACCGGTGGTGCGGAGTTCCTGGGTGGCCAGCACAACAAGGACATGGTCACCGGCGCGGTCGCCCTGGCCGAGTTCGCGCACATCGTGGCCGCCAAGTACGACATCACGGTCGCCCTGCACACGGACCACTGCCCGAAGGACAAGCTGGACGGCTACGTACGTCCGCTGCTCGACATCTCCGCCGAGCGCGTGGCCCGCGGGCTGAACCCGCTCTTCCAGTCGCACATGTGGGACGGCTCCGCCGAGACCCTGGCCGACAACCTGGCCATCGGCCAGGAGCTGCTCGCCAAGGCCGTCGCCGCCAAGATCATCCTTGAGGTCGAGATCACCCCGACCGGCGGCGAGGAGGACGGCGTCAGCCACGAGATCAACGACGAGCTGTACACCACCGTCGACGACGCGATCCGCACCGCCGAGGCCCTCGGCCTGGGCGAGAAGGGCCGCTACCTGCTGGCCGCCTCCTTCGGCAACGTCCACGGCGTCTACAAGCCGGGCAACGTCGTCCTGCGCCCCGAGCTCCTCAAGGACCTCCAGGCCGGCGTGGCCGAGAAGTACGGCAAGGCCTCGCCGTTCGACTTCGTCTTCCACGGCGGCTCGGGCTCCACGGCCGAGGAGATCGCCACCGCGCTGGAGAACGGCGTCGTGAAGATGAACCTCGACACCGACACCCAGTACGCCTTCACCCGCCCGGTCGTGGACCACATGTTCAGCAACTACGCCGGTGTGCTGAAGGTCGACGGCGAGGTCGGCACGAAGTCCAAGTACGACCCCCGCACCTGGGGCAAGGCCGCCGAGGCGGGCATGGCCGCGCGCGTCGCCGAGGCCTGCGCGAACCTGCGTTCCACCGGCACCAAGCTGAAGTAGTCGCCTCCGGCGAGCCAGACCGTTGGGCCCGGCCCCCGTCACACGACGGAGGCCGGGCCCTTCGGCGTTCCCCCTGGCAGCGGGTGACGGCGGCGGGTGACGGCGGTGGGTGACGGCGGTGGTGGACGGTGACCCCACGATGGTGTGAACTGCCCCCGGCAGTACCTGCTGGGGGCATGTACGGACCGATCGGTCGGGGCGGGGAAGGGGCAGGTGCACATGAGGGCCGAACGAACGCAGGTGAAGCAGGACCGCGCCGTGCGAACCCGCCGGGCGATCCTGGAAGCCGCCGCCGTCGTGTTCGAG
Organism: Streptomyces venezuelae; assembly: GCF_008642275.1. Taxonomy (NCBI): domain Bacteria; kingdom Bacillati; phylum Actinomycetota; class Actinomycetes; order Kitasatosporales; family Streptomycetaceae; genus Streptomyces; species Streptomyces venezuelae. The sequence goes on from NZ_CP029189.1 coordinate 4,053,224, forward strand.
GACCGGGGCTACGGTGCGGCCAAACTGACCGACATCGTCCGCCTCGCCAACGTCACCAAGGGGGCGCTCTACTTCCACTTCGACTCGAAGGAACACCTGGCGCAGGCCGTGATCGACGCCCAGGTCAGCATGCACGCGCCGGTCACCCCGCAGGAGTTCAAGGCGCAGGAGTTCGTCGACGTCGGCATGGTCTTCTCGCACCGCCTCCGCTACGACGTGCTGATGCGCGGCAGCGCCCGGCTCACCCTGGAGCAGAACGGCCGGGAACTGGACCGGGCGGCGCCGTACCAGGGGTGGATCGATCTGCACACCGCTCTGCTCGTGCAGGCGCAGGAGCGCGGCGAACTGCTCCCGCACGTGGACCCGTCGGGGCCCTCGCGGCTGGTGGTGGGGTCCTTCGCCGGGCTCAACGTGATGGCGCAGACCCTCGGGCTCGACCTGGACCGGGAGATCTCGGCGCTCTACACGAGTGTGCTGCCGAGCATGGTGGTCCCGGCCGTGGCCTCCCGGCTCGACACCGCGCCGGGCCGGGGAGCGCGGGTGCTGCACGGCTCGAACGAGGCCCCCCGGTGCGACTGCTCCGGAACGCGGCCGGCGCTGACCGCGCGTCCGCCCGCGCCCCGCGAGCCGGTCGGGGCGACCGCCCCTGCGGACTGATCCGGGCCTCTCCCCGTCCGGGGGCCGCACGCGGCGGTGCGCGAACACCGAAGGACACCGGTCCCGCGCTGCCGCACCGGCAATGCGCCCGACGCGGCAGGGGCGCGGGGCCGCGGACCGGCGCGTACGGCGGGACGGCGGCGGGGCAACAGCGAGGCGCCAGCGAGGGGACGGCTGGTTTTGCGGACCACCGCACCCGGCAGACTGGGGGCATGTCCATTCACCAGAACCTGCTCGGGGGCCCCGCCCCCACCCACCTGCCCGACGAGCCGGGCCGTGAGGCCATCGCCGCGGGCACCCCCGCCGTCGAGGTGGCGGCCGCGCACCCCACCTCGTCCCTCGCCTGGGCGGTCCTCGCCGACGAGGCCTTTGCCGCGGGCAGCACGGTCGAGTCGTACGCCTACGCCCGTACGGGCTACCACCGCGGCCTCGACGCACTGCGCCGCGCCGGATGGAAGGGCCACGGCCCGGTCCCGTGGGAGCACGAGCCGAACCGCGGCTTCCTGCGCGCCCTGCACGCCCTGGCCCGCGCGGCCGAGGCGATCGGCGAGAAGGAGGAGTACGAGCGCTGCTCGACCTTCCTGCGCGACTCGTCCCCGACGGCCGCCGACACGCTGAGCGCCTGAGTCCGTACGGCGGGGAGTGACACGCACCGAAATTGTGTGGTCTGTGTCACTCTCCGCTGGAGCGCCGGCGCGACGGTGTCCTATGCTGCGGGCAGGGGACCGGGGCTCCACTCACCTCACGGAAGGGGCGGACCGCTACCCGGAAGCACGTGTCGAGGAGACAGCGATGTCGAAAACCCTTGATGCCTCCGGAGTCGGCGGGTCGGAAACCCCGAACCTCGACTTCGACGGCACGACCCCGTACGAGGACTACGTCCAGGCGGACGTTCTCACCCACCTCCAGCACCTCCGCTCGGACGACCCGGGCGAGATGGTCTTCCTGGTGACGACCCAGGTCATGGAGCTGTGGTTCACGGTCATCGTCCATGAGTGGGAAACCGCCGCGACCGCCCTGCGCGAGGACCGCATCCCCGTCGCGATGGACGCGCTGAAACGTTCCCTCCGCGAGCTGGAGGCCCTCAACGCCTCCTGGCGCCCGCTCGCCCAGCTCACCCCGGGACAGTTCAACTCCTACCGCGCCGCCCTCGGCGAGGGTTCCGGTTTCCAGTCGGCGATGTACCGCCGGATGGAGTTCCTGCTCGGCGAGAAGTCCTCCTCTATGCTGGTCCCGCACCGGGGCGCTCCGCGCGTCCACGCGGAGCTGGAGAAGGCCCTGCACGAGCCCAGCCTCTACGACGAGGTGCTGCGCCTGCTCGCCCGCCGCGGCCTGCCGGTTCCCGAGGCGGTCCTGAACCGCGACCTGTCGCTGCGCTACGAGCCCTCCCCCGAGGTCGAGGCCGTCTGGACGGGCCTGTACGCCGCTCCGGAGGACAGCGAGACCCTGGACCTGCACCGCCTCGGCGAGGTCCTCACGGACGTGGCCGAGCTCGTCTGGCGCTGGCGCAACGACCACCTGGTCGCCACCCGCCGCGCGATGGGCGCGAAGACGGGCACGGGCGGCTCGGCCGGTGTGACCTGGCTGGAGAAGCGCGCGACGAAGAACGTCTTCCCGGAGCTCTGGACGGCCCGCAGCTATGTCTGACGACTCCACGAACACGGCGGCGGAGCCGTCGGCGGACCTCCGCGACCGTGCGGCCGAGCTGGACGCCGCCGACGAGCTCGCGAAGCTCCGCGAGCGCTTCACCCTCCCCGACGGGGTCGTCTACCTCGACGGCAACTCCCTCGGCGCCCTGCCGGCCGGGGTCGCGGACACCACCGCCGACGTCGTCTCCAGGCAGTGGGGCGAGCTCCTCATCCGGTCCTGGGACGAGAGCGGCTGGTGGACGGCACCCGAGCGGATCGGCGACAAGATCGCCCCGCTCGTCGGCGCGGCCCCCGGCCAGGTGGTCGTCGGGGACTCCACCAGCGTCAACCTCTTCAAGGCCCTGGTCGGCGCCGCCCGTCTCGCGGCGCCCGGCCGGACGAAGCTGCTGGTCGACGCCGCCACCTTCCCCACCGACGGCTACATAGCGCAGTCGGCGGCCCGGATGACGGGCCTGACCGTCGTTCCCGTCGCCCCCTCCCACGCGGCCGAGGCCATGGACGCGGACACCGCCGTGGTGCTCCTCAACCACGTCGACTACCGCAGCGGGCGGCTCCACGACCTGCCCGCGCTCACCACGGCGGCCCACGCCGCCGGGGCGATCACGGTCTGGGACCTGTGCCACTCCGCCGGGGCCCTGCCCGTCGGTCTCGACGCGCATGCGGTCGACCTCGCGGTGGGCTGCACGTACAAGTACCTCAACGGCGGCCCCGGCGCGCCCGCGTACCTGTACATCGCCGCCCGCCACCAGGCCGGCTTCGACTCCCCGCTCCCGGGCTGGAACGGTCACGCGGATCCGTTCGCGATGACCCCGGCCTTCGAGGCGGCCCAGGGCGCGACCCGTGGGCGCGTCGGCACGCCGGACATCCTGTCCATGCTGGCCCTGGAGTCGGCGCTCGACGCCTGGGACGGGGTGTCCGTCGCAGCCGTGCGCGCCAAGTCCCTCGCCCTGACCGACTTCTTCCTCGCGTGCGTGGCGGCGTACGTCCCGCAGGGCCGGGTCGAGTCGGTCACCCCGGCCGAGCACGGAAGCCGCGGCAGCCAGGTCTCGCTGCGGACCGAGAACGCCCGCGAGGTCATGGCGGAGCTCATCTCCCGCGGCGTCATCGGCGACTTCCGCGCACCCGACGTCCTGCGCTTCGGCTTCACCCCGCTCTACGTCGGTTTCGCCGATGCCGAGCGTGCCGCGCGGACGCTGGGTCACATTTTCGGGTGACGGGGTAGCGAAACGTCACATCACCGGGCGGACGGGGCGAGAGCTCCGTCCGCCCGGTCATATTCCGGGCCCCGCACGGAACTGCCTGTTCCAGACTGATACGGTCCCGCTCTGCCGGAACACCGGAACATCTGTCCCCGCTGTCCCACGCGTTACCGAGAGGTTGAGCCGATGACGGACCCCGCCGCAGTGGAACGGGACGCCGCGGAGGCCGCCTCGGCCTTCGCCCACCCGGCCGTGGCGCCGGACGTGACCGCCGCCTACGGGCAACACCCCGACCACGTCGTCGACTTCTACGCCCCGCGCGGCGAGACCCGGGGGCCGGCCCCGCTCGTGGTGCTGCTGCACGGGGGCGCGTGGCGGGCCCCGTACGACCGGCAGCACGTCACGCCGTTCGCGGACTTCCTGGCCCGCCGGGGTTTTGCCGTCGCCAACGTCGAGTACCGGCGCGGCAGTTCGCTCCCCCACCAGAACGCCGACGGGCCGGTGGCCGGGCGCTGGCCGGAGACCTTCGACGATGTCGCCGTCGCGCTGGACGCCCTCCCGGGGCTGGCGGCCGACGCGCTCCCGCAGGCCGATCTCCGCCGCACGGTCGTCACCGGGCACTCGGCGGGCGGCCACCTCGCGCTGTGGGCCGCGGCCCGCCACGTGCTTCCGGCGGACTCCCCGTGGCGGCTGCCTTCCCCGCCGCTGCTGCGGGGCGTGGTGGCGCTGGCCCCGATCGCGGACTTCGCGGTGGCGGAGGAGATGGGCGTGTGCGGCGGCGCGAGCGCGCAGCTGCTCGGCGGGCCCGAGCACTGGGCCGAGCGGCTGCCGTACGCCGATCCGGCGGCGCTGCTGCCGACCGGAATCGCCACGGCGGTGGTCCAGGGCCGGGACGACGTCGTGGTGCCGCAGCAGGTGGCCGAGGCGTACGTGGCGGCGGCCGCGAAAGCGGGGGAGACGGTCGGGCTGACCCTGCTGGACGCGGTCGGGCACTTCCCGCTGATCGACCCGGCGGCGGACGCGTGCGCGGTGGTCGCCGAGGAGATCTCGCAGCTGGCCTGGTAGCGCCCGTAGCGGCCCGGTTCGGCCCACACCGGCCATGGTTCGGCCGCCCCGCCCAGGGGGCGGACGAGGGTGACCTCGCGGGCCGTACCGGCCCCTACGGACCGCCCTTGCCCGGGGCCAGGTGCTCGACCAGCTCGGCGAGGTCCTCGCAGACCTGCTCGATCTTCAGCCGGACGTTGTTCTGCTCGGTGACCAGGGCCGACAGCAGCAGCCCGGTCAGGGCCGCAGCGCCGTTGAGGCCCTGCAGATTGATCATGATCTCGAAGAGGGTGTGGTGGGCGAACGGCCCGACGTGGGCGGTCGCCGCCGCGATCGTCAGGACCGACACCAGCAGGGTCACCGGAGCGCTCCCGGCGAGCTGGAAGCGCACGGCCGCCCAGATGATCAGCGGGAAGACGAGGAACAGCAGCGAGAGGGGGCTGCGGGTGGCCACGAGCGTGACGCCGACGGACGCGACCACCAGGGCGGCCGCCTCGGCCGCACGGTAGCCGTCCCGGGGCCGCCGGAGCGTCGTGACCCTGCGCAGCACCAACAGCAGCGGGGTCACCACCAGCACGCCCATCGCGTCCCCGGCCCACCAGGCCGCCCAGACCGACCAGAACTGCGACGCCGGCAGGTCTCCGGTGAGCAGCAGCGTGCAGCTCCCGATCGTCGCGCTGATCAGCATGGGCAGCAGACCACCCAGGAAGACCAGCGCCAGGGCGTCCCGCAGCCGGTCCATCTCGGTACGGAAACCCACCCGGCGCAGCATCAGGTACGCGCACACGGGGGCGAGGACGTTCCCCGCGACGATGATCAGGCCGGGCGGGTCGAAGTCGCTGATCTGCTCGATGGTGAGGTACGTACCGAGCGCGATCCCGGGCCACGCCCGCAGGCCCAGCCAGAGCAGGGAGGCCACCGCGATGCCGGTCGGCAGCCACAGGGGTGTCACTTCCGCGCCGTTGACGACCACGCGCTGGTGCAGGCCGATCAGCCCGCCCGCGTAGTAGGCGACGGCGACGGCGAGGATCGGCAGCAGAGCTGCGGGCAGACGTCGCCATCCCTCGGTACGCACCACAGCATCAGACAACAGCCGGGCGCCCCCGCGGGCCGTGACACGCGCTAGGCCGGGCCGTCCTGCGGACCGGGCCGGGCGTCGTGGCTGAGCACGAGCACGGCGGCGTCGTCGGCGTGGCCGGTGGAGTCGGCCACCTTCATCACCTCGGCGGCCAGCTCGCCGGGATCGGTGCCGGCGGCCTCCCTGACCACCTTGGCGACGCGCTCCAGTCCCTCCTCGATCGGGAACTTCGGCCCCTCGACCACACCGTCGGTGAGCAGCACGATCGACCCCGCCGTCGTGAGCCGGCGGCGGGTCACCGCGTACCCCGCCCCGGGCGTCAGGTTCAGCGGCGGGCCGCCGTCGTCATCGGTGATGCCGTACTCGCCGTCGACGGTGGCCCAGACCGCCGGGACGTGGCCGGCCCGGGCGGTCTCCAGCTCCTGCGTCTCCGGGTCGAAGCGGAGCAGGGTGCAGGTCGCGAAGAGGTCGCGGTCCATGGAGAGCAGCACCTCGTTGGCGCGGCTCAGCACCTCGCCCGGATCGACGACGACGGCCGCCACGGCACGCAGGCAGATCCGTACCTGCCCCATGAAGGCCGCCGCCTCCACGTCGTGCCCCTGGACGTCGCCGATGCAGAAGGCGAGGGCTCCCTCGGGCAGCCGGAACCCGTCGTACCAGTCGCCGCCGATGTCCAGCCCGTGCCGCGCGGGCGCGTACCGGGCGGCGGTCCGCAGGCCCGGCAGCGCGGGCAGCGAGGCGGGCAGCATCTCGCTCTGCAGGGCCTCGGCCAGGTCCACCCGGGCCTGCTGCAGCTCCACCCCGCGGCGGGCCTGGTCGGCGAGCCGGCCGAGCGTGCTGAGCAGGTCGGCGCTGGCTGCCCGCGGGGCACGGCGAGGAGTCACGGAACGCTCCGAGGTGCATCCATTCGTCCCTGCTTCCGCTGCGCGAAAAGCCCGTGGACATCATATTTCCGCCCACCGGGAACCCGCTTCCCGAGACCGGTGCCCTCCTGGCCGAAGGCCGGTGCGGGCCCGCCAGGGCCCGTGGGGGCCCCTCAGCCCCACTGCTCGTCCGCCAGCGAGGTGACCGGCTGCGGCTTGCCGATGACGGCCAGGGCGATGAAGAAGCTGATCTGCCCGATCGCGATGGTGAGGGTGGCGAGGGCCTTTTCGTCGTAGTGCGCGGCGACCTCGGCGTAGAGCTCGTCGGTGACCCGCTCCCGGCCGTACGGGGCGGGCTGCAGGGTGGCCTCGACCAGCGCGAGGGCGGCGCGCTCGGCGGCGGTGAAGCAGGGGGCGTCCTGCCAGGAGGAGACGGCCGTGATGCGCTCCTCGGACTCCCCGGCCTTGCGGAGGAAACCGGTGTTCAGGACGGTCAGGTAGGTGTTGCCGACGATCTGTCCGGCGCGCAGGTGGACCAGGCTCGTCGTGGTCCGCGGCACCGAGCGGTTGCCCGTGGCCCGGAAGAGGGCGGCGCTGATGTCGTTCAGCTCGGGGACGAGGGCGGCCGGGTTCGGCATCCGCGAGACGGAGCGGTCGGTGTTCGTCATGGCTGCTGCTCTCCTTCGGTCGGTGTCTTCACAGCACTGACGGAGCGGAGCGCACGGATGTGACCGGGGCGGGAGATTTTCTTCGGGAACGCCGGAGGGGCGGCGGGCGCGTCCGCGCCCGCCGCCCCTCCGTGGGGACCGGGTCTCCTAGAGGAAGGAGTTGATCTCGATCGTCTCGGTACGGCCGGGGCCGACGCCGATCGCGGAGATCGGGGCGCCCGACATCTCCTCCAGGGCCTTGACGTACGCCTGGGCGTTCGCCGGCAGGTCCTCGAAGGTCTTGGCCTTGGTGATGTCCTCGGACCAGCCGGGGAGGTATTCGTAGATCGGCTTCGCGTGGTGGAAGTCCGTCTGCGAGTACGGCAGCTCCTCGACGCGCTTGCCGTCGATCTCGTACGCGACGCAGACCGGGATCTGCTCCCAGCCGGTCAGCACGTCCAGCTTGGTGAGGAAGAAGTCGGTGAGGCCGTTCACGCGGGTGGCGTAACGTGCGATCGGCGCGTCGAACCAACCGCAGCGGCGGTCACGTCCGGTGGTCACGCCGCGCTCGCCGCCGATGCGGCGCAGGTCCTCGCCGTCCTGGTCGAACAGCTCGGTCGGGAACGGGCCCGCGCCGACTCGGGTCGTGTAGGCCTTGAGGATGCCGATGACGCGGCTGATCTTCGTCGGGCCCACGCCGGTGCCGGTGCAGGCGCCGCCGGCGGTCGGGTTGGACGAGGTGACGAAGGGATAGGTGCCGTGGTCGACGTCGAGCAGGGTGCCCTGGCCGCCCTCGAACAGCACGACCTTGTCCTCGTCCAGCGCGTTGTTGAGGATCAGGGTGGTGTCGGCGACGTACGGCTTGATCTGCTCCGCGTACTGGAGCATCTCCTCCACGATCGCGCCGGCCTCGATGGCGCGGCGGTTGTAGAGCTTCGCGAGGAGCTGGTTCTTGCCCTCCAGCGCCGCCTCGACCTTCTGGGTGAGGATCGACTCGTCGTAGAGGTCCTGGACGCGGATGCCGATGCGGTTGATCTTGTCCGCGTACGTCGGGCCGATGCCGCGACCGGTGGTGCCGATCTTGCGCTTGCCGAGGAAACGCTCGCCGACCTTGTCGAGCGTGACGTTGTACGGCGTGATCAGGTGCGCGTTGCCGCTGATGAGCAGCTTGGAGGTGTCGATGCCGCGCTCGTTCAGGCCGCGCAGCTCGGAGAGCAGGACGGCCGGGTCGACGACGACACCGTTACCGATGACCGGGGTGCATCCGGGGGAGAGGATGCCGGAAGGGAGAAGGTGCAGCGCGTACTTCTGGTCGCCCACGACGACCGTGTGGCCGGCATTGTTGCCGCCCTGGTAGCGCACTACATAGTCAACGGATCCACCGAGCAGGTCGGTGGCCTTTCCCTTGCCCTCGTCACCCCACTGAGCTCCGAGCAGCACAAGAGCGGGCACAGGCGTACACCTCTTCCGGATGGGGCATGTCCAAGGTCAGGGGGCGTACGACGATGTACACCGCAGGCTGAGCCGTCGGACCGGTACCCCGGAATAGACGAAGGCCCTGGCGCAATAGCGCAAGGGCCTCTTGCACAAAGATGCTACCCGAGGAAGGACCGAGGTGTCGGCTCCAGAGCCCACCATGAGCCAAGCGGGCGCGCCGGTAGGCGGCCTGCTCGTGCTCGTCGACCCGGTCGCCCGCCGTCTTGACGGCGAGTCCGTGCGGATCGCGAAGGATGTGTTGTCAGCGGGCGCGGCAGCGAAAATCTGCCTCCCGGATTCGCAGGAGGAATTTGCGCGGGCTCTTGCCCGCCGGGGTCATCGGCGGCTGGTGATCGTCGGCGACGACCGGGCCCTGGTGCGCGCCGTCGGGCTGCTGCACCGGGAGCGAGGGCTGGGGGAGGGGCCTCTGGCGCTGGTCCCGGTGGGTCCGGTGGGGTCGCTGGGTCTGGCGAGGTCGCTCGGCGTGCCGCTTTCGGCCGTCGCCGCCGCCCGGGCGGTCCTCGACGGATCGGTGCGGGTCTGTGACCTGCTCGTCGACGACAGCGACGGGGTGGTGCTCGGTGCGCTGCGGATCCCGCCCGTGCACGGGGTTCCGCGGCCCGCCGGGCCGTCGGTGTGGAGCGCGTACCGCTCGCTGGTCCGGACGCTGGTCCGGCCCGTGGCGGCGGCCGGCGGCGTGGCCACCGGCCGGCACCGGCTGCGGGTCGAGGCCGACGGGGTGCTGCTGGCGGACGTGGACCGGCCCGTGGAGGACGTATCGGTTCGCACCCGGGACGACGGCGGTCCGGCGGAGGTCGTGGTCCGCACGGGCGGCGGCAGCTCCGCCGAGTCCACGGTCACGGCCCGGGCGAAGACCGTGACGGTGTCGGGCACGGACTTCCGCTACCGCGCCGACGCCGCGCTGACCGGCCCGGTCCGGCGGCGTACGTGGACCCTGCGGTCGGGGGCGTGGACGCTCACCGTGCCCCGGTGACCACACCGGGTGCACGGCGTTCGGGATCTCCCCGGGCCTGCTGCCCCTGACCGCCGAGGCGGTCAGGGGCCGGGGCGGGCGTTAGGCGACGGCGGTCAGGCGCCCACGTACGCCGCGAGGTGCTCGCCGGTGAGGGTGGAGCGGTCCTCCACCAGGTCGGCGGGCGTGCCCTCGAAGACGATCCGGCCGCCGTCGTGACCGGCTCCGGGGCCGAGGTCGATGATCCAGTCGGCGTGCGCCATGACCGCCTGGTGGTGCTCGATGACGACGACCGACTTCCCGGAGTCGACCAGCCGGTCGAGCAGGCCGAGCAGCTGCTCCACGTCGGCGAGGTGCAGGCCGGTGGTCGGCTCGTCGAGCACGTAGACACCGCCCTTGTCCGCCATGTGGGTGGCCAGCTTGAGCCGCTGCCGCTCGCCGCCGGACAGGGTGGTGAGCGGCTGGCCGAGGCTGAGGTAGCCGAGTCCCACGTCGGCGAGCCGGGTCAGGATGCGGTGCGCGGCGGGTGTGTGCGCCTCACCGGCGCCGAAGAACTCCTCCGCCTCGGTCACCGACATCGCGAGGACCTCGCTGATGTCGCGGCCGGCGAGGTGGTACTCCAGCACCGACGCGTCGAACCGCTTCCCCTCGCACTCCTCGCAGGTGGTCGAGACACCGGCCATCATCGCCAGGTCGGTGTAGATGACTCCGGCGCCGTTGCAGTTCGGGCAGGCGCCCTCGGAGTTGGCGCTGAACAGGGCCGGCTTCACCCCGTTGACCTTGGCGAACGCCTTGCGGATCGGGTCGAGCAGACCGGTGTACGTCGCCGGGTTGCTCCGGCGTGAGCCGCGGATCGCGCCCTGGTCGACGGAGACGACCTCCGCGTCCGGGGAGAGCGACTTGTGCAGCAGGGAGCTCTTGCCGGACCCGGCGACGCCGGTGACGACCGTCAGCACCCCGAGCGGGATGTCGACGTCGACGTCGCGCAGGTTGTTCGCCGTGGCCCCGCGGATCTCCAGCGCGCCGGTGGGCTTGCGCACCGACGCCTTCAGCTTGGCCCGGTCGTCGAGGTGGCGGCCGGTGACGGTGCCGCCGGAGCGCAGCCCCTCGACGGTGCCCTCGTAGCAGACGGTGCCGCCCGCGGTGCCCGCACCGGGGCCGATGTCGACGACGTGGTCGGCGATCGCGATGGTCTCGGGCTTGTGCTCCACGACGAGCACGGTGTTGCCCTTGTCGCGCAGCCGCAGGAGCAGGTCGTTCATGCGCTGGATGTCGTGCGGGTGCAGGCCGATGGTGGGCTCGTCGAAGACGTAGGTGACGTCGGTGAGCGAGGAGCCGAGGTGGCGGATCATCTTGACGCGCTGCGCCTCGCCGCCGGACAGGGTCCCGGAGGCCCGGTCGAGCGAGAGGTAGCCGAGGCCGATCTCCACGAAGGAGTCGAGGGTGAGCTGCAGTGCGGCGAGCAGCGGGGCGACCGAGGGCTCGGCGAGGCCGCGCACCCACTCGGCCAGGTCGCTGATCTGCATGGTGCAGGCGTCGGCGATGCTGATCTTCTTGATCTTCGAGGACCGGGCGCCCTCGCTGAGCCGGGTGCCCTCGCACTCGGGGCAGACGGTGAAGGTGACCGCCCGCTCCACGAAGGCCCGGATGTGCGGCTGCATCGCTTCCTTGTCCTTGGACAGGAAGGACTTCTGGATCTTGGGGATGAGGCCCTCGTAGGTGAGGTTGACGCCCTCGACCTTGACCTTGGTGGGCTCCCGGTAGAGGAAGTCCTGCATCTCCTTCTTGGTGTACTTGTTGATCGGCTTGTCCGGGTCGAGGAAGCCCGACTCGGCGTAGACCCGGACGGTCCAGAAGCTGTCGGACTTCCATCCGGGGATCGTGAAGGCGCCCTCGGCGAGCGACTTGGAGTCGTCGTAGAGCTGGGTGAGGTCGATGTCGGAGACCGATCCCCGGCCCTCGCAGCGCACGCACATGCCGCCGGTGCGGGAGAAGGTGGCCTTCACGGTCTTGGTCTTGGCGGCGCCGCGCTCGACCGTGATGCCGCCGCTCGCCCGGACGGAGGCGACGTTGAAGGAGTAGGCGCTGGGCGGGCCGATGTGCGGCTTCCCGAGGCGGCTGAAGAGGATGCGCAGCATCGCGTTGGCGTCGGTGGCGGTGCCGACCGTGGAGCGGGGGTCGCCGCCCATGCGCTGCTGGTCGACGGTGATCGCGGTGGTGAGTCCGTCGAGTACGTCGACCTCGGGGCGGGCCAGTGTGGGCATGAAGCCCTGCAGGAAGGTGCTGTAGGTCTCGTTGATCATCCGCTGGGACTCGGCGGCGATCGTGTCGAACACCAGCGAGCTCTTGCCCGAGCCGGAGACCCCGGTGAACACCGTCAGGCGGCGCTTGGGGATCTCGATGCTGACGTCCTTCAGGTTGTTCACGCGTGCGCCGTGCACGCGGATCAGACCGTGGCTGTCGGCAGCGTGCTGCGCCGGAGGTGCCTGTGGTGGCTGCGGTACCTGAGGTGCGGTGGGGCGGGAATCCGGCCCGGTGGCCCTGCTCATCGTGTCTCCCTTTCTCGGGCGGGCCGTCTGCTCGGACTCCGGCGCGGACTCCCGAGGCAGTCGGTCCTCAGTGCTTGCGGGGCTGGTTGAAGCGGAGCATGTTGCCCGCCGGGTCGCGGAAGGCGCAGTCGCGGACGCCGTACGGCTGGTCGACCGGCTCCTGCAGCACCTCCCCGCCGGCGGCCCGGATGTGTTCGAAGGTGGCGTCGACGTCGTCGGTGGAGAAGATCACGCCGCGCAGCAGGCCCTTGGCCAGCAGCTCCGCCATGGCCTGCCGGTCGGCCGCCGAGGCGCCCGGGTCGGCGAGCGGCGGTTCGAGGACGATTTCCACGTCAGGCTGCGTGGGGGAGGCGACGGTCACCCAGCGCATCCCCTCGAACCCGACGTCGTTGCGGACTTCCAGGCCGAGGACGTCGCGGTAGAAGGCGAGCGCCTTGTCGTGGTCGTCGACTGCGATGAAGCACTGCGAGAGGTTGATGTCCATGCCGTCGACGCTACGAGGAGGGTGCGGATTTCGCTTCTCCGATCCTGACCGGTCGCGTGAGGATCTTGGCGACGCACGCCGGGATCGCCGCGCCGTCGTCGTGGCTGCGGGCCCGGTAGGCACTGGGGGTCTCGCCGACGAGCTCGGTGAAGCGCGAGCTGAAGGACCCCAGCGAGGTGCATCCGACGGCGAAGCAGACGTCCGTCACGCTCATGTCGCCGCGCCGCAGCAGGGCTTTCGCGCGTTCGACGCGGCGGGTCATGAGATAGCTGTACGGGGTCTCCCCGAAGGCGGTGCGGAAGCTGCGGGAGAAGTGTCCCGGCGACATGAGGGCGACGTTCGCGAGTGCCTGAACGTCCAGCGGCTCCGCGTACTCGCGGTCCATCATGTCCCGGGCGCGGCGCAGCCGTACCAGGTCCTCCAGGTTCATGCGTTCCAGCATGGCACGCACGAGGTGTCCCGTCTGCGGGTATCGGTGCTTCCGGATCTCTTCCGGATCTCTTCCGATCTGATCCGGATCTGATCGGCAGGCGGCCGGCCGGCCGCCTGCCCGGCTGGACCGGGGGTCCGGCCGTACCGGGGGCCTGGCCGGACCGGCCGCCTCGGGGGCCGGCTCAGCCCAGGCCGATCGTCGCCTTGTGGGCCCGCCAGCGGTCCATCAGGCCCAGCATCTCGCCCTGCATGAACTCGAAGAAGGCCGCCGTCTCCGCGACGCGCGCCCCGGCCGGGGAGTCCGTGCCGAGGGTGGCCGCGCCCTCGCGCAGGGTCTTCTCCCACAGGGTCAGGACCTGGTCGCGGCGGGTGAAGGTCTCGTACCAGAGCTCGTTGTGCAGGACGTACCGGTCGCGGCGGGAGCCCGGTTCGCGTTCGCGGCTGACCATGTTGACCTGGGTCAGGTAGGACACGGCACCCGACACCGCGGCCGGGCTGATCTGCAGGGCCTCGCCCAGTTCCGCCGAGGTCATCGCGCCGCCGTCGCTGGCCAGCAGCCGGGCGAAGACGCGCGCGGCCATCCGCTGCATCCCGGCCTCGGTCAGCTGCGCGGCGAACCGCTCGACGAAGCGCGAGACGGCGTCGCCGTCCCGGGCGCCGGTAGCGGGATCCGGATCGGTCCTCGCGTCCGCGTTCACCATGTCATCTGCCACCTTCCCGACTTTACGCGATTCCTGAGATTCTCAAGCTTCACAAATTTGTGAAACTAGCGTACGTTCGGAAGCATGACGAAGGCAATCAGCGTTGCCGGCCTCCACAAGGCGTTCGGCCGCACCCGCGCACTGGACGGACTCGATCTCGCGGTCACCACCGGCGAGGTACACGGCTTCCTCGGACCCAACGGCGCCGGCAAGTCCACCACCATCCGGGTCCTGCTGGGCCTGCTCCGCGCCGACTCCGGCACCGCCGAGCTCCTCGGCGGCGACCCCTGGGCCGACGCGGTCGCCCTCCACCGCCGCGTCGCCTACGTCCCCGGAGACGTCACCCTGTGGCGCAACCTCTCCGGCGGTGAGGTCATAGACCTCTACGGACGCCTGCGCGGCGGGCTCGACCGGGCCCGGCGCGACGGGCTCGTCGAGCGGTTCGAGCTGGACCCCACCAAGAAGGGGCGCACCTACTCCAAGGGCAACCGGCAGAAGGTCGCCCTCGTCGCCGCCTTCGCCTCCGACGCCGAACTGCTCGTCCTCGACGAACCCACCTCCGGCCTCGACCCGCTGATGGAGGAGGTCTTCCAGGGCTGCGTCGCCGAGGCGCGCGCCGCCGGACGCACCGTCCTGCTCAGCTCGCACATCCTCAGCGAGGTCGAGACCCTCTGCGACCGGGTCAGCATCGTCCGCGGCGGCCGCACCGTGGAGACCGGCACCCTCGCCGAACTCCGCCACCTCACCCGTACGTCGATCAGCGCCGAGCTGGCCGGCCCGCCGAACGGCCTCGCCCACCTGCCGGGCGTGTACGGCGTCCAGGTGCAGGGGCTCAAGGTCCGCCTCCAGGCGGACACCGACAAGCTGGACGCGGTCCTGCGCTCCCTCACCGCGTCGGGGGTGCGGTCGCTGACCTCCACCCCGCCCACCCTCGAAGAGCTCTTCCTGCGCCACTACACCGAAGAGGCGTCCCGATGAAGAACCAACTGGCCGGTACCGGAGTCCTGTTGCGGCTCGCGCTGCGCCGCGACCGGGTGATGATGCCGGTCTGGGTCGCGGTCACCGCGCTCATGGTGGTGAGCATGCCCGGCTCGCTGGGCAGCGTGTACGCCACCGCTGCCGAACGCGCCCGGGTGGCAGCCTCGATGAACGCCAACAGCTCGATGCGCACCCTGTACGGGCCGGTGTTCGGCGATTCGCTCGGCGGTCTGACCGCCTGGCGGGGCGGCGTCTACGCCGCCGTCCTCGCGGCCGCCATGAGCCTGATCATCGTCGTCCGGCACACCCGCGAGGAGGAGGAGACGGGCCGTCAGGAGCTGCTCTCCGCCGCCATGGTGGGGCGGTGGGCCCCGCTGACCGCCGCCCTGCTCGCCGCCCTCGTGGCCGACGCCTGTGCCGCCCTCCTCGTGGCGGGCGGTCTCGCGGGGCAGGGCGCGCCCGGCGCGGTCGCTCTCGGCCTGGCCGTCGCTGCCACCGGGGCGCTCTTCGCCTGCACCGCGGCGATCGCCGCGCAGCTGACCGAGAGTGCCCGCGCGGCCAAGGGCATCACGGCCGCCGTGCTCGGCGCCGCCTTCGTGCTGAAGGCCGCCGGCGACGCCGGTACGGCGGGCGGCCGGTCCGCCCTGACCTGGGCCTCGCCGCTCGGCTGGGTGGAGAACGTACGGGCCTTCGCCGCCGAACGCTGGTGGGTGCTCCTCCTGTTCGCCGCCGCCGTCACGGTGCAGGCGTGCGCCGCGTACGCCCTGGCCGCGCGCCGCGACCTGGGCATGAGCTTCCTGCCGTCGCGGCCGGGGCCGGCCGAGGGCCGCCTGGGTACGGCGGGTGCGCTGGCCTGGCGGCTGCAGCGCGGCAGCGTACTGGGCTGGAGCGCGGGCTTCCTGATCGCCGGTGTCGTCTTCGGCGGGATGGCGGACGGCGCCGCGGACCTGGTCGGCGAGAACGACCGGACCCGCGAGCTCATCGAGCGGATGGGCGGGCAGGGCGGGCAGAGCGGGCCGGGCGCGCTCACCGACGCCTTCCTCGCCACGATGGCCGGCATGTTCGGGATGGTCGCCGCCCTGTACGCCGTCTCGGCGGTGCTCCGCCTGGCCGGCGAGGAGTCGGGCGGGCGCGCGGAGCCGCTGCTCGCGAACGCGGTCGGCCGGCTGCGCTGGGCCGGCGGTCACCTGGCCGTGGCCTTCGGCGGCTCGGCGCTGATCCTGCTGCTGGCGGGCCTCGGTCTCGGCCTCGGGCACGGCCGGGATCCGGGAGCGGCGATCGGCGCCACGCTCGCCCAGCTTCCGGCGGTGTGGCTGATCGGGAGCCTGGCGGCGCTGCTGTACGGCGCGGTCCCGCAGTACGCGGCGGCCGCCTGGGCGGTGGCCGGCGGAACCCTGGCCCTGGGGTGGGTCGGACCGGCGCTGAACCTCCCGCAGGCCGTCCTGAACCTCTCGCCCTACGCCCACCTGCCCCGGCTCCCGGGAGCACAGGCCCTGGACTGGGCTCCCCTGTCGGTACTGACCGTGCTGGCGGCGGCCGCGGCGGCGGCCGGCCTCGGCGCCCTGCGCCGCCGCGACATGATCGCGTGAACCGGCCCCGCGAAAGCCAGGTCCTCCAAGTCCCCCAGCTCCTCAGGGTCCTTGAGAGCTGACGTGAGAGCTGACTAGAACTCCACGAGCAGCTGCTTCAGCCCCCGGATGACGTACCCGTCCTGCCACTGCGGCTCCTCGACGAGCCGCAGCGGCGGGACGCCGTCCGCCAGCAGCGCACCGAACGAGGCCTCCAGCTCCCGCCGTGCCAGCGGCGCCCCGAGGCAGTAGTGGATCCCCGCCCCGAAGGTCAGGTGCGGGTTGTCGGCCCGTCCGAGGTCCAGCACGTCGGGATCGTCGAAGCGGGCGGGATCCCGGTTCGCGGACCCGAAGAGCAGCGCGACCTCGGCCCCGCGCGGGACGACGGTGTCACCGATCAGGACGTCGTCGAGCACCCAGCGTTCGAACATCTGGAGCGGGGTGTCGTACCGCATGAGTTCATCCACAGCTGTGGACAACTTTCCGGGGTCGCGGCTCTCGCGGAGCGCGGCGAGCTGCGCGGGGTGGCGCAGCAGCGCCCACCACCCGTTGACGGTCGTGTTGACGGTGGCCTCGTGCCCGGCGTTCAGCAGAAGCACGCAGGTGGAGATCATCTCCTGCTCGCTGAGCCGCCCCTCCTCATCGTGGGCGGCGATCAGCCCGGAGATCAAATCCTCCCCCGGGCGGCTCCGTCGCTCGGCGATCAGCCCCCGGAGGTACGCGCTGAATTCGACGCTCGCCCGCACCGCACGCCGTGCCGTCTCCTCGTCCGGCCGCAGCTCGAACATCCCGCAGATGTCCGCAGACCAGGGCCGCAGCAGCCCCCGGTCCGCCTCGGGCACGCCCAGCAGCTCCGCGATCACCGCCACCGGCAGCGGCTCGGCGACGACGGTGAGCAGATCCCCGCCCCCGTCCGCACGCAGCCGCCCCACCAGTTCCCCGGCCAGCCGCTGCACCTTGGGCACGAGCCGCTCCACCGTCCGCGGGGTGAAGGCCTTCGCCACCAGCCTGCGCACCCGCGCGTGCGCGGGATCCTCCAGGTCCAGCAGGCCGTTGCCGTTGAGCACGTGGAAGGGCTCGTGCTCCGGCGGCGGCGCCTCGCGGCCGAACTCCTCGTGCGAGAACCGGTGGAGGTAGGTCCGCCCCAGCCGCCGGTCCCGCAGCAGCGCACTCACATCGGCGTAGTGCGGCACCAGCCATTGCCCGGTGGCTTCCCACCACACGGCCCGCCCCTGCTCCCGCAACTCCCGGTACGCCGGATACGGATCGGCGACGAACGCGGCATCCCACGGATCAAAGCCCATTCCCGCACCCTAAAGGCAGCCGGAGCCGATCAGGCGGGTGTCACCAAGCGGGTCTCGTACGCGTACACGGCCGCCTGTGTCCGGTCCCGCAGGCCCAGCTTCACCAGGATCCGGCTCACATGTGTCTTGATCGTGGACTCGGCGACGACCAGCCGGTCGGCTATTTCCGCATTGGACAGCCCCTGCGCGATCAACACCAGCACCTCCGTCTCCCGCTCCGTCAGTTCCCCCGTGCCCGCCGGGTCCGCCAGCTTGCGGGCCTCGGATATCTTCGAGAACTCCACGATCAGCCGCTTGGTCACCGACGGCGCCAGCAGGGCCTCCCCGGCCGCCACCACCCGTACCCCGTCCGCCAGCTGACGCGCCGACGCGTCCTTGAGCAGGAACCCGGAGGCTCCGGCCCGCAGCGCCTGGTACACGTACTCGTCGAGGTCGAAGGTCGTCAGGACCAGCACCTTCGCGTCCGTGTCGGCGGCCACGATCTCCCGGGTGGCCTCCAGCCCGTTCATCCGCGGCATCCGGATGTCCATCAGCACCACGTCCGGCCGCAGCGCCGCCACCTGCTCGATGGCCTCCCGGCCGTCGACGGCCTCGCCGACCACCTCGATGCCGTCCATCGCGTTCAGCAGGACCGAGAACCCCTCGCGCACCATCACCTGGTCGTCCACGATCAGAACCCTGATGGTCATACGGCCCCCTCCTGCGGCTCCGGCGCCGGCTCAGCACGGTGCGGCACCGGTATGAACACCGCCACCTCGTACCCGCCCTCCGCCGTCCGGCCGGCCGTCATCTCGCCCTCCAGCATGGCCACCCGCTCCCGCATGCCGGTGATCCCGTGCCCCGCTCCCGGCGAGGGCCTCGCGTCCCCGGTGGCACGGGCATTGACGATCCGTATGCCGAGGCCACCCAGCACATACGAGACCTCCACCTCGGCCGCGGCCCCCGGCGCGTGCCGCAGCGTGTTGCTGAGGGCCTCCTGGATGATCCGGTAAGCCGACAGCTCCACGCCCTGCGGCAGCTCCCGGACCGAGCCCGTGATCGTCTTCTCCACGCTCAGGCCGGCGTCCCGCACATTGGCCAGCAGTCCCTCAAGCGAGGCGAGCGTCGGCTGCGGGGCGTCCGGGGCCTCGTAGTCCGCGGAGCGCACCACGCCCAGCACCCGCCGCAGCTCCGTCAGAGCCGCCACCGCGTTCTCCCGGATGGTGACGAACGCCGCCTCCAGTTCCGGCGGCGGGTTCTTCACCCGGTACGGCGCGGCCTCCGCCTGGATCGCCACCACCGACATGTGGTGGGCCACCACATCGTGCAGCTCCCGCGCGATCGTGGTCCGCTCCTCCAGCAGCGTCCGCTTGTCCCGCTCGACGGCCGTGACCTCCTGCTGAGCACTGACCTCGGCCCGGGCGTCAAGACGTATCCGGATACTGCCGGCGATCACCAGGGCGAAGGCCGAAGCCACCATCATCTCCGGCAGGTTCGACCCCCAGCGGCCGTTGAACAGTATGGAGATCGCCGACCCCATCGCGAGGGTGAGCGTCCACATCCAGGCCGCCACCCGGGGCCCGGTCCGCAGGGTGACGAGGAACAGGACGACGACGTAGGCGAAGAAGCTGCCATCGGTCCAGGGCCAGTTGTAGCCGCCTCCGATCCCGGCGGTCACCACCGTCATCGCGATGGCCGCCCACCACGCGCCGACCGGCCGCACCAGCGTCATCAGGACCGGCGCCGCCGTGACCATGGTCATGACGAGCGGCCCCAGGTCACCCCAGGCAGCCGACTGGGTGTTGAGCGAGATCATCCCGACGAGGAAGGCCAGCAACCCCACTGCCGCATGCCGCCGCCACGGCGCGTACCGGCGCAGCACCCCCGGAAGCAGGCGCACGAAGCGCCCGGAGGTGTCCGCCAGCGGCAGCGGCCGGTAGGCGAAGGCATCGGTGACGAGATCCCGGCGCAGGGTCGCGATCACCTCAGATGCCAGACGGAACTCAGGTGCCCGGGATGTCCCCCCGGTGGTCGTCTCGGTCATACACACCACCGTAGGTCCGTACCGCCCTCGTCCGCGTCGCCGCTGATGGGGATTTCCCGGGGTCCCTCTCAAGTACTACACGGGTCCGCTCAGTAGCCCGTCGGGCGGATCAGACCCGTCTCGTACGCGAACACCGCGGCCTGCGTACGGTCCCGCAGGCCCAGCTTCACCAGGATCCGGCTCACATGCGTCTTCACCGTCTGCTCGGCCAGCACCAGGTGCTCCGAGATCTCGGCGTTCGACAACCCCTGGGCGATCAGCGACAGCACCTCCGTCTCCCGCTCGGTCAGCGCCTCGATCCGGGCCCGCGACGGCGCACGCGGCGCCCCCAGCCGGGAGAACTCCGTGATCAGCCGCTTCGTGATGTTCGGCGAGAGCAGCGCCTCCCCGGCCGCCACCACCCGCACCGCCTCGGCGAGCTGGTCGGCCGACGCGTCCTTGAGCAGGAAACCGGAGGCCCCGGCCCGCAGCGCCTCGTACACGTACTCGTCGAGATCGAAGGTGGTCAGCACCAGCACCTTCACGGCGGCGTCCGGAACCGCCGTGATGACGGACGTGGCCTCGATCCCGCCCATGCCCGGCATCCGGATGTCCATCAGCACCACGTCCGGAGCCAGCTCCGCGACCTTCGCCACCGCGTCCGCCCCGTCCACCGCCTGCCCCACGACCTCTATGTCGGGCTGCGCGTTGAGAAGCACGGTGAAGCCCTGCCGGACCATCATCTGGTCGTCGGCGATCATCACCTTGATCGGGGTGCTCATGAGGCCCTCTTCGTCTCGGGGTCGGGGACCGCGGGCAGGTCCTGCGGATCCATCGGGAGTACGGCGCTCACCTCGTACCCCCCGTCGGGGCGCGGGCCGGCGGCCAGCTCGCCCCCCAGCATGCCTGCCCGCTCCCGCATCCCCAGCAGCCCGTGCCCGGCACCGGGCGACGGCGGGGCCGACCGGGTCGGCGCGCTGTTCGCGACGCACAGGTGCAGATCACGCGGCCCGTACGCGATCCCCACCTCCACCCGTGAACCGGGCGCGTGACGCAGGGCGTTGCTCAGCGCCTCCTGCACGATCCGGTACGCGGTGAGCTCCACCCCCGGGGTCAGCGGCCGCCGTATCCCCGCGATCTCGGTCCTGACGTCCAGCCCGGCGCCCCGCACGTTGTCCACGAGGCCCTCCAGCTCACCGAGGGTGGGCTGCGGATGATGGGGGTTCGCGGGATCCTCGGGCCGCTCGGACCGCAGCACGCCCAGCACCCGCCGCAGCTCCGTCAGCGCCTCCAGCGCGTTCTCCCGGATGCCGGCCAGGTTCTCCTTGAGCTCCTCCGACGGGTTCTCCACCAGATGCGGGGCGACCTGCGCCTGGATGGAGATCACCGACATGTGGTGGGCGACGACGTCGTGCAGTTCGCGGGCGATCCGGCTGCGCTCCTCCAGCAGGGTGCGCCGCGCCCGCTCCTCCTCGGTGAGGGTCTCCTGCTCGACGAGTTTGCCGCGGGCGAGGCGGGTGGCCCGCAGGGCGTAGCCGAGGATCCCCACGAACCCGAAGAGAACGGCCACGCCGCCGATGATCGTCTGGCTCTGCGGCGGCCTGAGGACGACGTCGGCCAGCCCGTTGAGGGCGAGGGTGATGCCGATGACCGAGACGGTCACCCGCGGCGGCACCCGCAGGGCGACCATCAGGAGCACGGGCGCGAGCGTGAACGGGCCGGCGGGCGTCCAGGGCCAGGACTGCCCCTGGCCGACGTGGTCGTGGATGGCCCAGGCGACGAGGCCGGCGGCGAGGAGCCCCAGCCACCAGGCCGCGAGCGGCCGGAACATGCTGAGAAGTACGGACGCGGAGGTCAGCAGCGACAGCCCCAGCACGGCCGAACCCTGCACCCCGTAGTGGTCGTTCAGCTGCATCCCCGTGAGGACGCCGCAGGGAATGGCCACGTAGCAGAGGACCACGTGCGGCAGCCAGGCCAGCCAGCGCGGCCGCGCCATCTTCGGCAGCGGGTCCCGCCGCAGGGTGAACAACTCCCGTGCCAGGCCGCGCGGCAGGCGGACGCGGACGTTGGTGGCGGGCGGCTCGGTCTGCTGGTTCACGCCGTCCAGGCTAAGGCGGGCCCTAGACATGGTTGATCTCCTCGGCGGGGTCCGTACTGGGGCGGGGGACCGCCGCAGTACGGGCGGTACGGGACGGCTTCGGACGGCCGGTGGCCTGTTCGTGGATGCGGAACGCGGCCCAGCAGAGCGACAGTGCGGCGGCGAACACGGGCAGCCACAGCAGCCGGGCCGCTATCCAGCCCACCGAGTCGGGCACCGTGTGCAGCCCGGGCAGGTCGGCCGGGACCAGCAGCCCGAGGGCGGTGACGGCCATCATGGCGGTCTGGTGCCACAGGAAGACGGTCATGGCGGAGAGGTTCACCAGGGCCACCTTCGCCCAGGCCGTCGGCCGCCGCATGGCCCGGGCCAGGGGTTCACGCACCAGGAGCGCGAGCCCGCACTGGGCCAGCCCGAAGGCGGCCGCCGCCAGCGTCGGCGGGTTCAGGTTCGAGACGGCGGCCCCGGGCACACCCACCATCGACGCCGGGTACCCGCCCCAGAGGACCAGCGCGACCGTGGCCAGGACTCCCGCGCCGAGCAGGAGCAGGGCCCGGTCGCGCCGGGCGAACGCCCCGCGGGACCAGGCGGCCCCCAGGGTGTAGGGGACGAGCCAGCCCGCGGCCACATTGACCCAGCCGATCCACTCGGGGCCCGCCAGCCCGAAGCGCCACACGTCGACGGCAGCGACCACGGCCAGCGGCCACAACGGGTTGAGCCGGGCCACGAGCGGGGTCGCGGCGGTGAGCGCGGCGAACACCAGCAGGAACCACAGCGGCGACAGCACCAGATCGACCAGCGACCGGACGGTAGCGAACTCCGCCCCGCCGATCAGCATCCCGCCCGCGACGACCGCCCAGAGAACCAGCACCGCGGCGACCGGACGGAACAGCCGCCCCAGCCGCTGCCCGGCCCACGCGCCGTACGAGAGGCCGCCCGCGCGTGCCGACGCGTACCCGCGGGCGGCGACATGGCCGCCGACCAGGAAGAAGACGGACAGCGTCTGGAACACCCAGGACACCGGAGCCAGCCACGGCATGTGCGCCAGCGGGCTGGTGGTGCTCAGACCGCCGTCGTGTGCGGTCAGCGCGGTGACCAGCCAGTGGCCGAGGACCACACCGAGGATCGCGAAGGCCCGCAGCGCGTCCACGGCCCGGTCACGGCCGGCCGGGGTGGCGGCGTCGATGTCCGCGGCCAGGCCGGACCAGCGGGCACGGATCTCAACCATGGTCGGCCTCCGGTGCGGAGGCGTTGCCGAGGACGATGGCGGCCAGGCTGTCGAGGGACTCGGTGTCCGGCTTGAGGTAGTCGCTGTGCCCGACGGCGCCGGCGTCGAAGGCCCGGGCCCCGAAGGCGGGGTCGACCGGGTCGGTGCCGAACCCGATCCCGCCGAGCCGGACGTGCGGGACGTCGCCTATCCAGTCGCCGCTGCCCCGGCCGGCCCAGACCCGGGCCGCGGTAGGCAGCTCCCTGGCCGATCCGGCCCCGGTACCCGGGCTGCCGAACAGCACCACGTCACTGACCGCGGACCCGGTGGTGGTCCGGGCACAGACCACGGATCCGTAGGAGTGGCACAGCAGAGAGAGCTGGGCGCCGGGCCCGGACATGCGGTGCAACCGGGCGAGGAAGGGGGCCAGTTCGGCAGCGGCCTCGTCGGCACGGTCGGCGCTCAGGACGGTGGTGCTCACCGTGCCGGGGGTGTCGTACCCGAGCCAGGCGACCACCGCGGAGTGCGGATGCTCGGCCTGCAGGCGCTGTTGGAGGGAGACGGCCCCGGCGCGGAAGCGCTCGTAGGTGTCCAGTGTGGTGTCGGACCCGGGCACCAGCACGGCGACCCGGTCGGCACTCTCCAGCTCGCCGAACACCTCCACGGCGCGGCCCGTGCCGCGTCCGTCGAAGGAGAGGAACCGGGCGGCTCCGCCCGACTGCATGGCGCGCAGCCTGGCCGCCCGGCCGGGGCGGTCGGCGTCCTCGGCGGTACGGGCCGCCTCGGCGAGGTTGGCACCGTTGGCGGCGTACCGGCTCTGGGGCGTGGCGTCCTCGGAGAACGTGGCGGGCGCCGGAGCCGGAACGTTCGGGGAGGCCGCGGCGGACACGGGGACCACCACGGCCGCGGCGACCAGAGCGGCCAGCAGACCGCGGCGCAGCCGGCCGGCGCCCGACCCCGCCCTCCCCGTGGCGAGCGCCGTGCCCGCCGGTCGCGTCCCGCCCGTGCTCCCGGTACGCGTCCCCGTGCCCGCCCCCGCCCCCGTCCGCGTCCCCGTTGCCATGGCCCTCTTCCTCCGGTCGCCGGAAGAGCCCTGAACGCTCTTCTCTGCTACCGAAGTTAGAAATCCGCGCCCGTGGTCGGCGTCACGCCTTGGAGCCGTGTTCGCGCGTAGCTCTCAGGTATGACGGGGGAGACCTGAGAGGGAGAACCACGACCGCCACGACGTCACGGCCGCCACGGCTGCCACAGCCACCACGACCGTCACGACGTCACGTCGTCGCCACCCGCACGCCGAAGCCGATCAGGACGACACCCGTCGCCCGGTCCAGCACGCGCCGGACCCGTGGCCGCGCGAAGAACCGCCCGGCACGCGCCAGCACGTACACGTACGTGCCCAGCCAGACCACCGTCAGCAGCACGTGGACCAGCACCAGCAACGCCATGCCGACCGCCGGCCGCAGGCCCGGTGGGGCGAGGGCGGGCAGCAGCCCCGTGTAGAAGACGGCGATCTTGGGATTGAGGACGTTCGAGACCAGGCCGGTCCGCCAGGCCCCGCCGGCGCGCCCGCCCCCGGGCCGCTCGTCCGCGGGCTCCGCGCCCGGCCTCAGCAGGGCCAGGACGCCGAGCCAGCACAGGTAGGCGGCCCCCGCCAGCTTCACCACCAGGTACACCTCGGCCGACGCGGCGAGCAGTGCGGCGAGCCCCGCCACGGTGAGGGTGCCCCAGATCAGCAGCCCGACGGCGATCCCGGCCACGGTGGCCAGCCCGTCACCGCGTCCGCGCGTGACGGCCCGTTTCGTGACGATCGCCATGTCGGGGCCGGGGACGAGGGTGAGGAGCGCCAGGACCCCGGTCGCGCCGAGAAGAGCGGTGAGCACGTGGCTCAGTCTGCCACCAGGGGTTCCACGTAGCCCGCCCGCCAGCGGGGCGCCGGGTCCTGGCCGGGGCTGGTCCAGTACTCCCGCGCCCCCACGATCTCCCCGTCCCGCACGGTCCAGAGGGAGACGGCCCGGTAGACGACGTGGTCCTGAGGTATCTCCACCTCGGTGACCACGAGGTTCCCGTCGGCCAGGATCCGCAGCAGTTCCACGGATCTCTCGTCCGTGTAGCCGTCGTCGCTGTTGACGGCTATGAAGTTGGCGCGCCCCACGATGCGCTCACCGCTCACGGGCCATTCGATGACCGCGTCCTCGGCAATGAGCCCGGCCACGCCGTCCCAGTCGCGTGCCTCGATTCGCTCCCACAGTTGTGCCACTACCTTCAACGGCTCCATGTGCCGCAGTGTCCGACAGCCCCGTTATACGTAACAAGCTTTGCTTGCAGGCTTATTGACTTCGACACAATCGCTTCCGGCGCCCGTGGATCACTCCGGTGCGGCCTCCGGGACGATGGTGGACGGCGCCGCGGATTCCAGCGCGTCCAGTGCCGTGGCCAGCCGTTCCAGGGTGCGCACCGTCTCCGCGAAGGCGGCTTCGCCCAGCTCCGCGGAGAGGCGGGCCGCCAGCGCCGCGTGGCCCGGGCCGATCCGGTCCACCGCGTCCCGGCCTTCCTCCGTGGGCCGCAGCAGCTTCGCCCGCCGGTGGGCGGGGTTCGGGGCGTACTCGGCGAGGCCCTTGGCGACCAGCAGGTCCGCGATGCGCTGCACGCTCTGCCGGGTGATGCCCATGTTCCGGGCGATGCCCGCCACGGGCAGTGGCTCCCGCAGCACCGCACCCAGGACCTGCCACCAGGCGGCCGTCAGCCCGGCCGGCCGGGCCAGCTCTTCCGAGATGGCGAGGAACTGGCCGTTGAGCCGGAACACCCCGAGCGCGGTACGGCTCAGCAGGTCCTGCCGGCCACGTGCGTCCTCAGGGTCTCCGGAGTCCGCAGGGTCCCCCGAGTCGTCAGGGTCCCCGGAGTCACCGAGCCCCCCGGCGCCGACCAGCTCTCCCGAGCCCGCGACCAGCTCTCCCGAGCCCGCGACCAGCTCTCCCGAGCCCGCGACCAGCTCTCCGGCGCCCCCGAGACCCCCCAGGTCTCCCAGGTCTCCCAGGTCCGCCGCGGGCAGCGCCTCACGCATCGCCGGCCGCCGATGCCGCCATCAGGACCGGGTACGCGCTGGGGTCCGAGTCGTGGAAGAGCCCGTACCAGGCGTCCAGGACGTCCGGCTTGTAGACGTCCAGCCGGGCGAAGACCTCGCGGGCGAAGGCCACCGGCTCCGTCGGCCCCGCCGTGATCAGGTCGCCGTCCGTCACCGCGTCGGCCTCGACATAGCTCTCGGCGCCCCCGTAGCCGGGCTGCCCGGCCAGGTAGAAGGAGGCGGCGCTGGTGTGGGTCCGGCCGTCCAGCAGGCCCTCGCGGGCCAGGCCGGCGGTGGCTCCGCAGATCGCCGCGACCGGCACTCCGGCAGCCAGGAACTCCCTCGCCTTGGCCGCGAACGGCGTCAGTTCCTCGCTCGTGTCCCACAGGGACGCGCCCGTGAGGATCAGCAGCGAGGAGTCCTCCGGTCGCAGGTCGGCCAGGGCCAGGTCAGGCTGGATACGGATGCCGCCCATGGTGGTGACCGGCTGAGAGGCGCTCAGACCGACCGTGCGCACGGTGTGGCCGCGCTGGGTGAGGTGCGCCGTGGTGTGGCCGGTCTCCCAGTCCGCGTACGTGTCGTAGACCGCGAGGTGGACGGGCTTGCGCGGGGTCTCGCTCATGGTGCTTTCGCCTCCAGCGTGGTTCCTGCTGATGACAATAGACTGTCATAACGACAGGATGCTGTCAATGTATCGAAGGGGTGGGAGCCCGTCGGAGCGCCTTCGCAGACAGACTGCCGAGAGCGGCCCCCCACGCCCATACAGTCCGCCGATATCCCGCCCCACCTGCGCACTTCTAGCGTGACGACATGACCCCTCATGTCACCTCGCACACCCTTGCCGCCGTGAAGGACGCAGATCGGAAGCACGTCTTCCACTCCTGGTCCGCCCAGGCCCTGATCGACCCCCTCGCCGTCGCCGGGGCCGAGGGGTCGTATTTCTGGGACTACGAAGGCAAGCGGTTCCTCGACTTCTCCTCCCAGCTGGTCAACACCAACATCGGCCACCAGCACCCCAAGGTGGTCGCCGCGATCCAGGAGCAGGCCGCCCGGCTCTGCACCCTCGCGCCCGGCTTCGCCGTCGACGTCCGTTCCGAGGCCGCACGCCTCATCGCCGAGCGGACCCCGGGCGACCTGGACAAGATCTTCTTCACCAACGGCGGCGCCGAGGCCGTCGAGAACGCCGTCCGCATGGCCCGTCTGCACACGGGCCGCGCCAAGGTGCTCTCCACCTACCGCTCCTACCACGGGGCCACCGCCGCCGCGATCAACCTGACCGGCGACCCGCGCCGCTGGCCCTCCGACACGGCCGCCGCCGGCGTCGTGCACTTCTGGGGCCCGTACCTCTACCGCTCCGCCTTCCACGCCACCACCGAGGCCGAGGAGTGCGCCCGCGCCCTCGCCCACCTCGCCGACACCATCGCCTTCGAGGGGCCGCAGAGCATCGCGGCGATCATCCTGGAGAGCGTGCCCGGCACCGCCGGCATCATGACCCCGCCCCCGGGCTACCTCGCGGGCGTGCGCGAGCTCTGCGACCGCCACGGCATCGTCTTCATCCTGGACGAGGTCATGTCCGGCTTCGGCCGCACCGGCAGGTGGTTCGCGGCCGAGCACTGGGGCGTCACCCCTGACCTGATCACCTTCGCCAAGGGCGTGAACAGCGGCTACGTCCCGCTCGGCGGCGTGGCCATCTCGGCCGCCATCGCCGAGACCTTCGCCACCCGTCCCTACCCGGGCGGGCTGACGTACTCGGGCCACCCGCTGGCCTGCGCCGCCGCCGTCGCGACGATCAACACGATGGAGGAGGAGGGCATCGTCGAGCACGCCGCCCACCTCGGCGAGAACGTGATCGGCCCGGCGCTCACCGAGATCGCCGAGCGCCACCCCTCGGTCGGCGAGGTCCGCGGACTCGGCACCTTCTGGGCCCTGGAACTCGTACGGGACAAGAAGACGCGCGAGCCGCTCGTGCCGTACAACGCGTCCGGGGCGGACAACGCGCCGATGGCCGAGTTCGCCGCGGCCTGCAAGGCGTCGGGTCTGTGGCCCTTCGTGAACATGAACCGCACCCACGTGGTCCCGCCCTGCACCGTGACGGAGGCGGAGGCCAAGGAGGGCCTGGCCCTGCTCGACGAGGCGCTGACGGTCGCCGACCGCCACACCACGGCCTGACGGACCGGTCGGCATCCGCACCCGGACCCCGGGTGCGGATGCCGGATATCGGTTGGCTACCGATCGGTTTTCAGCCGCGTTGTCTGGCCTATGGTGTCCGGAGCTCTACGACAGGAGACGGACCCCTATGCCAGGCAGCGGAGCTGTCACCCGCAACACACTTCGCCAGCAGATCGCGGACGCGCTGCGTGACGAGGTGCTCGCGGGACGCCTGCCTCCGGGGACCGAGTTCACCGTGAAGCAGATCGCCGAGCAGTACGAGGTCTCCGCGACCCCGGTGCGCGAGGCGCTCGTGGACCTCTCGGCCCAGGGCCTGCTCGAACTGGTCCAGCACCGCGGCTTCCGCGTGCGGATCTTCACCGTCGACGACTTCCGGGGCATGATCGAGGCGCGCTCGCTCGTCGTGGACGGAATCTTCCGCCGCCTCGCCGAGCGCGGCACCGCCCCCGGCTCCGGCGAGCTGCTGGTCTCGGTGCGCCGCCGGGGCGAGGAGGCCCGGCGGGCCGCGCAGAGCGGTTCGCTCGAAGTACTGATCGGCTACGACCTGCGCTTCTGGCGGGAGCTGAGCGGGCTGGTCGCCAACACCTACATATCCGAGTTCCTGCACCGCATCCGCGTGCAGTGCTGGGTCTTCGCGGTGCCCCACCTCCAGCGCGAGCCGCAACTGCGGGCGGCGCTGTGGGACGGCCACAGCGAGCTGGTGGACGCGGTGACGCTGGCCGACGCCGACGCCGTGCGCGGCATCGTACGCGGCTACAACGAGCACGCGCTGGCCTGGGCCGCCCGCCTCTGAGGGCCTGCCCGCCGCCGGCCGGTCCGGCCCCAGGTTCTGCGCACCCCTTCGCGGAGGGTGTCCGGCCCACTACCCTGGCCGGATCGGCGACAACGACTGATCGGAGGCCGAGTGGCCTGTGACCTGTGGCTGGTCCCCCTTGTCGACGTGCTGTGCCACAGCCCCGACAACCCCTTCGCGGAAGAGATCGCCTCGTACGACCGGGCGCTGGGCGCGGCCGGACTGCCGTCCGTGCCCGTCTTCGCGTACATGCCGGGCCTGAGCGGGGACGTCGCCCCGGTCGCCGGCTTCGACTACGACGCCCTGCATTTCCTGCGGCGGGCGTACATGCTCCAGCTCTGCGGGCTGCCCGTGACCCCCGTGGACGAGCTGGGCGGGGACTACGAGCAGCTGCTGGAGATGTTCGAGCCCACGGCCCAGCAGTCGCACCTGGTGTGGCACTACGACCACGCCGGGGCCTACGTCCCGCTGGACTTCGCGGCTCCGCTGGCGAACGAGGAGCTGCTGGCCGGCGGCGGGCCGCTGGGGTCCGGACAGGGGCTGCTGCGGGAGCTGCTGTTCGTGGCCCCCGCCATCGGGATAGACCCCGGGAACCCGCCCGCCGCCCCGGCGCCGCCGGGGCGGCCGACGCTGCTGGAGGAGCCCGCGGGGCCGATTCCGTACGACGACAGCCCCTTCGCCCGGGAGCGGCACGTGTGGCTGGGACTGCACGCGGCCGCGACGCGGAGCCTCGGCCAGGGTTCGATGATCATCTTCAGCTGAGCGGGACCGGTGGGCGGGGTACGGGACCGCTGCGCGGAACCCCGGCCCCGCCCGTCTCAGCGCGGCTGCTCCGGCGGCCGCTGCCGGGGCATGTTCGGTCTGGTGCCCGGCGGCAGCGGAAAGCGGGCGGGCGGGATGTACGCGTCCGGACGCGCACCGGAGGCCCCCAGCGACTGCATCACCAGCGGCGCGGGCCCGGCCCGGAACTCCACCATCCAGTCCGCCGTCTCCGAGCGGACCAGCTCCGTGATGTCCTCGGAGAAACGGCGCAGCACGGTCAGGCAGCGCTCCGCGGCCTCGCTCGCGGTGCCCTCGGTGGGGCCGAGCACCTCCCGCACGTTCTCCGAGGCCCAGTCGAACTGCAGGGTCTGGAGCCGTCGCTGCACGGCCTGGGCCGTGGCCACGTCACGCATCCACCCGGAGGTCAGCCCGAAGAACCGGTCGCAGGCCAGCGCGGCCGCGCCCAGCAGCAGGGCGAGGTAGCCGTACGTGGAGGCGCCCGGGATCGAGCCCGTCAGCTCCAGCAGCGGCATCGAGGCGCCCGTGACGGCGCCCACGGCGGCGCCGGCGCGCAGCACGCGCGCACCGCGCCGCTTCCAGGCGCGGTCGGACAGGTACCACTCGGCGGTGCGCAGCGCGTCGGCCTCGACCCGCCGGTAGAGCTCGTCGAGCCGCTCGGCGGGCTCGCCCCAGTCCCCGAGGGGGAACGGCCGGCCGGTCAGATCGCCCGCCGCCATCGGTCCGCCGCCTTCCTCCCGGGGATCCCGGGGTGGCCCCTCGGGCTGCATCTCCGGCTGGCTCACCCGGCACTCCCTCTGCCTGCGCTGACGTGTGGTGGTGCGCGTGTGCGCAATGATGCGCATGCTCTTCCTACCTTCGAATGACGGCCGATGGGCGACGATTCCCCGGTTTTCCGCCCGCAAGGAGGTCTCCAGCAGGTACGCGTACGCCCCGACTCTCACTCGAAAGAGTTGGTCCTCACGGCGTAGGGCGCGGCGCCCGGTGAGCACGTAGGCTCGGATTGACCAGCGTTCCGAAGGTCTCGACGTACGACGTATGGAGTGAGTGCCCTGTGATTCCCGGTGGTGGCCAGCCCAACATGCAGCAGCTGCTCCAGCAGGCCCAGAAGATGCAGCAGGATCTCGCGGCCGCGCAGGAGGAACTCGCGCGGACCGAGGTCGAGGGCCAGGCCGGCGGTGGTCTGGTGCGGGCGACCGTCACCGGATCCGGTGAGCTGCGCGCGCTGGTGATCGACCCGAAGGCCGTGGACCCCGAGGACACGGAGACGCTCGCCGACCTGGTGGTCGCCGCGGTGCAGGCGGCCAACGAGAACGCACAGGCGCTCCAGCAGCAGAAGCTGGGCCCGCTGGCCCAGGGCCTGGGCGGCGGCAGCGGTATCCCCGGCCTCCCGTTCTAGCCCCCCGGGCCTGCCTCCCGTCCCACCTGCGGGCCGGCCCACCCGTCCTCCCCACCACCTACCCGATCCACCCGCCCCACCCGAACGAAAGAAGGCAGTCCGTTGTACGAAGGCGTGGTTCAGGACCTGATCGACGAACTGGGCAGGCTGCCCGGCGTCGGGCCCAAGAGCGCGCAGCGGATCGCCTTCCACATCCTGCAGGCCGAGCCCACCGACGTCCGACGCCTCGCGCACGCGCTGCTGGAGGTCAAGGACAAGGTCCGGTTCTGCGCGGTGTGCGGGAACGTGGCGCAGGAGGAGCGGTGCGGCATCTGCCGCGACCCGCGCCGGGACACCACGGTCATCTGTGTCGTGGAGGAGCCGAAGGACGTCGTCGCGATCGAGCGGACGCGCGAGTTCCGGGGCAAGTACCACGTCCTCGGCGGCGCGATCAGCCCGATCGAGGGCGTCGGCCCGGACGACCTGCGCATCCGCGAGCTGCTGGCGCGCCTGGCGGACGGCGAGGTGACCGAGCTGATCCTGGCCACCGACCCGAA
Organism: Streptomyces venezuelae; assembly: GCF_008642275.1. Lineage (NCBI taxonomy): Bacteria > Bacillati > Actinomycetota > Actinomycetes > Kitasatosporales > Streptomycetaceae > Streptomyces > Streptomyces venezuelae. The sequence continues at coordinate 4,084,868 of NZ_CP029189.1, forward strand.
CCTGGAGGGCGAGGCGACCGCCACCTACCTCGCCCGCATGATCAAGCCCATGGGCCTGAAGGTCACCCGCCTGGCCAGCGGGCTCCCCGTCGGGGGAGATCTGGAGTATGCGGACGAGGTCACGCTGGGGCGGGCCTTTGAAGGAAGGCGACTTCTCGATGTCTGACGCAACGCTGCACGCCCTCGGCCAGGATCCGGACGACTTCGCCGCCTCGATCGCGGACCAGATCGAGTCGTTCATCGTTGCGGTCACCGAGGTGGCCAAGGGCGAGGACCCGGACAGTGCGGTGCCCTTCCTCCTCCTGGAGGTGTCCCAGCTGCTGCTGGCGGGCGGCCGGCTGGGCGCGTACCAGGACGTCCTGCCCGACGAGCGCTACGAGCCCGATCTCGGCCCGGAGCCGGACGTGGACGACCTGCGCGAGCGGTTCGCGATCATGCTGGAGCCGGTCGACGTCTACTCCGAGGTCTTCGACCCCTACGAGCCCCGCAAGGCCCCGGTGGCCCACCGGATCTCCGACGACCTGGCGGACGTGGTCGCCGACCTGCGGCACGGGCTCATCCACCACCAGTCGGGCCGCATCACGGAGGCGCTGTGGTGGTGGCAGTTCTCGTACTTCACCAACTGGGGTCCGACGGCCTCGGCGACCCTGCGCGCGCTCCAGTCGCTGATCGCCCACGTCCGCCTGGACCAGCCGCTGGCGGCGCTGGACGGCCTGGACACGGACGAGGACCTGACCGAGGACGACCTCGCCGAACAGGCCGGACAGGTGATGGCCGAGGAGCTCGGCGGCCTCGGCCGCACCTGAGCGAAGGCGGCGGCCGGTCAGGGAACTCGTTCCGTGGTCTTCTCGTCTCATGATGTGGTACGAGGCGGTCGGATCCCGGTCGCTCGTTACACTGCACCAGCAATGAGACGGACTGAGCGAGGAGCGCACGTGGGCCTTGTCGTGCAGAAGTACGGAGGCTCCTCCGTAGCCGATGCCGAGGGCATCAAGCGCGTCGCCAAGCGGATCGTGGACGCCAAGAAGAACGGCCACCAGGTGGTCGTCGTGGTTTCCGCGATGGGCGACACGACGGACGAGCTGATCGATCTCGCCGAGCAGGTATCGCCGATGCCTGCCGGACGGGAATTCGACATGCTGCTGACCGCCGGGGAGCGGATCTCCATGGCCCTGCTGGCCATGGCGATCAAAAACCTGGGCCACGAGGCCCAGTCGTTCACCGGTAGCCAGGCGGGCGTGATCACCGACTCGGTCCACAACAAAGCGCGCATCATCGATGTCACGCCGGGCCGGATCCGCACCGCGCTGGACGAGGGCAACATCGCCATCGTCGCGGGCTTCCAGGGGGTGTCCGCGGACTCCAAGGACATCACCACCCTCGGCCGGGGCGGCTCGGACACGACCGCCGTCGCGCTCGCCGCGGCGCTGGACGCCGAGGTGTGCGAGATCTACACCGACGTCGACGGCGTCTTCACCGCGGACCCCCGCGTCGTGAAGAAGGCGAAGAAGATCGACTGGATCTCCTCCGAGGACATGCTGGAGCTCGCGGCCTCCGGTTCCAAGGTGCTGCTGCACCGCTGCGTCGAGTACGCGCGCCGCTACAACATCCCGATCCACGTCCGTTCGTCCTTCTCCGGACTGCCGGGCACCTGGGTCAGCAACGAGAATCCGCAAGGGGACGCGCAGGTGGAGCACGCCATCATCTCCGGAGTCGCGCATGACGTCTCCGAAGCCAAGATCACGGTCGTCGGTGTCCCGGACAAGCCGGGCGAGGCCGCGGCGATCTTCCGCGCCATCGCGGACGCCGAGATCAACATCGACATGATCGTGCAGAACGTCTCCGCGGCCTCCACGGGCCTCACGGACATCTCCTTCACGCTTCCCAAGGCGGAGGGCCACAAGGCCATCGAGGCCCTGGAGAAGGCCAAGGGCGCGATCGGCTTCGACTCCCTGCGCTACGACGACCAGATCGGCAAGATCTCCCTGGTCGGCGCGGGCATGAAGACGAACCCGGGCGTCACCGCCTCCTTCTTCCAGGCGCTGTCCGACGCGGGCGTGAACATCGAGCTGATCTCGACCTCCGAGATCCGCATCTCGGTCGTCACCCGCCAGGACGACGTCAACGAGGCCGTCCGCGCCGTGCACACGGCCTTCGGACTCGACTCCGACAGTGCCGAAGCCGTCGTCTACGGAGGCACCGGACGATGACCCGCACCCGGTCCTCCGGCCCGGCACTCGCCGTGGTCGGGGCGACCGGAGCAGTCGGTTCGGTCCTGCTCCAGATGCTGTCCCAGCGGGCGGACGTCTGGGGCGAGATCCGCCTGATCGCCTCCGCGCGCTCGGCCGGCCGCGTGCTGGCCGTCCGCGCGGAGGAGACCGAGGTGGTCGCCCTCACCGAGGACGCCTTCGACGGCCTCGGACCGGGCGACGTCGCCCTCTTCCTCACACCGGCCGACGTCTCGGCCCGGTGGGCCCCCGTGGTCACCACGCGCGGCGCGGTCGTCGTCGACCTGTCCGCGGCCTTCCGGGAGGACCCCGAGGTCCCGCTGGTGGTGCCCGAGGTCAACGGGGACGCCGCACGGATCCGGCCGCGCGGGATCGTCGCGGGCCCGGACTGCGTGACCGCCACCATGATCGCGGCCCTGGGGGCCCTGCACTCCGAGTACTCCCTGCGCGACCTGGTGGTCTCCTCGTACCAGGCGGCGAGCGCCGCCGGGCGGGCCGGTTCCGAGACGCTGCGCCGCCAGCAGTCGCTGGTGGCCGGGACCTCCCTGGGCGAGCAGCCCGGGGACGTGCGCCGGGCCGTGGGCGAGGACACCGGCCCCTTCGCGGCCCCGCTCGCCCTCAACGTCGTGCCCTGGTCCGGCGAGCTGCGCGCGGACGGCTGGTCCTCGCACGAGCTGGCGGTACGCGGGGAGACGCGCCGGATCCTGCAGCTGGAGCAGCTCCCGGTGTCGGTGACCTGCGTCCAGGTGCCGGTGCTGACCGGGCATTCGCTGACCGTGCGGGCCCGGTTCGAGCGCGAGGTGGAGGCCGTGCACGCCAGGGGGATCCTGGAGGCCGCGCCCGGTGTGGTGCTCGTGGACGACCCCGCGGCGGGGGAGTTCCCCACTCCGGTGGACGCCGCCGGGACGGATCCCGCCTGGGTCGGGCGGGTACGGGCCTCGCTCGACGACCGTCACGCCCTGGAGTTCTTCGTGTGCGCCGACAATCTCCGCAAGGGCGCAGCGTTGAATGCCACACAGATCGCGGAACTGATCGCAGGTGAATTTGCGTAATTCGCTTTGTAGGATCGGTGCTGATCCCTTGATCAAGGTGATGGCCCGACTGCCGTCTCGGTAAAGACGGGGCAATCGGGAAGAGCGGGTACGCATGAGGGCAACAGGGATTTTGCTGGTGAGGCGGCCTGGCGCGTACAACCCTGATGGGGGGACGCGTGTCCAACCGGCGTGGCAGACACACTGCTCGAACCGGCCGTCCGGCCGGCGCGGATCGGGATCCTCCCGTCGCGCCGGGTCCTCCGCACGCCCGGCGACGGTCTTCCCGTGATCGTGCCCGTCCCGCCGGCGGGGCCGTCGGCAGCGCCCGTACGGACAGCCGTACCGATCCGGGGCGGCCTCGTGCCCGCGCCGCGCGACAGCGCTGAGACGGAGGGGAGCAGCAGGAGCGAGGCGGCCGGGACGGCCGATCCGGTGGCCGAGGCGGCCGAACCGGCGGCCGAAGTGGTGGCCGGCACCACCGTCGACCACCTCACCGCGACCTACCAGGCGCACTACCGCTCGCTCCTGGGCCTGGCAGCCCTGCTCCTCGACGACACCGCCTCCTGCGAGGACGTGGTCCAGGAGGCCTTCATCCGGGTGCACTCCGCCCGGAACCGGGTCCGTGACCGGGAGAAGACCCTGGCGTACCTGCGCCAGACCGTCGTGAACCTCTCGCGGTCCGCCCTGCGCCGCCGCATCCTCGGCCTCAAGCTGCTCTCGAAGCCGATGCCGGACATGGCGAGCGCCGAAGAGGGCGCGTACGACCAGCTGGAACGGGACGACCTGATCAAGGCGATGCGTGGACTGCAGCGCCGCCAGCGCGAGGTGCTGGTGCTGCGCTACTTCGCGGACATGACGGAGGCCCAGGTCGCCGAGACGCTCGGAATATCGCTCGGCTCGGTGAAGGCGTACGGATCGCGGGGCATTGCCGCGCTGCGGGTGGCGATGGAGGCTGCGCAGTCATGATGGACGACCACACTCCGCCGGGCGGGGCGAGCGGGGAAGAGGAGCTGCGGATCCTCCTGCGCGGGGCCGTCGAAGGCCTGCAGCCCTCCGCGGACGCCCTGGAGCGACTACGTGACGCCGTTCCCGCGCGCCGGACCCGCAACCGCCGGGCCGCCCTCGTCGGCGCCGCAGCGGCCGTGCTGCTCGCCGGGACGGCGATCCCGGCCGCAGTGCACCTGACCTCGGCCGAGGGCGTGGCCACGGACCATCCGGCGATGGCCGGACACGGCGCCGCCACCGGAAACAAGCAGGACTCACCGGCTTCCGACCCGCACCAGAACGGCTTCGGGTCCCCGGCGAAGCCGCCCCACCCCTTCGGCGACGCCCCGTCCGCGGGCGGGGTCACCGGGCAGCCGAACGCCACGACGGGCCCCGCGTCGGACGGGCTGACGGCAGGCCCGTCGGGCGCCGGGACCTCCGCCGGAGCGGCCGGCTCCGCAGGTGCCGTGCCGGGCTCGGGACCGCTGCCGCCGGTGGCGGCTCCAGGGGTGCCCGGGTGCGGCGCGGACCAGCTCGGGGTGGTGGGCTCGTCCCGGGCCCCGGAGACCGACGGCCGGGTCTACGGCAGTTTCCGGGTCACCAACCTCTCGTCCCAGAACTGTGCCGTCAACGGCCAGGACACCCTGACGGCCGCCCCGGCGCCCGGGACCGGGGCCGGTTCGGGCCCCGCCGTCGCCGTGGTCGGCCACACCGCGGGCGATCCGGCGAGCGGGCTGCTGCCCGACCCGGCGGCGGCTGCTCCGGCGCTGGTGCTCCCGCCGAACACGGCGTACGAGGTCCGCTTCGCATGGGTGCCGTCGGGGGAGGCCTGCGCACCTGCGAACCCGGACGCGGGCGGGAAGTCCCCGCAGAGCGACACGGCGGGCACCACGAGCGGTACGGGGAGCGGACCGGCCGTCGAACCGCAGACGGGCACCTCCCCGGCCCCGGCCGGCGTGGCCGTCTCGCACACCCCGCAGTCGGGGGCCGCGACGACGCGGACGACGATCCCCGAGGTGTGCGGCGGAACGGTCTACCGGACGGGCGCGATCCCGCTGGCCTGAGGGCCGCCGGAGGCGTCCGCGCGGAGTTCCGGCGGAGGTGCCCCGGTGGCGCCCCGGGCGGAGCTGTCCCGGGCGGTGTTCCAGGCGGAGGAGCTACCGCGCTGCGGGCTCCAGCAGGCCCGCCTCGGCGTCGCGGATCGTCTCCACCTCGCGTCGGTAGAGGCGGAACCACATGAAGAGCACGAAGGCGACGAAGACGAACCACTCACCGGTGTAGCCGAGGTTCTGGAAGGCCTTCAGGTCGAGCCCGGTGTTGGTCGGTGCCTGCGCAGGCACCGGAATCATCCCCTCCGACGGGGTCTGCACGGTCAGCCAGGCGTCGTACAGCTCGTACGGGACGATGTTGACCAGCGAGGCGGCGCTGATCACCCCGAGCTGCCCGGCCGGCAGCCCGCCCTGGGAGTGGACCCCCTTCGTACCGGCGTTCTCCGCGGCCTGCAGGGCACCGCTGACCTCGACCCGGCCGGCCGGCGGGGCCGGCGCCTTCGCGGGATCCGCCACTCCCGGCAGCCAGCCCCGCACCACCGGGACGCTCTTGCCGGAGTCGGTCTTCAGCAGCGTCAGCACGTAGAACCCGGACCGGCCGTCCAGCCGCCGCTCGGGCACCAGCAGCTGGTCGCCGTACTCCCCGGCCGTGGCGGCAAGCCGCCCGGAGGTCGTCTTGTCGACCGGAAGCAGCGACTCCAGAGGCGCGGCCACCTGGTCGGCGGGCCGCTCCGCACCCGCTTCACGGTGGCTGTCGACGCGGTCCTCGAACCGGCCGAGCTGCCAGGAACCCATGAACAGGCAGAAGGGCACGGCGAGCGCGACGAAGACGTTGATCCCCCACCAGCGCGGGGTCAGGAGAAACCGGTGCACCCCACCACCGTACGGGGGGTGCACCGCCCTCCCTCCCGCAGGGTCAGTGCGGCAGGTGCTTCAGCGCGAACTCCAGCTCCATCCGGACCTGCTTGATCCGCTCCTCCACCACCAGCGAACCGTGCCCCGCGTCGTACCGGTACACCTCGTGCACCGCCCCGCGCGCGGCGAGCCGGTCCACGTAGTTGTCGATCTGGCGGATCGGGCAGCGCGGGTCGTTCACCCCCGCCGCGATGTGGACGGGAGCCTTCACCGCATCCACGTACGTCAGCGGGGAGGAGGCCTCGAAGCGGTCCGGGACCTCCTCCGGCGTGCCGCCGAAGAGGGTGCGGTCCAGGGCCTTCAGCGCCTCCATCTCGTCGTGGTACGCCGTCACGTAGTCCGCGACCGGTACGGCGGCCAGGCCGACGGCCCAGGCCTCGGGCTGCGTGCCCAGGCCCAGCAGCGTCAGGTAACCGCCCCAGGAACCGCCCGACAGCACCATGCGCGCCGGGTCCGCGAGGCCGGAGGCCACCGCCCACTCCCGGACCGCACCGATGTCCTCCAGCTCGATCAGCCCGACCCGGTGCTTGAGGGCGTCGGTCCACTCGCGGCCGTAGCCCGTCGAGCCGCGGTAGTTGACCCGCACCACGGCGAAACCGTGGTCCAGCCAGGCCGCCGGAGCCGACGCGAAGGAGTCGCTGTCGTGCCAGGTCGGCCCGCCGTGGATCTCGAAGACCGTCGGGAAGGGACCCTCGCCGTGCCCCGCCGGCCGCTGCGCGAGGGCGTGGATCCGCCCGCCCGGACCCTCGACCCACACGTCCTCGACCGGCTGCGAACCCGGCGCCCGGAAACCGGGCGGGTCCAGGACGACCCCGCCCGCGGTGGACCGTACCGCCGAGGGCTCGGCGGCCGAGGACCACAGGTACTCCACCGTCCCGTCGGGCCGCGCCGTGGCCCCCGACACCGACCCCGGCGGCGTGTCCACCCGGACGAGCTCACGCGCGGCCAGGTCGTAGCGCCACAGCTCGCTGCGCGCCTCGAAGCTGTGCGCGACCAGCAGCGCGGACCCGTCCGGGTACCACTCGGCGCTGACGTCGCCCGGCAGGTCGATCGCGAGCTCCTGCTCGGCGCCGGTGGCCACGTCCCAGACCATCGGCTCCCAGCGGCCCCGCCGCTGGTGCCCGACGAGCAGCCGGGTGTCGCCCGCGACCGGCGCGAAACCGAGGACCTCCAGCCCCAGCTCCTCGGACCCGCCCCGGGAGTCGTCCAGCTCGGCGACGGTGGTCCCGTCCAGGGTCAGGACGCGCAGGGCGGAGTGCATCGCGTCGCCGTGCTCGGTGTGCTCGACGGCCACCAGCGTTCCGTCACGGGACAGGTCGCCGACGCCCGCCGACTCCCGGTGCCGGTAGATCACGGTGGGAGCGGAGCCGTCCGGCCGCACCACGTGGACGGTCGAGCCGTCCTCGTCGGTGGAGCGCCCCACGACGGCCGTCCCGTCCCGCCCGATGGCCAGCCCCGCCGGATACGAGGGCGCGAGACCGGGGGTGGCCGGCTCGTCGGGGCCGCCCGCGAAGGGCTGGCGCACCCAGGTGCCGAACTCGTCGCCGTCCGTGTCGGAGAACCACCAGATCCACTCGCCGTCGGGGGAGAGGGTCCCGTCGGTGGTGCCGTTGGGGCGGTCCGTGGCCTGCCGCTGCTCGCCGGTGGCGCGGTCCCACGCGTAGATCTCGTAGGTCCCGGTCGCGTTGGACACGAAGAGCGAACGGTCCGGGGCGTCCTCGGCCCAGTCGGGGAGCCCGACGCGCGGTGCCCGGAACCGCTTCTCCCAGTCGGGCATGCCGGGGGTCATCTCACTGTCGCTGGTCATGCGCCCCATTGTGGCCGCACCGCTCCCCGGGATGCCGACCGCCGGGAACGGGCGGAGAGTGGAACGCATCGGCCGTCACGCCCGAGGAGGAACGATCATGGCCAAGAAGGCCCGTACCGGCCACCACAGCCACCAGGACTCCGAGCGCGCGCTGGCGAAGAACACGGCCGCGGAGGCCCGTGCCAAGGCTGCGGTCCGGGACATGCACAGCACCGCCGCGAAGACGCGCGGCATGCAGCAGAAGGCCCAGGCCAAGCGCGGCTAGGCCCGCTCCGCCGGATGTCTCTCTAGGCTGGCGCCATGCGGATGATCGTCCGGGGCGCCCGGCTGCTGCACTCCCACGGCCTGTCCGACGTCGAGGTCGCGGAGGACGGCCGCATCGCGCGGGTCCTCCCCCACGACGACCAGAAGGAACCACCCGCCACGGGCATCCTCATCGAGGCCCACGGCGGCCTTCTCACGCCTCCCTTCGTCGAGCCGCACATCCACCTCGACACGGCGCTGACCGCGGGCGAGCCCCGCCCCAACGCCTCCGGCACCCTCTGGGAGGGCATCGCCTGCTGGAGCGAACGCAAGCGGACCCTGACCCGCGAGGACGTGATCGCGCGGGCCACCGAGGTGCTGCGCTGGCAGGCCGCCCACGGGGTCCTGCACGTGCGGACCCACTGCGACGTCACCGACCCGGACCTCACCGCGCTGGAGGCCCTGCTGGAGGTGCGCGACCGGGTGCGCGACTTCATGACCCTGCAGATCGTGGCCTTCCCCCAGGAGGGCATCGTCTCCTTCCCGGGCGGCGAGGGACTGATGCGCGAGGCCGTCGCCCGCGGGGCGGACGTCGTCGGTGCGATCCCGCACTTCGAGGACACCCGCGAGGACGGGATCGCCTCGCTGCACACGGCCTTCGCACTGGCTGAGGAGCACGGCCTGCGGGTCGACGCGCACTGCGACGAGATCGACGACGAGCAGTCCCGCTTCGTGGAGGTGCTGGCCACCCTCGCCCTGCGCTCGGGACTGCGGGGGCGCGCCACCGCCTCGCACACCACCGCCATGGGCTCCTACAACGGCGCGTACAGCTACAAGCTCCAGCGTCTGCTCGCCCGCTCCGGCGTCAACCTCGTCTCCAACCCCTTCGCCAACCTGGGCCTCCAGGGCCGCTTCGACGCCTATCCCAAGCGGCGCGGCCTCACCCAGGTCAAGGAGATGCTGGCCGCCGGGGTCAACGTCGCCTTCGGCCACGACGACGTGATGGACCCCTGGAACCCGCTGGGTACCGCGAACCCGCTGCAGACCGCCCTCGTCGGGCTGTACGCCGCCCAGCTCACCGGCGCCGACGAGATCCCGGAGGCCTTCTCGATGGTGACGGAGCGCGCGGCGCGGGTGCTCGGCCTCGCGGAGACGGAGTACGGCGTCACCGCCGGCGCCCCCGCCTCGTTCGTGCTGCTCCCGGCCCCGTCGCCCGAGGAGGCCGTCCGCCGCCAGGTCCGCCCGCGGTACGTCGTCTCGCGCGGCACCGTCCTCGCCGAGACCCCGCCCGCCCCGACCCGGCTGAACTGGCCCGGGGAGTCCCCGTCCGAGATCGACTTCGGCCGCCGCCTACGCTGACGACCCATGAAGACGTGGACACTTGACACCGCATCGGCCCGCGCCGCGCACGAGATCGCCGCGGAGTACGCGGACACGACCCTCCTGAACCACTCGGTCCGTTCCTACGCCTTCGGCGCCCGCTACGCCGAGCAGCACGGCCTGGCGTACGACGCGGAACTCCTCTACGTCAGCGCCCTGGTGCACGATCTGGGCCTGACCGCGCCCTTCGACAGCCACACCCTGCCCTTCGAGGAGGCGGGCGGCCATGTCGCGCGCGTCCTGACGGCGGGCCTGGGCTGGCCGGCGGCCCGCCGGGCGCGCGCCGAGGAGGTCGTCGTCCTGCACATGCGGGACGACGTGAGCGCGGCCGAGGACGTGGAGAGCCACCTGCTGCAGGTCGGTACGAGCGCGGACGTCTCGGGCCTGCGCGTCGCCGAGTTCGATCCCGCCTTCACGGCCGAACTCCTCGCCGCGTACCCGCGGGGCGACTTCGGAGCGGCGTTCCTCGCGCTGGTCGAGGACCAGGCCGCCCGCAAGCCCGGCTGCGCGGCGGCCGCGTACGTGGCCGGCGGCGCGGCCACCCGGATCGGCGCCAACCCGCTGGACCGGATGCGGGCATAGCCCCGCACGCGGGGGTCACGCACATCGGCCACCGGGTCGGATAGCGTGCCCGCATGTCGTGGGACGAGGACGGAACACCGCACCCGCTCGCACTGCGCCGCACCGGCCGCAGCGAACTGGAGCCGGACCGGCTGCCGGAGATGCGGGAGCTGGAGGTCCTCGGCTGGGAGCCGGCCCCCGAGGACCTGCGCTGGGTGTTCCTCCCGTACGTGTGGCCGCCCGCGGACCGCACCTGGATCCCCGACCGGTCCACCCACTGGGCCGTGGACACCACCCTGGACGGCCACGGGCACATCACCGGAGTGGAGTGCGCGCCGCTGCCCGAGCCCGACCTCCGGGACCTCGACCGCGAGGCCGACGAGGCCCTCGCCGGGCTCGGGATCCCGCCGCGCCCGCGGGGGCGCCTGTGGCTGCTGCGCCCGGTCGGCGGGTTCACCAGCCTCGGCGCACTTCTCGACCACCTCGACCGCCTCGACCACATCGACGACCTGGCGGACGTGCGCGCCGTGGCGCCCCGGCCCTCGGCCGCCTTCCTCGCGCTGGTCCGGGCCGAACTCGCCGGACTCGCCGCCTCCGGGGAGCCGTGAGGCGGGTCGGCCCCGCGCCGGGGCGAGACCGTTCCCGTGGCGCACCGACCGCCGGCACAGAACAGGGCCGTCCTGTGCTCCCGTGGCTACCCTTGTCGTGAGGGGGTACTGCCGGGAGGCGATCTCATGGGTCGGCGCCATCACTTCCACATCGACCACGACGGGCACTCGGTCAGCGCCACGGTCGAGACCGGGCGCACCGCCGTCGTGGAGGTACTGGTCGACGGCAAGGAGACCGGACACGCCACGACGCACGACGACCACCCCGTGACCGTGCACGTCGAGCTGCCGACGGATCCACCGACGCAGGTCTCCGTCCGTGCGACGCCCGGGCCGGGCGTACCCCGCTGCATCTTCGAGGCCCCGGCCATGGAGCCGCACATCATGTCCCCCCGCCCCTACTGACGGCGGCGGCCGCCGGGCACCCGCACACCACGGCGAAGCCCGGTCAGTCGCGGCGCTCGACGGCGTCCGGCTCCAGCCGGATCTCCTGGACCTGATAGCAGTCCGAGTAGACCGTGGCGACGACCGCCCCGCACGCGCACACCAGGTTCGGCCCCCATTCGCCGTCCATCCCGCAGCAGTAGCCGCGGCGCATGGCGACGTCCGGGTGTTGCTCCAGGCCGATGCCGTCACCCGGGTGGAGCACGACGGTGCGGCTCGGACCGGATTCGACGAGCAGGCCGGACGACTCGTCCAGTACGTACGGCGGGCCGGAGGGGTCGGGGTCTACGGCGAACGTCCCGGGGGCCATCCGCACGATCGGCCGGTCGGTATGACCGTTCGCGTCGGTGGGCCCGGTCTCGGGCTGGTACCACCCGTCGTCCGTGTGCGGTTCGGGCAGGGGCCGCTCGGTCACGGCCGGCGTCACCGCACGGTGGCAGGCACGGCACTGGAAGACCGTCATGTTGGGGCACCTCGTTCGTCGGGTCGGTCGTAAGGACCGAAGGAGGAACACTGCTTGCCGGATCGGTTGCCGGAGTCACGTGGGGACACCGCGTCCCCGGGGAGGCACTCGGGGCAGCCGCCCTGACGGGCCGGTTCAGCTCCCGCCGGTGAGTTGGCCGCTGAGCGTGCCGTGCAGGCGGGCGCTGGGGTCGTTCAGGCCGGTGATCTCCACCCGCTTGCCGCGCTGCGCGTACCGGTGCTCGATCGCGTCGAGGGCGGCCACGGAGGAGGCGTCCCAGACATGGGCGGCCGAGAGGTCGACGACCACCTTCTGCGGATCGCCCGCGTAGTCGAACTGCTCGACCAGGTCGTTGGAGGAGGCGAAGAACAGCTCGCCGGTCACGTGGTAGACGACCCGGCCGCCGTCCGGATCAGGGACCGGGGTGACCTGCGCGAGGTGCGCGACACGCCTGGCGAAGATCACCATCGCCGTGACGGAACCCACGACGACGCCCACGGCCAGGTTGTGGCTGACGACCACGCACACGACGGTGACGACCATGACGGCGATCTCACCGACGGGCATCCGTGCGAGGGTCCTCGGCGCGATGGAGTGCCAGTCGAAGGTCGCGAAGCAGACCATGACCATGACGCCGACGAGGGCCGCCATCGGAATGTCCGACACCACCGGTCCGAAGACGATGCACAGCACCATCAGGAACACACCGGCGAGGAAGGTCGACAGCCGCGTCCGGGCGCCCGACACCTTCACGTTGACCATCGTCTGGCCGATCATCGCGCAGCCGCCCATGCCGCCGAAGAACCCGGTGACGATGTTCGCGATGCCCTGGCCGACGGACTCCCTCGTCTTCGAGGACCGCGTGTCGGTGATCTCGTCGACCAGCTTCGCCGTCATCAGCGACTCCATCAGCCCGACGAGGGCCATGGCCAGCGCGTACGGCGCGATGAGGGTCAGCGTCTCCAGGGTGGGCGGCACGTCCGGCAGTCCTGGCACCGGCAGCGCGGACGGCAGCGCCCCCTTGTCGCCGACGGTCGGGACCGCGATGCCCGCGGCCACGGTGATCACGGTGAGGACCACGATGGACACGAGCGGCGCCGGGACCGCTTTCGTGACCTTCGGGAAGAACACCATCAGCGCCAGCCCCGTTGCCAGCAGCGGGTAGACGGCCCAGGGAACGCCGAGCAGTTCGGGGACCTGGGCCATGAACACCAGAATGGCCAGCGAGTTGACGAAGCCGACCATGACCGAGCGCGGGATGAACCGCATCAGCTTCGCCACGCCGAGCAGACCCAGCACGATCTGGAAGACGCCGGCCAGGATCACCGCCGCGATGAGATGGCCCAGCCCGTGCTCCCGGTTCAGCGGGGCGATCACGAGGGCCACGGCGCCCGTCGCCGCGGAGATCATCGCCGGACGCCCGCCGACGAACGCGATCACGACGGCCATCGTGAACGAGGCGAACAACCCGATCGCCGGATCCACCCCGGCGATGATCGAGAACGAGATCGCCTCGGGGATCAGGGCCAGTGCGACGACCAGCCCGGCGAGGACCTCGGTGCGGAAGACCTTCGGCGAGAGCCAGGCCGGGCGCGCCGGACGACGGACGTCGCGCAGCCACGCGGATATGGGGGTGGGGGAAGCAGACACGGGGCGCAGACCTCGGGCTCGGGCACACCCGGGCCGGTAGGCGGGCGCGCGGAGAAACACGCGAAGGAGGAGCTCGCGCAGGGTTCTTGGAGGAGGCCGGCCAAGGCGCCCTCCGAGATCTCTCCCGAATGAACTCCGAAGACGCAGGAAGGGCCTGATCCGCGATGCGGATCAGGCCCTTGACCTGGTCTTACTCTGTCGGGGTGGCGGGATTTGAACCCACGACCTCTTCGTCCCGAACGAAGCGCGCTGCCAAGCTGCGCTACACCCCGATCGCCGCCTTGCAGCGCTTGCTGTCCTGGCGACATCGATTACTTTAGCGGACCTCTCGCCGGAGACGAAATCCGGTTTCGCGGAGCGGTCGCGGCGCCAGGGGAGGCGTCGGGCGGAAGCGGTCCACCGTGACCAGGGCGAGGCCGAGCGCGTAGAAGGCGGCGCCCAGGACCAGCGCGTTCACGGTCACCTGGGCGTAGCCGTACCGGGCCGCGTCGACGAAGGGGTACGGGTACCGGCGCGCGGTGCCCGGGGCGAGCAGGGCGCCGCGGAGCAGCGCGAAGGTCACGTACACCAGCGGGTAGGCCAGCCAGAGGGCGGCGTGGCGCGGGCGCAGCGTGCGCGGGGCCGTGAGGAGGAGGAAGTCCAGGAGGGCGCCGGCCGGGGTGACCGTGTGGAGGAGCTGGTTGGCCACGGCCCTGGCACCGGTCAGCCGGGCGAGGTCCGCGACGACGTTGAAGGGGCTGGAGGGGTTGGCGAGGACCAGGTGGAAGACGAGACCGGTGATCAGGATGAAGAGGAGGACCCCGCCCCGGTAGAGGGGAGCGACGTCGGGCCGGCGCCGCCAGGTGCGTGCCGCCGACAGCCCGAGGACGACCGCGACCAGCAGGTTCGTCCAGATCGTGAAGTAGCTGAGGACGACGGGCACGCTCCCGTACGCGCAGTCGATGGCCACCCCCACCACGGCCGCGGCGCAGACCAGGGCGCGGAACACCACCGGGACGAGGCGCGACGGGGCGGTCATTGCCGCAGCGTATTACCCCTTCGGGGTCAGCGTCAGGAGCGTCGCCTCCGGCGGGCACGCGAAGCGGACCGGGGTGAACCGGTTGGTGCCGCAGCCCGCCGAGACGTGCAGGTACGCGCGGTTGCCCTCCGCCTCGTGCGTGGAGAGCCCCTTCACCCGCTTCGTGTCCAGGTCGCAGTTGGTGACGAGCGCCCCGTAGAAGGGGATGCACAGCTGTCCCCCGTGGGTGTGGCCGGCGAGGATCAGCGGGTACCGGTCGGCAGTGAATGACTCCAGGACGCGCAGGTACGGGGCGTGCACCACCGCCATCGAGAAGTCCGCGTCCGCCTCCGGGCCGCCGGCGACGCTCGCGTAGCGGTCCCGCTTGATGTGCGGGTCGTCGAGCCCGGTGAAGGCCAGCTCCAGACCGTCCAGCTTCAGCCGCGCCCGGGTGTTGGTGAGGTTCAGCCAGCCGGCCGCGTCAAAGGCGTCCCGCATGTCCTCCCACGGGTTGTGGACGGCGCCGACGACCGGCTTGTTGCCGTTCAGCCCGTGCCGGCCCTGGGTCCGCTCGATCAGGTAGCGCCCGGGGTTGCGCAGCCGCGGCCCGTAGTAGTCGTTCGACCCGAAGACGTACACCCCCGGGAAGGACATCAGGGGACCCAGCGCGTCGAGCAGCTCGGGGATGCCCTCGGTGTCGGAGAGGTTGTCACCGGTGTTCACGACGAAGTCGGGGCGCAGCCCTGCCAGGGACTGCAGCCAGGCACGCTTCTTGCGCTGCCCGCCGACCATGTGGATGTCGGACACCTGGAGCACGCGCAGCGGGCGCATCCCCTGGGGAAGGACAGGCACCGTGACCCGGCGCAGGCGGAAGGACCGCGCCTCGAAACCGGCGGCATAGGCCACACCCGCGGCCCCGACCGCAGCGATTCCGGCAGCTGCCTTCAGGGGTACTCCGTAACGCGCACGCATGGACCCATCGTCGCAGACTGGGAAAACCGGTGAGCGCCACTGCCCCCGCACCTGGCAGACTCAGCTGCATGACCACGCTCAAGGCCAAGCTCCAGGAAGACCTCACGACCGCCATCAGGGCGCGCGACGAACTGCACTCGTCCACGCTGCGCCTGACCCTCTCCGCCATCACCAAGGAGGAGGTCGCGGGCAAGGAGGCACGTGTGCTCTCCGACGAGGAAGTCCTCAAGGTGATCGCCAAGGAGGCGAAGAAGCGCCGTGAGGCCGCTGAGGCCTTCGCCCAGGGCGGCCGTCCCGAGCAGGCCGCGCGCGAGACCGCGGAGGGCGAGTTCCTCGACACGTACCTGCCCAAGCAGCTCAGCGACGACGAGCTCGTCGCGATCGTGGCGCAGGCCGTCGCCGAGGCCAAGGCCGCGGGTGCCGAGGGACCGCGTGCCATGGGCGCCGTCATGAAGATCGTGAATCCGAAGGTCGCCGGGCTGGCCGAGGGCGGGCGGGTCGCCGCCGTCGTCAAGCAGCAGCTCTCGTAGGACCGGGAAGCGCAGGAAAGGGGAGGGCCCCGGCCGGTGTCGGCCGGGGCCCTCCCCTTTTTCGTACGTCGTACCGTGCGGCGACCGCCGACCGTCACCGGTCAGTCGCGGCCGCCGATCACGCCGGCGGTGTTCGGGTCGATCGAGATCCCGGGGAACGGGGGTTGCGGCTCGACGTCGCCCGTCGCGCCGGTGGCGCCTCCGTTGTTCCCGCCGTTCTGACCGCCTGGCCGGCCGCCGGGCTTGCCGTCACCGCCGGGCTTGCCGGGCCGGTTCGGGGTCGTGGGGGGCTTGTTGCCGCGCGGGCCTCCGGTGGGGAGTGTCGGCTCCGCGATGCCGACCGTGACGAAGGTGCCCGACTCGCGGCCGGAGAGCGCGCCGCTGACCGCGTCCTTCCAGATCGGGCCGGGCAGACCGCCGCCGAAGACCTTGTCGAAGGGCTTGCCGCCGATCACGATGTTCTCCATCGTGATCTTCTTCGCGCCGCCCGAACCGACCCACACCGCGCCGGAGACGTTCGTCGTGTAGCCGACGAACCAGGCGTTGTAGCGCTCGTCCGTCGTACCGGTCTTGCCGGCGCTGTCGCGGTCGCTCAGACCGGCCCGCTCACCGGTGCCGGAGTCGACCACTCCGCGCAGCAGGGTGTTG
Source organism: Streptomyces venezuelae (assembly GCF_008642275.1). Taxonomy (NCBI): domain Bacteria; kingdom Bacillati; phylum Actinomycetota; class Actinomycetes; order Kitasatosporales; family Streptomycetaceae; genus Streptomyces; species Streptomyces venezuelae. The sequence goes on from NZ_CP029189.1 coordinate 4,101,381, forward strand.
ATGGTGTCGGCCGTCTCGGTGGCCATCGCCCGCTCGCACTTGGCCTTCGGTACGGCGAGCGCCTTGCCGTGCGCGTCGGTGATCGACTCGATGGCGACCGGGGTGCAGTAGACACCGCGGTTGGCGAAGGTCGCGTACGCGTTGGCCATCGTCAGCGGCGAGAGCTCGGCGGAGCCCAGCGCGATCGACGGAGCCTCGGGGATCTTGGAGCCGTCGGCCGGGACCACGCCGAGCTTCTGCGTCATCTCCGTCACCGGGCAGAGGCCGATCTCGCCGATCATCTCGACGAAGTAGGTGTTGATGGACTTCTCCATCGCCGTCCGCAACGCGTACGGGCCGACCTCGTCCTCGGTCTCGTTCTTCGCCGTCTGGATCTTCCCGTTGATCGGGAGGTTCAGCCACGAGGTGCCGTCGCAGCGCGAGATCGGCGTCGGGTACTCCAGCTTGTTCGGCGCCGGGTACACCTTGGTCGCCGGCATGCCCCGCTCTATGGCGGCCGCGGCGATGAACGGCTTGAAGGTCGAGCCGACCTGGAAGCCGAAGTTCGAGCCGCCCATCCGCTTGTCCACGGAGTAGTTGATCTGCGTCTCGTTCTTCCCGAAGCCGTACGGCTTGGACTGACCCATCGCCAGCACCCGGCCGGTGCCCGGCTGGACCATGGTCACAGCCGTCGCGATCGAGTCCTCCTGGTAGACGTGGTCCTTGATCGACTCGTTCGCCGCGTCCTGCGACTGCGGGTCAAGGGTGGTGCGTACCGTCAGGCCGCCCTGGTTCCAGATCTTCGCCCGGTCCTCGCGCGTCTTGCCGAAGGCGGTGTCGGTCAGGAAGGAGTTGCGCACGTAGTCGCAGAAGAATCCCGCGCCCTTGACGGCGGTGATGCAGCCGTTCTTCGGCTTGGTCACCTTGAGCGTGACCGGCTTGGCCTTCGCCGCGTCCGCCTCCGCCTGCGAGACGTCCTTGGTGTCGGCCATCCGCTGCAGGACGATGTTGCGGCGCTTCATCGCCTCCTGCGCGTCGTTCACCGGGTCGAACCGGCTCGGCGACTGCACGACGCCCGCGAGCAGCGCGGACTCCTCCAGCGTCAGGTCCTTGGCCGGCTTGCTGAAGTAGCGCTGGGCGGCGGATTCGATTCCGTACGCCTGCTGCCCGAAGTAGGTGATGTTGAGGTAGTTCTCGAGGATCTTCTTCTTCCCGAGCTCCTCCTCGACCTGGATCGAGTACTTCAGCTCGCGGATCTTGCGGCCGAGGCTCTTCTCCTGGGCCTCGCGCACCTTGGTCTCGTCGTCACCGGCCTCTTCGACGAACACGTTCTTCACGTACTGCTGGGTCAGGGTGGAGGCGCCCTGTGCGGCGCCGCCTTCCTGCGCGTTGCGGTTGACCGCGCGCAGGATGCCCTTGAGGTCGACCGCACCGTGCTCGTAGAAACGCGAGTCCTCGATGGCGACGATCGCCTTCTGCATGTACGGGGAGATCGCCGTGAGGGGGACCACCTGACGGTCGCGCGAATAGACGGTGGCGATCGTGCCACCCTCGGCGTCCAGAATCGTGGTCCGCTGGCTCAGTGGCGGAGTCTTGAGATTGGCCGGGATCTCGTCGAATCCCTCGACCGTCCCCTTGGCCGCCAGGCCCAGGGCGCCTGCGGCCGGAATCGCCATGCCGGCCAGTACGACCCCGGAGAGGACGGACACTCCGAGGAACTTGGCGGCCTGCTGGCTCCCCGTGAGCCCGCCGCCCGAGCGGTTCTTTCCCATAGGGGGCAGCCTACGTTCTCATTCGCCGGACACGTGCGAATGCCTTGGCCTAAGCTGTCCCCAACTGTCACAGCAGTGTGGTGCGACATCAACCCCTCGGCTTGATTTTCACCCTTCCCGAATGGGGTGGACACATGTCCGAATCTCGCCCCTCCGCTGAAGTAGAAGCGACGATTACACCCGAATTGCCGCAATGGTCGGGCATGTCGCCGGATCACTCCGTCGGGTGATCTGCCGCTTACCCATAGTCCGTTCGGACCATTCAAGATTGGGCCCGTCGGGGGTGTTGCACCGTGCTCGCCTTCCGTAACGTCCTCAACTGGCAGCGGTGAATATGCCGCTACCGCCGTGGGGGAGCCTCGATTCGGGAGAGGACGGCGCCGGGATGGGCTGGGTTACCGACTGGAGTGCGCAGGCAGCCTGCCGCACTACCGATCCGGATGAACTGTTCGTTCAAGGAGCGGCACAGAACAGGGCCAAGGCGGTGTGCACCGGATGTCCGGTGCGGACCGAGTGCCTGGCCGACGCGCTCGACAATCGTGTCGAGTTCGGCGTATGGGGCGGAATGACCGAGCGGGAACGGCGTGCGCTGCTGCGCCGGCGTCCCACCGTCACCTCGTGGCGACGGCTGCTCGAAACCGCACGTACGGAGTACGAGCGCAGTACGGGCATCCTCACCATGGATGCAGACGCGGAGATCGACGTGTCGTACGAGACGTACGCGGCAGCCGGGTAGATCACACGGCCGCCACGACGTACGAACGCCTACGCTCCGGCCGGCACCCCGGCCGCGAGTCGTTCTCCGATGGCCCGTAGCCCGGCGAGGTCGTGCACATCGCCGGGCAGGGCGGCCACCTCCGCCACCGCCACTTCGGGGTGCAGTGAGGTGAACCGATCGCGTGTGCGCTGCTCACGCGCGATCACCTGCATTCGTTCGGCGTGCAGGCGCAGCAGGCCTGCCGTGATCCGGTCGACGACCGCGGTATCGCCTTCGGTGCCGGGAGAGCCTGTCTCGGGAGGGTTCGCGGTCTGAGCGGTCCGTGTGGTCTGAGCGGTCCGTTCGGTCGGGGCGGTCTCGGTGGTACCCGTGGGCTCCGCGCCCGGGTCACGAAGTCCAGCTTTCCCGGACTCCTGATCGACAATGCCGCCTTCTTCAAGATTCTCTGCGGCGGCCAACGCCCGCTCTGCGGACAGCTGGTCGGCGCCACTGACGTGCACCCGGTTCAGTACCAGACCGGCCAGCGGCATGCTCTCCGCGGCCAGCCGCTCCACGAAGTACGCCGCCTCGCGCAGGGCGTCCGCCTCGGGCGCGGCGACCACGAGAAAGGCCGTGCCGGGCGCCTGGAGGAGCCGGAAGGTCGCGTCCGCGCGCGTGCGGAAGCCGCCGAACATCGTGTCCATCGCGGCCACGAAGGTCTGGACGTCCTTCAGCAGCGAGGCCCCCATCAGCTTGCTGAGGGTGCCGGTCATCATCGACATGCCGACGTTCAGGAACTTCATCCCGGCCCGGCCGCCCACCTTCGCCGGCGCCATCAGCACCCGGATGAACTTCCCGTCGAGGAAGGACCCGAGCCGCTTCGGCGCGTCCAGGAAGTCCAGCGCGGACCGGCTCGGCGGAGTGTCGACGATGATCAGGTCCCAGTCGTCCCGGGCCCGCAGCTGCCCCAGCTTCTCCATCGCCATGTACTCCTGCGTGCCCGCGAAGCCGGCCGACAGCGACTGGTAGAACGGGTTGGCGAGAATGGCCCGGGCCCGCTCGCCGTCCGCGTGCGCCTCGACGATCTCGTCGAAGGTCCGCTTCATGTCCAGCATCATGGCGTGCAGTTCACCGTCGCCAGCGCCCACGGTCTCCACCTTGCGCGGGGTGTTGTCCAGCGAGTCGATCCCCATCGACTGCGCGAGCCGCCGCGCCGGGTCGATGGTGAGCACGACCGCCTTGCGCCCGCGCCCGGCCGCCCGTACGCCGAGCGCCGCGGCCGTGGTGGTCTTGCCGACCCCGCCCGCCCCGCAGCACACGATGATCCGGGTCTCCCGGTCGTCCAACAGCCGGTCGACCGCCAGCCGTGGCGGAGTGTCCATGCCCACGGTGCCCACCCCCTCGCTCATTCGGCCACCGACTGCTTCCGCAACTCCTTGGCCAGCGCGTACAGCCCGGCCAGATCCATCCCCGCGCCGAGCAGGGGCAGTTCGTACGTCGGCAGGTCCAGCCCCGCCAGTACGGCGCGCTGCGCGCGCTCCAGCTCCACCCGGCTCGCGTGCTCGGCAGCCTGCGTGAGCAGCGGGTCCACCAGCCGCTCGGCCAGCCCGCCGCGCCGCGCGCCGCCGAGGCCCGCCCGGGACAGCGACTTCGCCACCCCGGCGCGGTGGTCGCCGGCCGCGGTGCGCAGGGTGTCCTCGTCCAGGTGGTGCGGCCGGACCATGTTCACGACGACCCGTCCGACCGGAAGTCCGGCGCGGCGCAGTTCCTCGATGCCGTCCGCGGTCTCCTGGACGGGCATCTCCTCCAGCAGGGTGACCAGGTGCACGGCGGTCTCGGGGGACTTCAGGACCTTCATGACGGCCTGGGCCTGGTTGTGGATCGGCCCGAACCGGGCCAGGCCCGCCACCTCGTCGTTGACGTTCAGGAAGCGGGTGATCCGGCCGGTCGGCGGCGCGTCCATGATGACGTGGTCGTAGACGAACCGGCCGCTCTTGTCCTTGCGCCGCACGGCCTCGCACGCCTTGCCGGTCAGCAGCACGTCGCGCAGTCCCGGCGCGATCGTCGTCGCGAAGTCGATGGCGCCGAGCTTCTTGAGCGCGCGGCCGGCCGAACCGAGCTTGTAGAACATCTGGAGGTAGTCCAGCAGTGCCCGTTCGGCGTCGATGGCGAGCGCGTAGACCTCACCGCCCCCGCCGGGCGCCACGGCGATCTTCCGTTCCTCGTAGGGGAGTGCCTCGGCGCCGAAGAGCTGCGCGAGCCCCTGCCTGCCCTCGACCTCCACCAGAAGAGTCCGGCCGCCCTCGCGTGCGAGGGCAAGCGCGAGTGCCGCGGCGACCGTGGTCTTGCCGGTGCCGCCCTTGCCGCTGACCACCTGGAGCCTGCTCACAGCGTCCGAGCCTAATTCCTCGGGTTCGGCTCCGGGGGTGCCGGGTGGTTCTGCCGGAGTGTTCGGGGGGTGAGCTCCGTTACGTCCGCGCCTGCCCGGGTGAGGTGGCCGGACGTCGGTTCCGGGGGCGGCATGCGCCCCGCACGACAGGCACTACCCTCGCTCCCATGACCAAGAAGTTCGAATACGCGACGGTCCCGCTGCTGGTTCACGCCACCAAGCAGATCCTGGACACCTGGGGCGAGGACGGCTGGGAGCTCGTCCAGGTCGTGCCCGGCCCGAACAACCCCGAGCAGCTCGTGGCCTACCTCAAGCGGGAGAAGGCATGAGCGCCGTAGAGGCGAAGCTGGCCGAGCTCGGCCTGACGCTCCCCGACGTCGTCCCGCCGCTGGCCGCGTACCAGCCCGCCGTGCGCTCGGGCTCGTACGTCTTCACCGCGGGCCAGCTCCCGATGGTCAAGGGCAGCATGCCGATCACCGGCAAGGTCGGCGCCGAGGTCTCGGCGGAGCAGGCCAAGGAGCTGGCGGCGACCTGCGCGCTGAACGCCCTGGCCGCCGTCAAGTCCGTCGTCGGTGACCTCGACAAGATCGCGCGTGTCGTGAAGGTCGTCGGCTTCGTCGCCTCCGCCCCCGACTTCACGGCCCAGCCGGGCGTGCTGAACGGTGCGAGCGAGCTGCTGGGCAAGGTCCTCGGCGAGAAGGGCGTCCACGCCCGCAGCGCGGTCGGCGTGGCGGTCCTGCCGCTGGACGCGCCGGTCGAGGTCGAGATCCAGGTGGAGCTGGTCGCCGGAGCCTGACCCCTCGGGGCGGTTCCGCCAGGACGGGCCGGGTCGCGCGCCGCGCGGTTCCCGGCCCGTCGTGCGTGGCACCGCCGGGGGGCGGGAGCGCGGTGGCCGCCAGCGGCGCCGGCGCCCCGTGTCGGCCGCCCGTGACGGGAGACCCTCGAACATCGGGCCGGATGGCCGTAGCATCCGGCCATGCCGAATGGTCAGCATGGTCAGCAGCAGCCCCCCGCCGGAGGCCAGTGGTACCCGCCGGAGTGGCCCGACCGCATCCGCGCGCTCGCGGACGGCTCGCTCGTCCCGGTGGAGCCGCGGCGCGCCGCCACCGTGATGCTCCTGCGCGACACCCCCGAGGGTCCCGCCGTGCACATGCTGCGCAGGCGGGCCTCCATGGCCTTCGCCGGGGGCGCGTACGCCTATCCGGGCGGCGGGGTCGATCCCCGCGACGAGGAGCACCAGGTCGGCTGGGCGGGTCCGTCCCGGGAGGCATGGGCGGCCCGGCTCGGGACCGACCCCCTGACGGCCCAGGCGATCGTCTGCGGTGCCGTACGGGAGACCTTCGAGGAGGCGGGTGTCCTGCTCGCCGGGCAGACCCCGGACGAGATCGTCGGTGACACCACCGGGGACGACTGGGAGGCCGACCGGCAGGCCCTCGTGGCGCGGGAGCTGTCCTTCGCGGAGTTCCTCGACCGTCGCGGCCTGCGGCTGCGTTCCGACCTGCTCGGGGCCTGGGCGCGCTGGATCACGCCCGAGTTCGAGCCGCGCCGCTACGACACCTGGTTCTTCGTCGCCGCCCTCCCCGAGGGCCAGCGCACCCGCAACGCCTCCACCGAGGCCGACCGGACCGTGTGGATCCGCCCCGCCGACGCGGCCGCCGGATACGACAAGGGCGAGCTGCTGATGATGCCGCCGACCATTTCCACGCTGCGGTCGCTGGAGCCGTACGGGAGCGCCGGGGGCGCACTCGCCGCCGCGGCCGGGCAGGACCTCGCCCCGGTACTGGCCCGGGCCACGCTGGAGGACGGCGAGCTGGTGCTCAGCTGGCCGGGGCACGACGAGTTCACCAAGCGCGTCCGCCCCGGTCGTCCTGCCGGGCCCGCCGCGTCCCCGGACCCCGCCGATCCGGCAGGTCCCGCAGATCCCACAGGTCCCGCGGATCCCGCGGGTTCCGCCGATCCCGCAGGTTCCGGAGGCCCCGCATGACCGACGCCGCCGCACTGCCCGGACAGCCCCGCGGAGTGGTCACCTCAGGGCCCGCGACCGCCCGCGCGGTGAACGTCCTGGCTCCCAACGCCTCCGCGATGACCCTCGACGGCACCAACACCTGGCTGGTGTCCGAGCCCGGATCCGACCTCGCCGTCGTGATCGATCCCGGCCCGCTGGACGAAGCGCACCTGCGGGCGGTCATCGCCACCGCCGAGGAGGCGGGCAAGCGGATCGCCCTCACCCTGCTCACCCACGGCCACCCGGACCATGCCGAGGGCGCCGGCCGCTTCGCCGAGCTCACCCGTACGAAGGTCCGCGCCCTGGACCCGGCCCTGCGTCTCGGCGACGAGGGCCTGGCCGCCGGGGACGTGATCCGGACCGGCGGGCTGGAGCTGCGCGTGATGCCGACCCCCGGCCACACCAGCGACTCGCTCTGCTTCCACCTGCCCGCCGACCGGGCGGTGCTGACCGGCGACACCATCCTGGGCCGCGGCACCACCGTCGTCGCCCACCCCGACGGCCGCCTCGGCGACTACCTGGACTCCCTGCGCCGGCTGCGCTCGCTCACCGTGGACGACGGGGTGCACACCGTCCTGCCGGGTCACGGGCCGGTCCTGGAGGACGCACAGGGCGCCGTCGAGTTCTACCTGGCCCACCGCGCGCACCGGCTCGCCCAGGTCGAGACCGCCGTCGAGAACGGCTGCCTGACCCCGGAGGCGGTCGTCGCCCAGGTCTACGCGGACGTGGACCGCTCCCTGTGGCCGGCCGCGGAATGGTCCGTCCGGGCGCAGCTGGAGTACCTTCAAGATCACGGACTGATCCCGGGAGGGCCCGAATGAACACCGTGTTCCTGTTGGTCGTGCTGGTCGCGACGGCCGGATGGATCACCTCCACGGTGACCCTGAGGGTCCAGAGCCTCCAGAACAAGGCGGACCGTATGGAGCGCCGCCTGGCCCTGGTCCTGGAGCACTTCGGCATCGAGGAGCCCGAGCCCGCCGGGATGGACGAGGTGCGGGCCCATCTCAGGGCCGACCGGCAGATCTCGGCGATCAAGGAGTACCGCCGGATCACCGGGGCGGGCCTTGCGGAGGCCAAGCTGGCCGTCGACGCCCTCGCCGAGGCCGAGAAGGCCTGAGCCGGCGAGTGCCCGCCGGGGCCGTCGCCCAGGGCGTTCAGCCCCGGCGCGGCGTCTTCGTGCCGTGCCGGGCCGTGTACTCGTCCGCCAGCCACGGCCCGAGGTCCTCGACGTAACCGCGCAGCACCTCGGGGTCCGCCACGGGGTCCAGCGCGACGGCGGCCGCCGCCTCCAGCTGCGCCGCGCGCTGCGGGTAGTACATGCCGAAGATCTCCGCGGACTCGCCGAGGTCGCTGGTCCAGCCGCCCCACCGGGGCATGACCAGCGTGAAGGCGGTGCGCACCAGGTGCCGGGAGAAGAAGCGGCTCAGCTTCCGGTACTCCTCCGGGTCCGACGCCTCCCGCACCCGCGCCCGCCACCGGGGCAGCAGGTCGGCCAGGTCGCCGTTGGTCTCGCGGGCGAGCAGGCTGTCCGGCCGGTAGCGCGGGAGGTGCTCGGCCAGATCCGCGCCGAGCAGCGGGGTGCACAGGCAGGCGAGGAACCAGCCCAGGTCGAAACGTTCCGCCTCGCTCAGGACGGCGACCTTGTCGTGGAGCAGGATGCCGACCCCGTCGACCTCCGGGAAGTCCTCGTCGAGCCCGCGGGCCAGCACCTCGGCGGTGTCCCGGTCCTCGCCGGTGGGCTCGTGGTGGAGTACGAGCAGCAGGTCCAGGTCCGACCGCCCGCGCCGGGCCGTCCCGCGCGGCACGGACCCGTAGAGGTACGCGCTGTGCAGCCGCCGTCCGTACGCCTCGCCGGTCCGGGCGCGGGCGGCCGCCACGACGCCCTTGAACTCGTTCTGCACCCGCCCGAGGGACCCTTCCCGCTCGAAGTACCCGTACGCGTCCAGCCCTCTGTGCTCCATGGCTCCACTGTGCCTGGCCGCCCGCCCGGGGCGGCGTACCGGGCGCCGTGCGTCGCGTGGACCGGCCGGCGAACGGCGGCCGGGGAAACACGAAGGGGTCCTGCCCGGTCGGGCAGGACCCCTTCGAACGGCCGTGGCCGGTGTCAGCGGGAGCGCTTCGCGAGACGCTCCACGTCGAGCAGGATGACCGCACGCGCCTCCAGGCGCAGCCAGCCGCGGCCCGCGAAGTCGGCCAGGGCCTTGTTCACGGTCTCGCGCGAGGCGCCGACGAGCTGGGCCAGCTCCTCCTGCGTGAGGTCGTGCACCACGTGGATGCCCTCCTCCGACTGCACGCCGAAGCGGCGCGACAGGTCGAGGAGTGCCCGCGCCACACGGCCGGGAACGTCGGAGAAGACCAGGTCGGACATCTGGTCGTTGGTCTTGCGCAGGCGGCGGGCGACGGCGCGCAGCAGCGCGGTCGCGACCTCGGGCCGGGCGTTGAGCCAGGGCTGGAGGTCACCGTGGCCGAGGCCGAGGAGCTTGACCTCGGTCAGCGCGGTGGCGGTGGCGGTGCGCGGGCCCGGGTCGAAGAGCGACAGCTCGCCGATCAGCTCGCCGGGGCCGAGGACGGCCAGCATGTTCTCGCGGCCGTCGGGGGAGGTGCGGTGGAGCTTCACCTTGCCCTCGGTCACGACATACAGCCGGTCGCCGGGGTCGCCCTCGTGGAACAGGGCGTCACCGCGTGCGAGGGTCACCTCGCCCATGGAGGCGCGGAGCTCCGCGGCCTGCTCGTCATCGAGCGCCGCGAAGAGCGGGGCGCGCCGCAGAACGTCGTCCACGAGTCTCTCTCCTATGTCGACCGGCTCAGGGGGACCGGTGCTCCCCATTTTGCCGGACGGCTGTATCAGTGCGATCAATCACAAGGATGCCGGACGGACGGGCGTGCTGTGCGGCGCGAGGCCAATCGGAGTGGTGTTACCTGAGGTCCGGGCGGGTGTCAGCGGGCGGCCTTAGGCTGGCCGGGTGTCCAATAAGCCGGTGAGAGCACAGGCCAAGGGGTCCGGCGGAGTGACGGAGCCCCCAAATTCAGCCGTGGGCGAACATGTCCCAGTGAAGACGCCCGCGAGGGTCGCTGCCACCCCTCAGGGCAAAGTTTCGGCCAAGAAACCGAAGCCGCCCAAGCCGGAATCGCGCCTGGCCATGGTGCGCCGGGCGCGGCGCATCAACCGCGAGCTGGCCGAGATCTATCCGTACGCCCATCCGGAGCTCGACTTCCGCAATCCCTTCGAGCTGCTCGTCGCGACGGTGCTGTCCGCCCAGACCACCGACCTGCGGGTGAACCAGACGACCCCGGCCCTCTTCGCGGCCTACCCGACCCCCGAGGACATGGCCGCGGCCGCCCCCGAGGATCTGGAGGAGCTGATCCGGCCGACCGGGTTCTTCCGGGCCAAGTCGAGGTCCCTGCTCGGCCTCTCGCAGGCGCTGCGGGACGACTTCGGCGGGGAGGTGCCGGGCCGGATAGAGGACCTGGTGACGCTGCCCGGGGTGGGTCGCAAGACCGCGAACGTCGTCCTCGGCAACGCGTTCGGTGTCCCGGGGATCACGGTGGACACCCACTTCGGCCGGCTGGTGCGCCGCTGGAAGCTGACCGAGCAGGAGGACCCGGAGAAGGTCGAGGCGGAGATCTGCGCGATCTTCCCCAGGAGCGAGTGGACGATGCTCTCGCACCGGGTCGTCTTCCACGGCCGCCGGATCTGCCACTCGCGCAAGCCCGCCTGCGGGGCCTGCCCGATCGCACCGCTCTGCCCCGCGTACGGGGAGGGCGAGACCGACCCGGAGAAGGCGAAGAAGCTGCTCAAGTACGAGAAGGGCGGCCAGCCGGGCCAGCGGCTGACCCCGCCCCCGGACTACCCGGGCCTCCCCGCTCCGCCGCTGGGCGGGGCCGCGGTGGCGTCGTAGCGGCCGTCCGGAGCCGGCACGGCGGGGAACGGGGACGCGCGCAGGCGTGAAGATCCGTGAACTCGGAGGCGCGCGCACGCGTGAAGATCCGTGAACTCGGGGAGTCAGGAACGAATCGGTACCCGGACCGCGTTTGCGGTGTGGGGAGACGGCGCTGGACAGGACGACGCGGACAGAGGTGCCTATGACGCGCGGTACACGGGACGAGACCGGAACCACGGTGGGGTCCCGCGAGGGGGGCGGCCCCGCCGTCACCACCGACGGCCTGCCCGGGTGGCTCGACCCGGTCGTCGAGGCCGCCCGGTCCGTGCAGCCGGGGCAGCTGAGCCGGTTCCTGCCGCCCGAGGACGGCCGCGGGCGGCAGTCCGCCGTCCTCGTCCTCTTCGGGGAGGGCGCCCGCGGCCCCGAGCTGCTCCTGATGGAGCGCGCCGGCACCCTGCGCTCGCACGCGGGCCAGCCGTCGTTCCCCGGCGGGGCGCTGGATCCGGAGGACGGCGATCCGTACACCTCCGGCCCGCTGCGGGCCGCGCTGCGCGAGGCCGAGGAGGAGACCGGGCTGGATCCGGCCGGCGTCCAGCTCTTCGGCGTGCTGCCCCGGCTCTACATCCCGGTCAGCGAGTTCGTCGTGACCCCGGTCCTCGGGTGGTGGCGCGACCCCAGCCCGGTCGGAGCCGTCGACCCCGCCGAGACGGCGCGGGTCTTCACGGTTCCCGTGGCCGATCTCACGGACCCCGGACACCGGGTCACGACCGTTCATCCGAGCGGTCATCTGGGGCCGGGATTCACCGTCGAATCGGCTCTGGTCTGGGGTTTCACCGCCGGAGTGATCGACCGGATCCTGCATTTCGCGGGTTGGGAGCGTCCGTGGGACCGCTCACGACAAGTCCCACTCGACTGGCGCGCATGAGACGGTGGCCCACGTGAACGTGCTGGACATCCTGTTGCTGCTCGCCGCCGTATGGTTCGCGATCGTCGGCTACCGCCAGGGGTTCGTCGTCGGCATCCTGTCGGTGATCGGCTTTCTCGGCGGTGGTCTCCTCGCCGTGTCCCTGCTCCCGCTGATCTGGGACCGGGTGACGGACGACGGCACCCAGGTGTCCACCACGGTCGTCGTGATCTCCGTGGTCGTGATCATCATCTGTGCCTCGATCGGCCAGGCCCTGACCACCCACCTCGGGAGCAAACTCCGCCGCCAGATCACCTGGTCACCGGCGCGCGCCCTCGACGCGACCGGCGGAGCCCTGGTCAACGTGGTCGCGATGCTGCTGGTGGCCTGGCTGATCGGTTCCGCGCTGGCCGGTACCTCGCTCCCCACCCTGGGCAAGGAGGTCCGCAACTCCAAGGTCCTCCTCGGGGTGTCGCGGGTGCTGCCCGAGCAGGCGAACACCTGGTTCTCCGACTTCAGCTCCACCCTGGCGCGCAACGGCTTCCCACAGGTGTTCAGCCCGTTCTCCAACGAGCCCATCACCGAGGTGAAGGCCCCCGACCCGACGCTCGCCAGCAGCCCCGTCGCGGAGCTGGCGAAGCGCTCGATCGTGAAGGTCGTCGGTACCGCGCCCAGTTGCAGCAAGGTGCTGGAGGGCACGGGATTCGTCTTCGCGCCCGGCAAGGTGATGACCAACGCGCATGTCGTCGGCGGGGTCAGCGAGCCGACCGTACAGATCGGCGGCGAGGGCCGGCTGTATGACGCCAAGGTCGTGCTCTACGACTGGGCGCGCGACATCGCCGTCCTGGACGTGCCGAAGCTGAAGGCCCCGGTACTGGAGTTCTCCGAGAAGGACGCGGCGAGCGGCAACGACGCGATCGTCGCGGGCTTCCCGGAGAACGGCGGGTACGACGTCCGGTCGGCGCGTGTCCGCGGGCGGATCAACGCCAACGGTCCGGACATCTACCACCGGGGTACGGTGCGACGGGACGTCTACTCGCTGTATGCGACGGTCCGCCAGGGCAACTCCGGCGGACCGCTGCTGACGCCCGACGGCAAGGTGTACGGAGTCGTCTTCGCGAAGTCCCTCGACGACCCCAACACCGGTTACGTGCTGACGACGGACGAGATCCGCGACGACATCCGGGTCGGCAAGGATGCCGTACGCCGGGTCGACAGCCAGGGCTGCGCGCTCTGAGACGCCGCGGCCGCCGGGTCCCTACGTCCGTGGGTGGCGCAGGCGCGCGGAGACCCAGCGGGCCCGTCGGCGCAGGATGAGCGGAATCCCGAGGCGGAGGTCGTGGCCGTGTCGGCCGGCCCTCTCGTGGGTGCCCGGCGTAGCTGCCGAGCGGCGTTCGTGCGCGGTGTCACCGTAGTCGTGCGTCCAGCTCATACTTCGTGCTCTGCCCGTGGCCCAAGGTCCGTAACCCCGTCAGGGGCGGCCAATTGGCCTATGCGCCAGGCAATTGAATGCTCGTAGGACAAGCGCACGATCGAACTGCCGTCCTTAGGGGGTGGTCCCAGATGCACGACTCGTCTGGCGGACCGTCACCCGGCCTGTTCCGCGGCCTCGTCGGGCAGCGGAACGGCCGGTCGTCGCGTCAGCGGTCCGGCTCGGGGTCCTTGAGCCAGTTCACCAGCTCGGACGAGAAGGCGGCCGGGTCCTCCTCGTGCGGGAAGTGCCCGAGCCCGTCGAACAGCCGCCACCGGTAAGGGGCTTCGACGTACTCACCGGAACCGGCCGCGCTGCGCGTGCGCATCACCGGGTCGAGCGAACCGTGCAGGTGCAGCGTCGGCACCCGCACCGGACGCTTCATCCGCCGGTTGAACTGGATCCCGTCGGGCCGCGCCATCGACCGCATCATCCAGCGGTACGGCTCGACCGAGCAGTGCGCGGTGGACGGGATGCACATGGCCCGCCGGTACACGGCCAGGTCCTCGTCCTCGGGCGGCCGCGGCCCCGACCAGTCCCGGATCAGCTCCCCTACGAGCGCCCCGCCGTCGGCGACGAGCTGCCGCTCGGGAACGAACGGCCGCTGGAAGCCCCAGATGTGCGAACTCGCCCGGGTCTGCCCGAAGTCCGACAGCATCGCCGAACGCCAGCGGCGCGGATGCGGCATGGAGGAGACCACGAGCCGGCGCACCAGCTTGGGCCGCATCACGGCCGCCGTCCAGGCGAGGTACCCGCCGAGGTCGTGCCCGACGAGCGCGGCGTCCGGCTCGCCGAGGGACCGTACGACTCCGGTGATGTCGAGCGCCAGGTTGGCGGGGTCGTAGCCGCGCGGGGTGCGGTCGCTGCCGCCCACCCCGCGCAGGTCCATCGCGACCGCCCGGTACCCGGCGTCGGCGAGCGCGGTCATCTGGTGCCGCCAGGTCCACCAGAACTGCGGGAAGCCGTGGAGCAGCAGCACCAGCGGCCCGTCACCGAGCTCGGCGACGTGGAAGCGGGCGCCGTTCGCGGCGACGTCCCGGTGCGTCACCGCCTGCCCGCCGGGGAGGTCGAGCCGTACCGCCGTGGCAGCTGTGGGAGGAACGCTGGGGTCCGGCGTGGGCGCTGTCATGAGGACGAGCGTGCCACACCCACAGCGTTGTCACTCACCGGCCGCGGGTGCGGCTTGACGGTCCCGACCAGCGCGGCGGTCTGCTTGACGGAGGCGATGGACTTCTCCGGCGGCTTGACCTTCTTGAACTTCCGTACGGCGATCAGCGTGAGCACGCCCGCGATCAGCAGGAACGCGCCGCCGACGATGAGGAAGGACCACGCCAGCCCGAGCCCGAGGTTGTGGATCCCGTACGCCGCGGCGAAGGTCAGCACCGGGAGGGAGAAGACCGCGAACACTCCCGCGGCGCCGATGGAGGCGGATCCGCTGCCCACGCGCTTGACGTCCTCGCGGATCTCCGCCTTGGCGAGGGCGATCTCGTCGTGCACCAGCGCGGACATCTCGGCGGTGGCCGAGGCGACCAGCTGGCCGAGTGTGAGCTCGGCTCCCTGCGCCTCTTGGTCCACTGCGCTCATCGCTCTCTCCCTCTGTCGTCTGCTGCCGGTCGGCGCGGCTGTCCTGCGTCGTCAGTCAGATCATGCCGGACGGTCGGCTTCGGTGGTGGACCCGGCTGCGGTTTGGGGCGCGGTGGCGGACTCGTTCTCGGCCCTGCGACGGTGTTCCGCGGCCCGGTCCTCGTAGATCCTGGCCATCCGCAGGTGGTACTCGGGGTTGTGCTCCTCGTAGATGTCCGGGATGCCGTCGTGGTCCTCGTCGCGCTCCTCGGCCTCGGTGAGGGACCGGTACTTGCGGTCGCGGAGTTTGAGCATGACGCTCGCGATCAAGGCGGCGATCAGCGAACCGATCAGGACGGCAGCCTTGACCTCGTCGGTGAGGACCGGGTCGTCGGTGAAGGCGAGCTCGCCGATCAGGAGGGAGACGGTGAAGCCGATGCCGGCGAGCGAGGCCACGGCGAGCACGTCCGGCCACGCGAGGTCCTCGTTCAGCTCGGCCTTGGTGAAGCGGGCGGCGAGCCAGGTGCCGCCGAAGATGCCCACCGACTTGCCGATGACGAGGCCGAGCACCACGCCGAGGGTCTCGGGCCGGGTGAAGACCTGGGCGATGGCCTTGTCGGAGAGGGAGACGCCGGCGGAGAAGAGGGCGAAGAGGGGCACGGCGAGACCGGCCGAGATCGGCCGGACCAGGTGCTCGATGTGCTCGCCGGGGGAGTGCTGTTCGCCGTCCTGGCGGGTGCAGCGGAGCATCAGGCCCATGGCGACGCCGGCGATGGTGGCGTGGACACCGCTGTTGTACATCAGGCCCCAGACGACCAGGGCGAGCGGCACGTAGACGTACCAGCCGTGGACGCCCCGGCGGAGCAGGAACCAGAAGAGGGCGAGGCCCGCGAGCGCGCCGCCGAGCGCCAGGAAGTCGATCTCACTGGTGAAGAACACCGCGATGATCAGGATGGCGAAGAGGTCGTCGACGACCGCGAGGGTCAGCAGGAAGGCGCGCAGGGCCGACGGCAGCGAGGTGCCGATGACGGCGAGGACGGCGAGCGCGAAGGCGATGTCGGTGGCGGTCGGGACCGCCCAGCCGTCCGTGGAGCCGTTGCCCAGGATGTTGACGAGTACGTAGACCACCGCGGGTACGGCCATGCCGCACAGGGCGGCGATCACCGGGAGCGCGGCCGCTCTGGGGTCGCGCAGATCGCCCGCGACGAGCTCGCGCTTGAGCTCGATGCCGGCGACGAAGAAGAAGATGGCGAGAAGTCCGTCGGCCGCCCAGTGCTGGAGCGAGAGGTCCAGTCCGAGGGAGGCGGGGCCGATGTGGAAGGACCTGACCTCGGCGTAGCTCTCCGACAGCGCGGGGATGTTCGCCCACAGGAGGGCGGTGACCGCGGCCACGAGCAGCAGTACGCCGCCGACGGTCTCGGCGCGCAGGGCGTTGCCGACGAAGCGGAGCTCGGGCAGCGAGAGGCGGCCGAGCAGCTTGGGGCTCTTGTGGTCGGTGGGGCTGGGCGCGGCCACGAGGGGACACCTCCGGGGGCGGTTGGACGGCATGGCGAAGCTCATTGCCGACCAGACTTCCCGGCGCACCCCGTGATCTTTTTACGCTTTCAATATTTTACAGGGCACGCGCGAGGACCTATCCGGTGATCATCACTTTAAGTGCGAAAGGGGCACCCGGCGCGGCGCGCCGGGTGCCCCTTTCCGGTGTGTCTCGGGCGTTTCGGGCGTCTCGTGCGGCCCGGGTGGTGTGCCTCGGCCCGGTCCTCAGTCCTCGCTGCCGGCAGCCGGGAGCTTGCTCTGGATCAGGTCCATGACCGAGGAGTCGGCGAGGGTGGTGACGTCACCGACCGCGCGGTTCTCCGCCACGTCGCGCAGCAGACGGCGCATGATCTTGCCCGAGCGGGTCTTCGGCAGCTCCTGGACCGGCAGGATCCGCTTCGGCTTGGCGATCGGGCCGAGCGTGCTGCCCACGTGGTTGCGCAGGTCCGCGACCAGGTTCTCGGTCTCGGAGGCGCTGCCGCGCAGGATGACGAAGGCGACGATCGCCTGACCGGTGGTCTCGTCGTTCGCGCCGACCACGGCGGCCTCGGCGACCGAGGGGTGCGAGACGAGGGCCGACTCGACCTCGGTGGTCGAGATGTTGTGGCCGGACACCAGCATCACGTCGTCCACGCGGCCGAGCAGCCAGATGTCGCCGTCGTCGTCCTTCTTGGCGCCGTCGCCCGCGAAGTACTTGCCCTCGAAGCGCGACCAGTAGGTGTCGATGAACCGCTGGTCGTCGCCCCAGATGGTGCGCAGCATCGACGGCCACGGCTCGGTGAGGACCAGGTAGCCGCCTCCGCCGTTCGGGACCTCGTGGGCCTCGTCGTCCACGACGGTGGCGGAGATTCCGGGCAGGGCGCGCTGTGCGGAGCCCGGCTTGGTGTCGGTGACGCCCGGCAGCGGGGAGATCATCATCGCGCCGGTCTCGGTCTGCCACCAGGTGTCCACGATCGGGCAGCGGTCGCCGCCGATGTGCTTGCGGTACCAGATCCAGGCTTCGGGGTTGATCGGCTCGCCGACCGAGCCCAGGACGCGCAGGCTCGACAGGTCGAACTTCGCGGGGATGTCGTCGCCCCACTTCATGAACGTACGGATGGCCGTGGGCGCCGTGTACAGGATGGTGACCCCGTACTTCTGGACGACCTCCCAGAACCGGCCCTGGTGCGGGGTGTCGGGGGTGCCCTCGTACATCACCTGGGTGGCGCCGTTCGCGAGCGGCCCGTAGACGATGTAGGAGTGCCCGGTCACCCAGCCGATGTCGGCGGTGCACCAGTAGACGTCGGTCTCCGGCTTCAGGTCGAACACCGCGTGGTGGGTGTACGAGGCCTGCGTGAGGTAGCCGCCGGAGGTGTGCAGGATGCCCTTGGGCTTACCCGTGGTCCCCGAGGTGTAGAGGATGAAGAGCGGGTGCTCGGCGTCGAAGGGCTGCGGGGTGTGCTCGGCGGACTGCCGGCCGACCGCCTCGTGCCACCAGACGTCGCGGCCCTCGGTGAAGGCGGTGTCCTGGCCGGTGCGGCGTACGACGAGCACGTGCTCGACCTGCGGACACTTGGCGACGGCCTCGTCGATGGCGGGCTTCAGGGCGCTGGGCTTGCCGCGGCGGTAGCCGCCGTCGGCGGTGATGACCAGCTTCGCGTCGGCGTCCTGGATGCGGGAGGCGACGGCGTCGGCGGAGAAACCGCCGAAGACCACGGAGTGCGCGGCGCCGACGCGGGCGCACGCGAGCATCGCGACGACCGCCTCGGGGATCATCGGCAGGTAGACGGCGACCCGGTCGCCGGCCTCGACGCCCAGCTCGGTCAGGGCGTTGGCGGCCTTGGAGACCTCGTCCTTGAGCTCGGCGTAGGTGATCGACCGGCTGTCGCCGGGCTCGCCCTCGAAGTGGATCGCGACGCGGTCGCCGTTGCCGGCCTCGACGTGGCGGTCCACGCAGTTGTACGCGACGTTGAGCTTGCCGTCCGCGAACCACTTCGCGAAGGGTGGGTTCGTCCAGTCGAGCGTCTCCGTCGGCTCGGTGGCCCAGGTCAGCCGCCGGGCCTGCTCGGCCCAGAAGCCCAGCCGGTCCGCGTCGGCCTGTGTGTACGCAGCCTCGGTCACGTTGGCGGCGGCGGCCAGATCGGCGGGCGGTGCGAACCGCCGCTCCTCCTTGAGCAGATTGGCCAGGCTCTCATTGCTCACGACATCTCCCTTTCCCAGGGTGTCCGTTGTGTCCCCGGGCATAGCTCATCAGTCAGCGGCCCAGGTGACAAGGGGTAGCCGAGAATTGGTTTAGACCTATATCACGATCCGGCCCGCGCGAGAACGGAGTGCGAACGGCCCCTCCCCGCTGCAGGGGCGGGGAGGGGCCAAACGATTGCACGAATACGGGAGGGTATCGGTTCAGGCGTGCTGGCCGACGCTGTCGAAGACCCTGCAGTCGAAGAAGTCCTCACCCTCGGACAGGAGATACGCCTGCGCCTCACCCACGTGGAAGTACATCCCGTGCAGCTCCAGGGTGCCCTCGGCGAGCCGCCTGGCCACCGATTCATGGGCCCGCAGGTGCTCCAGCTGCTGGACCACATTGGTCAGGCACAGCTGCTCCACCGCGTCCGCCGGGAGCCTGCCCGAGATCCGGGCCCAGGCGTGGTGGCGGCTGGCCATCCGGTCCAGGCTGGGCAGTCCGTGTTTCAGCCAGCGGCGCAGCGGGGTCATCGGGGCGCCGGGCGTGGAGGAGAGCAGGGCCTGCATGGCACCGCAGCCCGAGTGCCCGCACACCGTGATGCTGTCCACCTGCAGCACGTCCACGGCGTACTCGATGGCCGCGGCGACGGAGTCGTCGGTGGACTCCGCGCCGGGCAGCGGGACCAGATTGCCGACATTGCGGACCGTGAACAGGTCGCCCGGCCCGCTGGCCGTGATCATGCTGGTCACCAGGCGGGAGTCCGCGCAGGTGAGGAAGAGCTGGGAGGGCCGCTGCCCCTCGCGGGCCAGCCGGGCCAGCTCGTCCCGCACGTGGGGCGCGGTGTCGCGCTGGAAGGCGCCGATCCCGCTGGCCAGTTGGCCCGCGCCGCGCCGCCGGGGCGCGGCCGAGCCGTTCTGCCCGGCGGCCTCCGCCTTCGCCTCGGTGGCCGCCGCGGCTGCCTCGGCCGCGTCCGCGGCCGTGGTCGTACGGGTTCCGGTCGGGCGGTGGTCGCAGTGGTTCTGCCAGGGCGTCCAGGGGCGGCAGCACTGGTGCGCGCCGCGATGCGGCGCGCGGCGGGACCGGTCGGCGCGGTGGCTTCCGCCGTGGGGTCCGCCGTCGGACCCGTCGTCGCGCGCGGCTCCGGGCGCGGCTCCGGGCACGGTTCCGGCCACGGCTTCGGGCAGCCGCGCCGACGATCCGGCGCGGCCGGTGACCTCCAGCGAGCCCCCGTGCGCCAGGTGGGAATCCTGCCAGTCGTGCAGCGTTTCGTAGGCCGCGTGGTCCATGAACGAGCCGTCCAGCTCGACCACCGCGTGCCCGTGGTGCGGAATCTGGTTCAGCACCCGGCTCAGCCGGGGCACCGCGAGGAAGGTCAACTGCCCTCGTGCCCTGACCCGGTGGGCGCCTCCCTCCAGCTGTTCCACGGTGATGCGGGTACGGGCCAGCCGGTGCAGGGCCAGCGCGACGGCCACCGCGATACCGATGGCCACGCCCTCCAGGACCCCGCCGAGCACCACGGCGACGATGGTCGTTCCGTAGACCAGGACCTCGCGGTGCCGGGTGACGCTGCGCAGGTGCGTGATGCTGACCATCTGGATGCCGACCGCCATGACGAGGGCGGCCAGCGCGGCGAGCGGGATCAGGTCGAGGACCGGGACGAGCAGGCCGGCCGCCAGCACCACCCAGAGGCCGTGCAGCATGGTCGATCTCCGGCTGACCGCACCGGACTTGACGTTGGCCACGCTCCGGACGGCCACACCCGAGACGGGCAGTCCGCCGAGCGCCCCGGAGACGATGTTCGCCGCACCCTGCCCCCAGAGCTCACGGTTGAGGTCGGTACGCGGGGGGCGGTTGTCCGTACGCCGCTCGGAGGCGATCAGCTTGTCGGTCGCGACCGCGGAGAGCAGGGACTGCACACTGCCGACGAGGGCGATGGTCAGGACGGCGGCGAGGATGCCGAGGACCGGGCCGTCGGGCAGCTCGGGAAGGGCGTGGCTGCGCCAGGAGGGCAGGTCCACCCGGGGCAGGGCGAGCCCGGCCAGCGCGGCGGCAGCGGTGGCCACGGCCACGGCGGCCAGCGCGGCGGGGGCCTTGCGCAGGACCCGGCCGGCCCGTCCGGGCAGCCACGGCCAGGCGAGCAGGACGGCCAGGGTCAGGGCGCTGACTCCGAGTGCCGCGGGATGCAGGTCGGCCAATTGGGCTGGCAGCCCCCGGACGTTGGCCACGGCGGAGCTCTGGGGATTGCCGCCGAGCACGATGTGCAGCTGGGCGAGGGCGATCGTCACGCCGATTCCGGCGAGCAGGCCGTGCACGATGGCCGGGCTCACCATGAGGGCCGACCGCGCCGTGCGCAGGGCGGCGAGACACAGCTGGCAGAGACCGGCGAGCACGGTGATCGCGCAGGTGGTGCGCCATCCGTAACGCTGGATCAACTCGGCCGTGACCACGGTGAGTCCGGCCGCGGGCCCGCTCACCTGGAGCGGGGCACCCCCGAGCCACCCCGCGACGATCCCGCCGACCGCCGCGGCGACCAGCCCCGCCTGGAGCGGTGCGCCGGTGGCCAGGGCGATGCCGAGCGAGAGGGGCAGGGCGATCAGGAAGACGGCGATGGAGGCGGAGAGATCTGCGGGAAAGTCCTTGCGGATCTGTGGGGTGGTGCGTGAGGGGGAGGTGGCTGTCATGGGGTCCCGTCTCCTCTGGGGAGGGATGAAGCGGCGGGAGTCTCAACACTCAGTAATGGAATGGTAATGGAGAGTAAAGGTGAGCGGTGAATAATACGGGCAAATGGCCTATGAATTAGCGCTCAGGGGTGATTAAGCATTTTGTCCGGCTTGTCATACCTTCTTCGAAGTCGACCCCGTGGGACGTTGCGGCGCGGAAGTCCTGCGATGGAACTGCGAGGGAGAGGTGGGGCGGATGATCGCCGCCACGAAGAAGATCGCCGGCGGCCTGGTCGCCACGGCGCTGGTCCTGGGAGCCGCCGGGTGCAGCACCTCGGAGCCCGCCAAGTCCCCGGCTCCCGGGGCGCCGAACGCGCTGAAGGGCGCCGCCGCCCCGGAGGCTCCGGGAAGCGTCAACCGCCCCATCGGTGACGGTTCGACCGCGTACACCGGCACCCAGCCGAACGTGCAGAAGCCGCAGAAGCTCAAGCCGGGCGAAAAGCCGCCGCAGTTCGTGGTGTTCTCGTGGGACGGGGCCGGCGAGGACAGCCAGAAGCTCTTCTCGCACTTCCGCGAGGTCGGCAAGAAGTACAACGCCCGCATGACGTACTTCCTCAGCGGCGTCTACATGCTCCCGGAGGAGAAACGTTCCCTCTATACGGCGCCCCAGCACGAGCCCGGCCGTTCCGACATCGGCTTCGGCGACCTCCAGGGCATCAAGGACACCGCCACCCAGGTCCGCTCGGCCTGGCTGGAGGGCAACGAGATCGGCACGCACTTCAACGGGCACTTCTGCGGCCCCGACGGCGGCGTCGGCACCTGGTCCGTGGAGGAGTGGAAGAGCGAGATCAACCAGGCCAAGTCCTTCGTCAAGAACTGGAAGACCAACTCCGGCCTGAAGGACCAGGCGGCGCTCCCGTTCAACTACGACAAGGAACTCATCGGCGCCCGCACGCCCTGCCTCGAAGGTCAGAAGAACTTCATGCTGGCGGCGAAGGACATGGGCTTCCGCTACGACTCCAGCGGCATCAGCAAGCAGATCTGGCCCAAGAAGACGGACGGGCTCTGGGACATCCCGCTCCAGCTGGTACCCATGCCGGGGCGTGCCTTCGACACCCTGAGCATGGACTACAACTACATGGTCAACCAGTCCGGGACGACCTCGCAGGGCGACCCCTCCCAGCACGCGTACTGGGGTGACCAGATGCGCGACGGCCTGCGGGAGGCCTTCGACCGCGTCTACCAGGGCAACCGTGCGCCGCTGATCATCGGCAACCACTTCGAGTCCTGGAACGGCGGCACCTACATGCGTGCCGTCGAGGAGTCCATCAAGACCATGTGCACGCAGAAGGAGGTCCGCTGCGTCCCGTTCCGGGAGCTGGCGGACTGGCTCGACGCACAGGACCCCAAGGCCCTGGAGTGGATGCGCACCCTCGACGTCGGCGAGGCGCCGAAGGAGGGCTGGGCGAAGTTCCTGACCGCGGGGCCGCCGGCGGCGCCGGCCGCCCCCGCAGGCGTCAAGCCGGCTGCGGAGCCGGCCGGGGGGAGTGCGGACGAGGGCTGACGAGCGCCTCGGCCCCTTCGCGCAGGACGAAGCCGGGGTCGACCTGGTCCGCCAGGTCGACCCCGGTCTTGGCGTTGCCCCAGCTCTCCGCGTTCTTGAGGTGGAAGCTCACCATCTGCTCCGTGTACCGGGCCCAGTCGCGGTGTGCGTAGGAGTCGTCGGCGGCGTCCTGGAGCT
The DNA here is from genome assembly GCF_008642275.1 of Streptomyces venezuelae. Lineage (NCBI taxonomy): Bacteria > Bacillati > Actinomycetota > Actinomycetes > Kitasatosporales > Streptomycetaceae > Streptomyces > Streptomyces venezuelae. Next base: position 4,124,143 of record NZ_CP029189.1, read on the forward strand.
CCTGCAGGGCGAACCGGTTGGAGGCCTCCAGCAGCTCGAAGGGGGCCGGCCGGCCCTTCTCCATCGCCCGCACCCAGTCGGAGTGCCCGACGGTGACCAGCAGGTCCTCGCCCACCTCGTCCTGGAGGAACTCGATGTCCTCGGGGCCCTGCACCTTGTTGCCGATGACCTTCAGCGCGACCCCGAAGTCCCGTGCGTACTCCTTGTACTGGCGGTAGACGGAGACGCCCTTGCGGGTCGGTTCGGCGACCAGGAAGGTCACGTCGAAGCGGGTGAACATGCCGGAGGCGAAGGAGTCCGAGCCGGCTGTCATATCGACGACCACGTACTCGTCGGGGCCGTCGACCAGGTGGTTGAGGCAGAGCTCGACCGCTCCGACCTTGGAGTGGTAGCAGGCCACGCCCAGGTCGGCCTCGGTGAACGGGCCGGTGGCCATGAGCCGTACGGGCTCCCCGTCGAGCAGGAGCGTGCGTGCGCAGGCCTCGTAGACCGGGTTGTCCTCGGTGACGCGCAGCAGACGCGAGCCCCGGCCGGGCGGAGTGGTCTTGATCATCGTGTCGGCGGAGGCGATGCGCGGATTGGAGCCGCGCAGGTACTCCTTGATCAGGGGCAGGTGCGCGCCGAGGGCGGGCAGCCCGGCGGCCTCTTCCTCGGTGAGCCCGAGCGCGGCGCCCAGGTGCTGGTTGATGTCGGCGTCCACCGCGACGACAGGGGCCTCATTGGCGGCGAGGTGGCGGATGAAGAGGGAGGACAGGGTCGTCTTGCCGCTGCCGCCCTTTCCTACGAAAGCGATCTTCATGTTCACAAAGCGTAGCGGGTCGATAGCGCTGTGTTGTCAAGGTGAGTGAAGAAGACCACTCCAAGGAGGGGTCGGTGCTATGGGTGCGCAGTGCGTAGGCTCCCTACTTATGAGTAGCGCTTCTGACCCGCTGGCCCCCGTGGCCGGGCTGCCTGGTGTCGCCGAGTCCGTGGATTCCGTACGCAAGGCCGTGGACCGCGTCTACGGGCACCGGGTGATGCGCCGCCGCAGCGGTGAGATCACCTCGGAGGCCGCCCTGCGCGGCGCCCGCGGGAGTGCGGCGCTGTCCGGTGCGGACTGGGCGCTGGAAGAGGTGCGCCGCCGCACCGACTTCGGGTCGGAGCCCGAAGCGCTGACGGTGGGTGCGGCGCTGCGGCTCACGGCGGAGGCAGGCCAGCTGCTGAGTATCTGGCGGCAGTCGCCGCTGCGGGTGCTGGCGCGGTTGCATCTGGTGGCGTGCGGGTCGACGGCGGACGGTGACGTGGTGGGCCGCCCCCGGCTGGCCGGCGAGCCGGTGACCGAGCCCCTGGTCGAGCTCCCGCTGCCGAGTGCCGAGGAGGTGGCAGGCCGGCTCGACGGGCTTTCCCGTCTGATCATCGCGGGCGGCTCGGCCCCGGCTCTGATCACGGCCGCGGTGGTGCACGGCGAACTGCTGGCGCTGCGTCCGTTCGCCTCGTGCAACGGGCTGGTCGCACGGGCGGCCGAGCGGATCGTCCTGATCAACAGCGGGCTGGATCCGAAGGCCATCTGCCCGGCGGAGGTCGGCCACGCCGAGCAGGGGAGCGACGCCTACCTGGCCGCTTTCGAGGGCTACGTCTCCGGGACGGCGGAGGGCATGTCCGCCTGGATCGCGCACTGCGGCCGGGCGGTCGAGCTCGGCGTCCGCGAGTCGACGGCGGTCTGCGAGGCCCTGCAGCGCGGCGCGGCCTGAGCCGGTCGTTCCGCCCGCCCGTCAGGCCGTGTGACCGGGGCTTCCGCGCCCGGACCTGGGGGCTTTCGGGCCCGGACATGGGTTGCGGCGACACCGTCTTGCTTTGGTGTCGCCGCTGGCATTCACGCCCAGTTACCAAGCGTCCTCGATAGTTGCCCATCAGGTCGGGGTCTTTGCCCGTCACCTGGTGCGGCTGGCCCGTAATCGACGGGTCGACGTCGCGTGGGTGCTCGGCGCTCATGCTTCGGTCCGTGGGCCTTACTGCGTTTTAAAGATGATCCTCTCGGATGTTCTTTGGTCTCGCGGGCCGTTGCTTTATTTGTACTCCGCTTCGGAGCCATGCGAAACCCCTCGCTCCACTTTTTACTTTCCGGGGCGACGAGGGGCGAACCGGACAGGCCTTATCCGCGCAGGTCAGGACATTCAGACAGAACGAGCCGCGGCCAGCGCATGGGCGCGGCGCCGGCTCGCGTACCAGACCAGCCCGGCCGTGGCGGCTGCCGCCCCCACGGCCGCCGCGGCGACGAGGGCGGGCCGGGCGGGCATGGACAGCCCGGGGAGACGCTGCTTCAGCCGCACGGGCCGGTTGAAGACCAGGACCGGCCATTCGCGTGCCACGGCTTCCCGCCGCAGTGCCCGGTCGGGGTTGACGGCATGCGGGTGTCCGACCGCTTCGAGCATCGGGACGTCGGTGGCCGAGTCGCTGTAGGCGTAGCAGCGGGAGAGGTCGTACCCCTCGGACTCGGCGAGCTCGCGCACCGCCTCCGCCTTGGTGGGTCCGTAGGCGTAGTACTCGATCTCGCCGGTGAAGCAGCCGTCCTCACCCACGACCATGCGGGTGGCGACGACCCGGTCCGCGCCGAGCATCTCGCCGATGGGTTCGACGACTTCCGCGCCGGAGGTGGACACGATCACCACGTCGCGGCCCGCGGTGTGGTGGGCCTCGATCAGGGACGCGGCCTCGTCGTAGATGATCGGGTCGATGAGGTCGTGCAGGGTCTCGGCGACGATCTCCCGCACCTGCTGCACGTTCCATCCCTTGCAGAGGGCGGACAGGTACTCCCGCATTCGTTCCATCTGGTCGTGGTCGGCGCCGCCGGCCAGGAAGATGAACTGCGTGTACGCGGTGCGCAACACGGCTCGCCGGTTGATCAGGCCGCCTTGGTAGAAGGACTTGCTGAACGTCAAGGTGCTCGACTTCGCAATGACCGTCTTGTCCAGGTCGAAGAAGGCTGCGGTGCGAGGCGAGGAGTGCGGCAAGGGCTGATTTTCCACGCCCCGAGCATATGCGCCCACCATTCGGCGTAAGGTGTGGCGCGTGGGTTTGCCTGAGAAGGCTCTCGGGTACACCATGGAAGTCACGGATCGTTCGCGACCGTGCTAACCCGGTCTGGCTCCTCCCCCCCCCGAGTCGGACCGTGGGGACGACCCCCGCTCTCCCCCCCGGCGGGGGTCGTCGCATGTCCGGACGCGGTTCGCGTCCCTGCCTTCGGCCCCAAGTGACCATCCTCCGGCCCCTCCTCTTGTGCGGGGCCGTCGCGGCGAAGGCCCTCACCACATCAGACTCGTGACGGTGCGTAGCGGTTCCGCCGCGCTCCGGAACTCACCTGAGAGGGTGACGGGGTTATTCACAACCGATGGGTTGTCCACAGTTATCCGACAAGATCCACTTCTTTTTCCTGATCGCTGCACGGTGATTCCAGCCGCGAAGTCCGTGGCGGAAGCATTTGCAGCGAGAAGGGGGCGGAGATCGTGGCTCGATCGAAGTCGTGTGAAACGCCGGAGTCCGTGGTCGGCGGAAGGGGGACGGGGGTCGGGGCGGGCCCGGGACCCGGATCCGTGGCCGGATCCGCACCCGGGGGCGGGCGGCCGCTCATCATCACCGAGGACCCGCTGCTGCTCGACGATCTGCTGCGGCTGTGTGCCGCGGCGGGCGCCGAGCCGCACGTGCACCACGCGGTTCCCGGGCACGGCGGGGCGGGCGGGGAGACAGGGGGCGCGGGATGGGAATCCGCACCGCTCGTGCTGGTCGGCGACGACGCCGCCCGGCGGGTGCGCGGGGCGCCGCGCAGGGCGGGCGTGTTCCTCGTCGGCCGGGACCTGGACGACCCCCATGTGTGGCAACGGGCGGTGGAGATCGGCGCCGAGGAGGTGCTGCGGCTGCCCGACGCCGAGAACCGGCTCGTCGACCGCATCGCCGACGTCGTGGAGGGGGCCGGGCGGCCCGCCCTCGCCGTGGGGGTGATCGGCGGCAGCGGCGGCGCCGGAGCCTCCACCCTCGCCTGCGCGCTCGCCCTGCGGGCCGCTCGCGCCGGGGAGCGGACCATCCTCATCGACGGCGACCCGCTCGGCGGCGGCATGGACGTCCTGCTGGGGGGTGAGAGCGCCGAAGGGCTGCGCTGGCCGGACTTCGCGGCCTCGCGCGGCCGGGTCGGCGCCGGAGCGCTGGAGGAGTCCCTGCCCGAGCTGCACGACCTCCGCGTGCTCAGCTGGGACCGCGGGGACCGGGTGGTGGTGCCGCCCTCCGCCGTCCGGTCCGTGGTGGCCGCCGCGCGCCGACGGGGCGGCGTGGTGGTGGTCGACCTCCCACGGCGCGTCGACGAGCCCGTGGCCGAGGTGCTGGCCCAGCTCGACCTGGTGCTGATGGTGGTGCCGGGCGAGTTGCGGTCGGTGGCCGCCGCCGGCCGGGTGGCGGCGGGAGTGCGGATGGTGGCCCGGGACGTGCGCGTCGTCGTACGGGGGCGCTGCCCGGGCGGCCTCGATCCGGAGTCCGTGGCAGACCTGTTGGGGGCACCGCTGGCCGGGGAGGTGCCGGTCGAGGTGGGACTGCCGGGGCGGGTCGCCGAGGGGGAACCGCCGGGGATCCAGGGAAAGAGTGCGCTGGCCCGCTTCTGCGACGGCTTCTGGCAGCGCGCCCTCGGCTCCGCCCAGGGGGTGCCGGCATGAGCGCGGTGCTCCTGGACGCGGTGCGCCGCAGGCTCGCCGAGAGCGGGGCGGAGCCGACCCCGGCGCGGGTGGCGGCGGCCCTGCGGGCGCAGGGCAGACTGCTCGGAGATGCCGAAGTGCTCGGTGTGGCGGCCGAGTTACGGTCCGAGCTCGTCGGCGCTGGCCCGCTGGAGGCGCTGCTCGCCGATCCGGGCGTCACCGATGTGCTGGTGGCCGCCCCCGACCGGGTGTGGGTGGACCGCGGCGGCGGGCTGGAGCTGACCGCGGTCACCTTCGCCGACGCCGAGGCCGTGCGCAGGCTCGCCCAGCGGCTGGCCGCCGTCGCGGGGCGGCGCCTGGACGACGCCCGGCCCTGGGTGGACGCCCGGATGCCCGACGGCACCCGGCTGCATGCCGTGCTGCCCCCGGTCTCGGTCGGCTCCGCCTGCCTCTCGCTGCGGGTGGTGCGGCCGCGGGCGTTCACGCTGGAGGAGCTCGTCGCCGCGGGGACACTGCCGCCGGGTGGGCACCGACTGCTCAGGGACATGGTCGAGGCCCGGCTGTCGTTCCTCGTCTCCGGCGGCACCGGAACGGGCAAGACAACCTTGCTCAGTGCCCTGTTGGGGCTGGTCGGCCCCGGTGAGCGGATCGTACTGGCAGAGGACTCGGCCGAGCTGCGCCCCGACCATCCGCACGTGGTGCGGCTGGAGACCCGGCCGGCCAATCAGGAGGGGGCGGGTCTGGTCACCCTGGCGGACCTGGTCCGCCAGGCGCTGCGGATGCGGCCCGACCGGCTGGTGGTGGGCGAGGTGCGGGGCGCCGAGGTGGCGGACCTGCTCGCCGCCCTGAACACCGGGCACGAGGGTGGCTGCGGAACGGTCCACGCCAATGCCGCGGCCCATGTCCCCGCCCGGCTGGAGGCGCTCGGCACGGCCGCGGGGCTCGACCGGGCTGCCCTGCACAGCCAGTTGGCCGCGGCGCTGACCCTGGTGCTCCACCTGGTCCGGGACCGGGAGGGGCGGCGCCGACTGGCCGAGGTGCACGTGCTGGAGCGGGACGCCGCCGGACTGGTGGTCACCGTACCGGCGCTGCGCTGGGACGCCCGGGGCTTCGTACGGGAGCGAGGCTGGGAACGGCTTCGCCCGCTGCTGCGGGGCGTCCGGTGAGCGCGGGGGCGTGGCTGCCGGTGCCGCTGTTCGCCGGGGTGCTGTGCGCCGGGGCGGCCGCCTGGGGGCTGGCCGGCGGCGACCGGGTGTCCCGGCGGGCCCAGGTGGTGCTCGCCGCGGGCGGTCCGGCGGCTCCGGTCGGTCCGCTGCGCAGGGAGCGGCTGCTGATCGCGGTACGGGTGCGGGCGGTGCGGTGGCGGGAGTGGCTCTGCCTCGCCGCCGGGCTGGTGGTCGCGGTGCTCGGCGGGTCGGTGATCCCGCTGCTGGCGGGGGCGGCTGCGGTGCCTCTGGTGCGCCGGTGGCTACGGGTACGGGCGCGGGAGCGGGCCCGGGCGGCGCGGGCCGCCGAAGTGGTGGCCTTGTGCGGGGCGGTGGTGGGAGAGCTCCGGGCGGGAGCGCAGCCCGGGCAGGCGCTGACGGCCGCGATGCGCAGGACGGCCGTCGGCCCCGGCGGGCCGGGTGCTGCGGAGACGGGCGTGCTGGCCGCGGCGGCCTTCGGCGGGGATGTGCCCGGGGCGTTGCGCCAGGCTGCGCGGGAGCCCGGGGCGGACGGGCTGGCCGGGATGGCGGCCTGCTGGCGGGTGTCCGTGGACGGTGGTGCGGGACTGGCCGCCGGACTGGAACGGCTGGAGGGGGCCCTGCGGGCCGAGCGGGACAGGCAGGAGTCGCTGCGGGCCCAGTTGGCGGGGGCGAGGTCGACGGTGCTGGTGCTCGCCCTGCTGCCGCTGGTGGGGCTGCTGATCGGCACCGGGCTGGGCGCGGATCCGCTCCGGGTGCTGCTGCACACGCCGATGGGGTGGGGCTGCCTGCTGGCCGGTGGGGTGCTGGAGGGGCTCGGGCTGGCGTGGTGCCGGCGGATCGTGCGAGCGGGGGAGCGGTGATGGGCGGTTTCGTCGTCCACAGGCTGGGGATCGCCGTCTGCCTGGCCGTGGTCGCGCTGTGGCTGGTGTCGGAGGTGACGGCGCGCGTCCGTACGAGGGCGGTCAGACGCAGGACCTCGGCCTTGCTGGGAGCCGTACCAGGGCTGCGCGCGCCGGTGTCCGGCTCCGCGCTGAGGGGTGTGGTGGCCGCGTGGGCCGGGCCGGCCGGGGCACTGCTGGCGGGCTGGGTGCTCGTAGGCGGGGTGACGGGTGTGGCGGTCGGCGCCCTGGCCGCGTTCGGTGTGCGGCGCCGGCGGACCAGGGTGCGACCGCCGGCCGGCGTGGATCCACGGGAGGCGGAGCGTCAGCTGCCGTTCGCCGCAGACCTGCTGGCCGCGTGTCTGGCGGCCGGGGCGGGTCCGGTGGAGGCTGCCGAGGTGGTGGGGGAGTCGCTGGGCGGCCCGGTGGGCGACCGGTTGGCCAGGGCCGGGGCGGAACTGCGGCTCGGCGGCGAACCGGGCGCCGGGTGGGGGAGGTTGGCGGAGATACCTGGTGCCCGGGCGCTCGCGGAGTGCCTGGAGCGGGCCGCGCGGACGGGGGCACCGGCGGCGGAACCGGTCTCCCGGCTCGCGTCCGGACTGCGGGAGGACCGGGCCCGCACGGCAGGTGCGAGGGCGCAGCGGGCGGCGGTTCTCGTCACGGCGCCGGTGGGGCTGTGTTTTCTCCCCGCCTTTCTCTCGATCGGGGTCGCACCGGTGGTGATCGGTATGGCCGCGGGACTTCTCTCGAACACCTGAAGTCGCAATGACCACAGGCACCAACAGCGGAAATACACAGGAGGTTGTCATGAGGATCATCTGGTTTCGTGTGCGGGCGGCGCTCAGGGGGCGCGGGGGAGACCGGGGGATGTCCACCTCGGAATACGCGATGGGCACGATCGCGGCCTGCGCATTCGCGGCCGTCCTCTACAAGGTGGTGACGAGCGAAGTCGTCGCCACGGCCCTTCAGTCGACCATCGGAAAGGCACTCGATGTGCCGTTCTGAGGGTGGGTCACGCGGCGCCCGGCGGAAATCCGACCGGGGATATGTCACGGCGGAGGCCGCCCTGGTGATTCCGGCCCTGGTGCTGTTCGCGGCGCTGCTGGTGTGGGCCCTGATGGCGGCGGCCGCGCAGATCCGGTGTGTGGACGCGGCCCGGGCCGGAGCCCGGGCGGCGGCCAGGTCGGAGCCGGTGGAGGTGGCGGAGGCGGCGGCCCGGGAGGCGGCCCCACCGGGGGCGCGGGTGGAGCTGGTGCGGGTGGGAGACCTCTGGAGGGTCCGGGTGGCGGCGCAGGCGCCCGGGCCGGACAGGCTGCCGGTACGGCTCGGCGCGCAGGCGGTGGCCCTGGCGGAGGACAGCGTGGGGCCGCCGCCGTGAGCCGGGACCGGGGTTCGGCCACGGTCTGGGCGGCACTGGTGGCGACGGTGCTGGGTGCGGTGTTCGGCGGGGTGTTGTTGCTCGGCCAGGCCGTCGTGGCCCGTCACCGGGCGGCCGCGGCCGCCGACCTGGCGGCGCTCGCGGCGGCCGTCACCTGGGCCCACGGGCCGCAGACGGCCTGTGCGGCGGCCCTGCGGGTGGCACGTGCGCAGGACGCGGCGCTCGGCGGATGCCTGCTCCGGGGCGAGGTCGCCGAGGTCACCGCCCGGGTCGCGGCCGGCCCGTTCACGGCGTCGATGCAGGCCCGGTCGGGCCCGCCCCGAGCGCCGGGCTGAGGCTCCGGGCCCGCGGCCGCGTCGGTTCGGCGGCTCGCAGCAGGCCACGCGGGGCCATGTGGGGCCATGTGGGCTGCGGGGCCGGCCGCGGTGGGGACCGTCAGCCCGCGTCGGATCCCGTCAGGCCGCGGCGGGCCCGGCGGGTCGCTTCAGGGCCCGTGCGGCCACGCGGGGCCACGGGGCCCCACCAGGCCCCGGGGGATCCCACCAGGCCTCGTGGGGTCCCGCCGGGCCCCGCAAAGCCGGGGCGGGGTCCCGTCAGGCCTCGGAGGCCTCGGAGGCCTCGGCGAGCCCCGGTGTCAGGCCTCCGGGGCTTCGGAGGCCTCGGCCGCGTCGGAGAGCGGTGCGGCCGAGGCGGCCGGGGATTCCGAGAAGGGTGTGGTGGCCGGGACGGCCGGGGATTCGGAGAGGAGGCGGGTGAGGAGTCGGACGGCGCCGCGCTTGTGCAGGGGCTCGTTGCCGTTGCCGCACTTGGGGGACTGGATGCAGGACGGGCAGCCGGCCTCGCACTCGCAGGCGGCGATCGCGTCGCGGGTCGCCGTCAGCCAGGCGCGGGCCGTGCCGAAGGCGCGCTCCGCGAAGCCGGCGCCGCCGGGGTGGCCGTCGTAGACGAAGACCGTGGGGAGGAGGGTGTCGGGATGCAGCGGCACGGAGACGCCGCCGATGTCCCAGCGGTCGCAGGTGGCGAACAGGGGGAGCATGCCGATGGAGGCGTGCTCGGCGGCGTGCAGGGCGCCGCCCAGGATCTCCGGACTGATCCGGGCCTCGTCGAGCTGCTCCTCGGTCACCGTCCACCACACGGCCCGGGTGCGCAGGGTGCGGGGCGGCAGGTCGAGCTTGGCCTCCCCCAGCACCTCGCCGGTGATCACCTTGCGGCGCAGATAGGAGACGACCTGGTTGGTGACCTCGACGGAGCCGAAGCAGAGCCGGGCCGAGCCCCAGGGGATCTCGGTCTCGGTCTCCAGGACGGAGATGGAGGTGGTGTCGCGGGCCGTGGTGGTGAAGGGCGGGTCCGCCTGCTCCACGAGGGCCGCCGAGTCCTCAAGGTCCAGGTGTTTCACGAGGTACGTGCGGCCCTGGTGGAGGTGGACGGCCCCCTCGTGGACTGCGGTGTGGGCTGCCGACTCGTCGACCGTACCCAGCAGCCGGCCGGTCGAGGCTTCCACGATCTGCACCGGGCGGCCGCCGCCGCCCCGGATGTCGGTCAGGTCCGAGGCCCGTTCCCGGCGGGTCCAGTGCCAGGCGGTCGCCCGGCGGCGCAGCAGTTTCGCCGCTTCGAGCTGAGGAAGGAGTTCCTCGGTCGCCGGGCCGAAGAGTTCCAGGTCGGCGTCGGTCAGCGGCAGCTCCGCTGCCGCCGCGCAGAGGTGCGGGGCGAGGACGTACGGGTTGTCGGGGTCCAGGACGGTGGCCTCCACCGGCCGCTGGAACAGCGCCTCCGGGTGGTGGACGAGGTAGGTGTCCAGCGGGTCGTCCCGGGCGACCAGTACGGCCAGGGCGCCCTGGCCCGAGCGCCCCGCGCGGCCCGCCTGCTGCCACAGGGAGGCCCGGGTGCCCGGGTAGCCGGTGATCAGCACGGCGTCCAGGCCGGATACGTCCACGCCCAGCTCCAGGGCCGTCGTGGCGGCCAGCCCGAGCAGCTCGCCGGAGTGCAGGGCCCGCTCCAGGGCCCGGCGCTCCTCGGGGAGGTAGCCGCCCCGGTACGCGGCGACGCGCCGGGGCAGCGAACGGTCGACGGACGCGAGCCGTTCCTGGGCGATCACGGAGATCAGCTCGGCTCCGCGCCGGGAGCGGACGAAGGCGACCGTGCGGACCCCCTGGACCACCAGGTCGGTCAGCAGGTCGGCGGTCTCGGCGGTGGCCGTACGGCGTACGGGGGCACCTTTCTCGCCGCGCAGCTCGGTCAGGAGCGGCGGCTCCCAGAGGGCGAAGACCACCTCGCCCCGCGGCGAGGCGTCGTCGGTGATCTCGGTCACCCGTACGCCGGTCAGCCGGGACGCGGCGGCCGCCGGGTCGCTCGCGGTGGCGGAGGCCAGCAGGAAGACGGGTTCCGCGCCGTAACGGGCGCAGAGCCGCCGCAGTCGCCGCAGCACCTGTGCCACATGGGAGCCGAAGACCCCGCGGTAGGTGTGGCACTCGTCGATCACGACGTAGCGCAGGGCCCGCAGGAAGGAGGACCAGCGGGGGTGGGCCGGCAGGATCCCGCGGTGCAGCATGTCGGGGTTGGTCAGGACGTAGTTCGCGTACTGCCGCACCCATTCGCGCTCCTCGACGGGCGTGTCCCCGTCGTAGACCGCGGGGCGTACGGCGTTGCCCAGCGGGGCGGCCAGTTCCCGTACGGCGCGCCGCTGGTCGGCCGCCAGGGCCTTGGTGGGGGCCAGGTACAGGGCGGTCGCGCCCCGGCCGTTCGGGGCCTCGGCGCCGTCCGCGAGGGCGGAGAGCACGGGCGCGAGGTAGGCGAGGGACTTGCCCGAGGCGGTTCCGGTGGCCACGACCACGGACGTTCCGTCGAGGGCGAGCTCGGCCGCCGCGGCCTGGTGTTCCCACGGATGGTCGATTCCGGCCGATCCGATTGCGGCTACGACGTCTGTTCGGATGCGGTCCGGCCAGACTGCATGACGACCCGCCCGAGGGGGCAAGTGCTCCGTATGGGTGATGCGCGCAGCACGGGAAGGCCCCCGTGACAGGCGGTCCAGGACCGCGTCGGGGGTGGGTCGTGGGTCCGCGGGTGCCGTGGGCCGTCCGGGACCAGATGTGTTGGCCATCGGAACCGAGTGTGTCACCGGCGTGCGGGACAATGGTCCGAAGGCGTCGTGCGCGCCTGCCGGTAAGTGATTGAATGCCATCGCGGCAGCCAATCCCTCGCCTACCTTCGGGTGAGGGGGCGTCGCTCGATAGCAAGGTGCTGGAGGATCCGTGGACCTGTCCCTGTCGACTCGCACTGTCGGCGACCGTACGGTCGTGGAGGTCGGTGGCGAGATTGATGTGTATACCGCGCCCAAGCTGCGCGAGCAGTTGGTCGAGTTGGTGAACGACGGCAGCTACCACCTGGTTGTCGACATGGAGCGGGTGGACTTCCTCGACTCCACCGGTCTTGGTGTGCTCGTGGGCGGCCTCAAGCGCGTCCGTGCGCACGAGGGCTCGCTCCGTCTGGTGTGCAACCAGGAGCGCATCCTGAAGATCTTCCGCATCACCGGTCTGACCAAGGTGTTTCCGATTCACACCACGGTGGAAGACGCCGTCAACGCCACCGACTGACGGCTCCGCGCGGCTTCCTGTGGCCTCCGGGCGGCAGGGGGCCGGCAAGGAGAGCGGGGGTACCGGGCCATGGTCGGCCCGGGCCCCTGTCAAGGCACGCCCGTAGTCCGAGGGGGATGCGCATGGCCACCGTTGAACTGCGCTTCAGCGCCCAGCCCGAACACGTCCGGACGGCCCGCCTGGTCGCGGCCGCCGTGGCGCGCCGGGTCGGCGTGGAGGAAGCCGTCCTCGACGAGGTCCGCCTCGCCGTGGGTGAGGCCTGTTCGCGTGCCGTCGGACTCCATCGGAGCAACGGACTGACCGCGCCCGTCCGGGTGGTGCTGACCGAGGACGACAAGGTGTTCTCCATCGAGGTCGGCGACGAGGTCCCCGGGCCGTCCGGCAGCGCGGCCGACGCCGTGCCCGGCATCACCGCCGTCCTGGAGTCCGAGGGCGAGACCGAGGACGAGATGGGTCTCGCGGTGATCAGCGGGCTCGTCGACGACGTCGAGGTGAGCAACGGTGAATCGGGCGGGACCATCCGGATGAGCTGGCCCGTCTCCGGGGTCTCCGAGCTTCCCTGAGACCTTCCGCCATCCGCCGGTGCTTAATCCTTCGTATCTTCGGATCTTTATCAAGGCCCTGCTGAGCAGGGCCTTTTTCATTTCTCCGGATCTTCTCTAGATCAATGATGAGGCGTCAATGCCTTTGCCCCATTACCACTTTCGAGGGTAATGGAGTGACGCGATCTATTGCTGAGGAGCGAGAGCACGCCAATTGCGTTTCCTGCGCACTGTTTTGATCGGGGCGCGCTCCCTACAATCCGTCCACATCTTGAGCTCATCACGTCAAGGAGGACGAATGACGGGGCTCTTCACCCCCATTGCGCCGGATCGCACCACGGATCTGGCAGCTGCAGTACTCACCGATGACAATCGGCTCATCGTGATCGTCATCGCGGCCGTGGCACTCGCCGCACTCGTCGTCGCGCAGATCCTGGTCCGCCAGGTCCTCGCCGCCGACGAGGGAACCGACAGCATGAAGAGGATCGCCGCAGCCGTCCAGGAAGGCGCCAACGCCTACCTCGGCCGGCAGCTGCGCACCCTCGGCATCTTCGCCGTCGTGGTCTTCTTCCTGCTCTTCCTGCTCCCCGCCGACGACTGGACGCAGCGGGGCGGGCGCTCCGCCTTCTTCCTCGTGGGCGCCATCTTCTCGGCCGCCACCGGCTACATCGGCATGCGCCTGGCGGTCCGCGCCAACGTCCGCGTCGCCGCTGCCGCACGTGAGGCCACCCCGGCCGAGGGGGAGCCCGCCAGGGACCTGACCGAGGTCTCCCACAAGGCGATGAAGATCGCCTTCCGGACGGGCGGCGTCGTCGGCATGTTCACCGTCGGCCTCGGCCTCCTGGGCGCCTCCTGCGTCGTCCTGGTCTACGCCGCCGACGCCCCCAAGGTCCTGGAGGGCTTCGGTCTCGGTGCCGCCCTGATCGCGATGTTCATGCGCGTGGGCGGCGGAATCTTCACCAAGGCCGCCGACGTCGGCGCCGACCTGGTCGGCAAGGTCGAGCAGGGCATTCCGGAGGACGACCCGCGCAATGCCGCGACCATCGCCGACAACGTGGGCGACAACGTCGGAGACTGCGCCGGAATGGCGGCCGACCTCTTCGAGTCCTACGCCGTCACCCTGGTGGCCGCGCTCATCCTCGGCAAGGCCGCCTTCGGCGACCTGGGACTCGCCTTCCCGCTGATCGTGCCCGCGATCGGCGTCATCACCGCGATGATCGGCATCTTCGCGGTCTCCCCGCGCCGCAGCGACCGCAGCGGCATGACCGCCATCAACCGCGGCTTCTTCATCTCCGCCGTGATCTCCCTGGCGCTGGTCGCGATCGCCGTCTACGCCTACCTGCCGGCCACCTACAAGGAGCTCGTCGGCGTCGAGAACCCGGCGATCACCAACCACACCGGTGACCCGCGGATCCTGGCCGTCGTCGCCGTCGCCATCGGCATCGTGCTCGCGGCCCTGATCCAGCAGCTGACCGGCTACTTCACCGAGACCAACCGGCGCCCCGTCCGGGACATCGGCAAGTCCTCCCTGACGGGAGCCGCCACCGTCGTCCTCGCCGGGATCTCGGTGGGCCTGGAGTCCGCCGTCTACACGGCGCTGCTCATCGGCCTCGGCGTCTACGGCGCGTTCCTGCTCGGCGGTACGTCGATCCTGCTCGCGCTCTTCGCGGTGGCCCTGGCCGGCACCGGCCTGCTCACCACCGTCGGCGTCATCGTCGCCATGGACACCTTCGGGCCCGTCTCCGACAACGCCCAGGGCATCGCCGAGATGTCCGGCGACGTCGAGGGCGCCGGTGCGCAGGTCCTGACCGACCTGGACGCCGTGGGCAACACCACGAAGGCCATCACCAAGGGCATCGCCATCGCCACGGCCGTGCTCGCCGCGGCGGCGCTCTTCGGCTCGTACAACGACGCGATCGCCGCCGCGGTCAAGGAAGTCGGTGCCAAGGCCGGGGAGCTGAACCTCAGCCTGGACATCGCACAGCCCAACAACCTCGTCGGGCTGATCCTGGGCGCGGCCGTGGTGTTCCTGTTCTCCGGCCTCGCCATCAACGCCGTCTCCCGCTCCGCGGGAGCCGTCGTCTACGAGGTGCGCCGCCAGTTCCGCGAGCACCCCGGGATCATGGACTACAGCGAGAAGCCCGAGTACGGGCGCGTCGTGGACATCTGCACCAAGGACGCGCTGCGCGAGCTCGCCACGCCCGGCCTGCTCGCCGTGCTCACCCCGATCGCCGTGGGCTTCTCCCTCGGCGTGGGCGCGCTCGGCTCCTTCCTCGCCGGCGCCATCGGCACGGGCACCCTGATGGCGGTCTTCCTCGCCAACTCCGGCGGCGCGTGGGACAACGCGAAGAAGCTCGTGGAGGACGGTCACCACGGCGGCAAGGGCAGTGAGGCCCACGAGGCGGTCGTCATCGGCGACACGGTCGGCGACCCGTTCAAGGACACCGCGGGTCCCGCGATCAACCCGCTGCTCAAGGTCATGAACCTGGTCGCGCTGCTGATCGCCCCCGCGGTCGTGCAGTTCAGCTACGGCGGGGACAGCAGCCCGCTCGTGCGGGCCGTCGTGGCCGTCCTCGCGATCGGGGTCATCATCGGCGCGGTCTACATCTCCAAGCGCCGTGGCATCGCCGTCGGCGACGAGACCGACGGCGGAGCCGCCGAGCGGGTGGCCCAGTCGGCCGACCCGGCGACGGTCTCCTGACCTGCAGACCTCCCCCGCGGCACGGGCGGGGCCGGGCAGGGCCGGCCGGTACGCCCGAAAGGCGGATGGGCGGCGCGGACTCACGCGCCGTCTGTCCGCCTTTGTGCGTCCCCGGAGGCCGGACGTGTATCTTCCGGGCCGAGAGCCTTCGAAGGGACCAATCCGGTGAACAAGAAGATTGCGGCCGCGTTGTCGGGCGGTGCGGCACTGATGCTCGTCCTGTCCGGATGCGGCGGGGACGAGACCGACCAGAAGGCCGGCTCCTGGGCCAAGAAGGTCTGCGACCAGTGGCAGCCCCAGATCGAGAAGATCGAAGCCGCCAACGTCGAGATCAAGCGGGTGGCCTCGGAAAGCAGCAAGCCCGACGAGGTCCAGAAGACCGACTCGGCGGCCTTCGCGACCATGACCGAGTCGTACAAGGCGATGGCCGACGCCCTGCGGTCGGCGGGCGTTCCGCCGGTCAAGAACGGCGCCGCGACCCAGGAGGCGGCGGCCAAGGGCTTCGAGACGACCTCCACGGGCTACGCCGACCTGAAGGCGAAGACCGACGCCCTCGACCCCCAGGACAAGGCGAAGTTCGCCGACGGCCTCAAGGAGGTCGCGGGCGGGCTCAAGGACGTGACGAAGGGCGGTCAGGACGCGCTCGCCCAGCTCAAGGCGGGTGGCCTCGGCACGGCGATCAACGGGCAGAAGGGTTGCCAGGTGACGACGGCACCGGCGGCCTCCTAGCAGCACGGCCGGCCCGCTCGGGCCGTGTTCCGTGCGCACACGCCCTGGGGCGGCCGGGGGCCCGGAAGGGGCCGCGGCCGCCCTTTCGCGGCTGCGGGCCCGGTGTGATCGGCAGGACGCGTCCCAGCGGACACAATGGACGCGTGAGTACCACCAGCCTCCCCAAGCCCGACCGCGCCCCCGAGCTCCGCGCCGCCCTGCTCGCCGCCGGTTTCACCGCCGACGGGCTGCTCGACCTGCTCGGCGCCCCCGCCTACGCCGCGCTGGCCCGCAGCGAGACCGTCCCTGCCCTGCGCGCCACCCGTGGCCCGGGCGACGGAGCGCTCGCGAGCCTGGTCCGGCTGTTCCTGCTCCAGCAGCCGGAGCCGTACGAGCACGCCGCGCGGGCGCTGCCCGTCGATGCCGCGCTGGCCGACGGCTGGCTGCGGCTGGAGGAGGTCGCCGACGGCGAGGACAGGGTGCACGCCACTGTCGACGTGCGCCCGTACGGAGGCCCGGACGGCGAGGACTGGTTCATCGTCTCCGACCTCGGCTGCTCCGTCGGCGGGGCCGGCGGGATCGGCAGCCGCGAGGAGGGCGTGGTCCTCGGCGTCGGCGGCGCCTCCACCACCCTGGCCGGGATCACCGTCCGCACCCCGGTCGGCTCCGCACTCGACGTCGGCACCGGATCCGGAATCCAGGCGCTGCACGCGTCCCGGCACGCCATCAGGGTCACCGCCACCGACGTCAACCCCAGGGCCCTGGAATTCACCCGTCTGACGCTGGCCCTGTCGGGGGCCCCGGAAGCGGAGCTGCTCACGGGGTCGCTCTTCGAGCCGGTCGGCGAGGCCACGTACGACCTCATCGTGTCGAACCCGCCGTTCGTGATCTCCCCCGGCGCCCGGCTGACGTACCGGGACGGGGGTATGGGCGGCGACGACCTGTGCCGGACCCTGGTGCAGGAGGCCGGCGCGCGGCTCAACCCGGGCGGGTACGCGCAGTTCCTCGGCAACTGGCAGCACGTGGACGGCGAGGACTGGCGTGACCGGCTGCGCTCCTGGGTGCCGCGCGGCTGTGACGCCTGGATCGTGCAGCGTGACGTGCAGGACGTGACGCAGTACGCGGAGCTGTGGCTGCGCGACGCGGGCGACCACCGGACCGACCCGGCCGAGTACGCGCGGCGGTACGAGGACTGGCTGGACGAGTTCGAGGCCCGCGGGACCAAGTCCGTCGGTTTCGGCTGGATCACCTTGCGCCGGACGGACGCGGCCGAGCCCTCGATCGTGGTCGAGGAGTGGCCCCACACGGTGGAGCAGCCGCTCGGTGAGGCCGTCCTGGCCCACTTCGCGCGCCAGGACTACCTGCGGCAGCACGACGACGCGGCCCTGCTGGAGGCCTATTTCGCACTGGCCGAGGAAGTGGTCCAGGAGCAGGTCGGCGCGCCCGGCGCGGAGGATCCGGAACACGTCGTGCTCCGGCAGAACCGCGGAATGCGGCGCGCCACGAAGGTCGACACGGTCGGCGCCGGCTTCGCCGGAGTGTGTGACGGCTCACTGACCGCGGGCCGGATCCTGGACGCGATCGCCCAGCTGGTCCAGGAAGACCCGGTCGTGCTGCGGGACCGCACTCCTGAGGCCATCCGGCTGCTGGTCGAGCAGGGCTTCCTGGACCCCGTGACGGGTCCCGCGCGGTAGTCGACCCCGTGATGTAACCCGGGGTTCGCCCGCCGTACCCACAGGGCTGGCAGGCTCCTGGGCAGCGGGATCCGGGGGGATCCCGAGAGTGGTCCGGGGGTAAGGGGGAGCGGCGCGGAAGACGGTCCGGCGATCTTCGCGAAGGCCGTGTTCCCGCTGCTCGGGGCCGCTCTGCAAGCCTGACGGGGGCGTGCGTCCACCACCACCGTGCGCCGGTGGCGCCGGGCGTGCGCCCCCTCGTGGCCGTGTCGCCGGACGGGCTCGCCGGCAGGGCGTCGACCGCCCTCGGGCCGGGTCGCCCCGCGCGGCTCCGGCACCGGGTTCCAGGGGCCCGGGAGGCCCGGGACGCGGCCCCGGATCCGGCCCCGAAAGCCGAGGTCGGAGCAGGCGGGGGAGCGGCTGAGAGGGCGCGGCCAGACGGCCCCGCGGCCACCCAGCCCGGTGATCGGGAACGCCCCGGCGCGGCATCCGGGCGGCAGAAACGGCACTTGTCGGGTTACCGTTCGAGTGGCCGTTGCGGGCTTGTGCCGTTTGACACGGGGGCGGGTTGTACCGTCACACTCCGCAGCGTCGCCGTACTGCGACCGAGTGCCGACCGGAGAGAAGAGCCAAGTTGTCCCCGACTAGCGAGACCGCAAAGGGCGGCCGCCGACTCGTCATCGTCGAGTCCCCAGCCAAGGCGAAGACCATCAAGGGCTACCTCGGCCCCGGATACGTCGTCGAGGCGAGCGTCGGGCACATCCGCGACCTCCCGAACGGCGCGGCGGAGGTTCCCGACAAGTACACCGGCGAGGTCCGCCGCCTCGGAGTGGACGTCGAGCACGACTTCGCGCCGATCTACGTCGTCAACGCGGACAAGAAGGCCCAGGTCAGGAAGCTCAAGGAGCTGCTGGCCGAGTCCGACGAACTCTTCCTCGCCACCGATGAGGACCGCGAGGGCGAAGCCATCGCGTGGCACCTGCAGGAAGTCCTCAAGCCCAAGGTCCCCGTCCACCGGATGGTCTTCCACGAGATCACCAAGGACGCGATCCGCGACGCCGTCGCCAACCCGCGCGAGCTGAACCAGCGCATGGTCGACGCCCAGGAGACCCGCCGCATCCTCGACCGCCTCTACGGCTACGAGGTCTCGCCGGTCCTGTGGAAGAAGGTCATGCCGCGGCTGTCGGCCGGACGCGTCCAGTCGGTGGCCACCCGCCTCGTCGTCGAGCGTGAGCGCGAGCGCATCGCCTTCCGCACCGCCGAGTACTGGGACCTGACCGGAACCTTCTCCACCGGCCGCGCCGGCGACGCCTCCGACCCGTCGACGCTGGTCGCCCGCCTGAACACGGTGGACGGCAAGCGCGTCGCGCAGGGCCGTGACTTCGGCTCGAACGGACAGCTCAAGAGCGAGGTGCTGCACCTCGACGAGACGGCCGCCCGGGCGCTCGCCGCCGCGCTGGCCGACGCCTCGTTCGCCGTCCGCTCGGTCGAGTCCAAGCCGTACCGCCGCTCCCCGTACGCCCCCTTCCGTACGACGACGCTGCAGCAGGAGGCCTCGCGCAAGCTGGGCTTCGGCGCGAAGGCGACGATGCAGGTGGCACAGAAGCTGTACGAGAACGGCTTCATCACCTATATGCGTACCGACTCCACCACGCTCTCCGACACCGCGGTGTCGGCGGCGCGGGCGCAGGTCACCCAGCTGTACGGGGCCGACTACCTGCCCGAGAAGCCGCGCGTCTACGCAGGCAAGGTCAAGAACGCCCAGGAGGCGCACGAGGCGATCCGCCCTTCGGGTGATCGTTTCCGCACCCCGGCCGAGACGGGTCTGTCCGGCGACCAGTTCCGCCTGTACGAGCTGATCTGGAAGCGGACCGTCGCCTCCCAGATGAAGGACGCGGTCGGCAACAGCGTCACCGTGAAGATCGGCGGCCGCGCCTCGGACGGACGCGACGCCGAGTTCACCGCCTCCGGCAAGACGATCACCTTCCACGGCTTCATGAAGGCCTACGTCGAGGGCGCGGACGACCCGAACGCCGAGCTCGACGACCGCGAGAAGCGCCTGCCGCAGGTCGCGGAGGGCGACGCGCTCGCCGCCGAGGAGATCACGGCGGACGGGCACTCGACCAAGCCGCCGGCCCGCTACACCGAGGCCTCGCTGGTCAAGGAGCTCGAAGAGCGCGAGATCGGCCGGCCGTCGACGTACGCGTCGATCATCGGCACGATCCTCGACCGCGGCTACGTCTTCAAGAAGGGCACGGCGCTCGTGCCGTCCTTCCTGTCGTTCGCCGTGGTGAACCTGCTGGAGAAGCACTTCGGGCGGCTCGTCGACTACGACTTCACCGCGAAGATGGAGGACGACCTCGACCGCATCGCGCGCGGCGAGGCCCAGTCCGTGCCGTGGCTGAAGCGGTTCTACTTCGGCTCGGAGGACGCCACCGAGGTCGTGCCGGCCGACGGCGACCACCTCGGCGGGCTGAAGGAGCTGGTCACGGACCTGGGCGCGATCGACGCCCGGGAGATCTCCTCCTTCCCGGTCGGCGAGGGCATCGTGCTGCGGGTCGGCCGCTACGGGCCGTACGTGGAGCGCGGCGAGAAGGACGCGGAGGGCCACCAGCGGGCCGACGTACCGGACGACATGGCTCCGGACGAGCTGACGGTCGGGTACGCGGAGGAGCTCTTCGCGAAGCCGAGCGGCGAGTTCCAGCTCGGCAAGGACCCGGTCAGCGGGAACGAGATCGTCGCCAAGGACGGCCGCTACGGGCCGTACGTGACGGAGATCCTCCCCGAGGGCACGCCGAAGACGGGCAAGAACGCGGTCAAGCCGCGGACGGCCTCGCTCTTCAAGTCGATGAGCCTGGACACGGTCACCCTCGACGAGGCGCTCAAGCTGATGTCGCTGCCGCGCGTGGTCGGCGCGGACGCGGAGGGCGTGGAGATCACGGCCCAGAACGGCCGCTACGGCCCGTACCTGAAGAAGGGCACGGACTCGCGGTCGCTGGAGACCGAGGACCAGCTCTTCTCGATCACGCTGGACGAGGCCCTGGCGATCTACGCGCAGCCGAAGCAGCGGGGCCGGGCCGCGGCCAAGCCCCCGCTGAAGGAGCTGGGCACCGACCCGGTCAGCGAGAAGCCGGTCGTGGTCAAGGACGGCCGCTTCGGCCCGTACGTGACCGACGGCGAGACGAACGCGACGCTGCGGCGGGACGACGACGTCGAGACGATCACGCCGGAGCGCGGCTACGAGCTGCTCGCGGAGAAGCGGGCGAAGGGCCCGGCCAAGAAGGTGGCGAAGAAGGCCCCCGCGAAGAAGGCCACGGCCAAGAAGGCCCCGGCCAAGAAGGCGACGGCGACGAAGACCGCTGCCGCGAAGAAGACCGCGGCGAAGACGACGACCGCCAAGAAGACGGCGGCCAAGAAGGCCCCGGCCAAGAAGACGGCCGCGGCCCCGGCGGCCGCGGACGAGTAACACCGGGGCGGGGCCGGAGACGCCGTGCGGTCACTCCGGCCCGCCTGAGGACGGGCAACCCCTGGCGGGGCTGGAGGGGCCACCGGCAACTCCGGCCCCGCCGGCGTGTGAGGCGCGGGGTCCGGGGACGGAGCCCCGCGACGGGCAGAGCCGCGCAACGGGCAGAGCCCCGCAGCGGGCAGAGCCCCGCGACGGGGCCGGGCCGCCCCCCCGGAAAAGGTGGGTCCGGGGTCACACCCGGGCTTGTCCACAGGCCTCCGCAGCCGCCAAGCGCAGCGGATAGGCTGGGCGGATGACGCGAGCCGAGCAGCCGGCGGTCGTGACCGCCCCGGCGAACCCCACCTACGACGAAGCCCTAGCCGCGGACTCCCGCGAGCGTGCGGTGCGCGCGCTGCTGCGCACTCCCAGGCTGCGCCGGCTGTGGAGCGCCCAGTTGGTGAGCGGCATCGGTGATGCCCTGGCCCTGCTGGTGCTGGTGCTGCTGGCCCTCCAGGCAGCGGTCACGGAAGGGGGCTTCGGCGGCGGGTTCCGCGGCGCGGCCCTCGCCGTCGCCGCCGTCTTCGGGGTACGGATCGTCGCCACCCTGCTCTTCGGCGCGGTCCTCCTCGGCCCGCTGGCCGGGCTGCTGGGCGCCGACGGCAAGCTGGACCGCCGCTGGACCATGATCGGTGCCGACGGGGTCCGCCTCGGGCTCTTCGTCGTGGCCCCGCTGTGGCTCGACTGGATCCCGGCCCACGCGCTGACCGCGCTGCTGGCCACCGTGTTCGTCTCCGGCGCCGCCGAGCGGCTGTGGACCCTGGCCAAGGAGAGCGCGGCGCCCGCCCTGCTGCCCGCGCCGCCGCCGGAGGGGGCGACCGTACGGCCGCTTCCGGACCACCTGGACGCGCTGCGCCGGCTGACCCTGCGTACGTCCTTCGCGGCGCTGCCGATCGCCGCGGCCGTGCTGCTCGCCGCGACCCTGGTCGGCAAGGCACTCGGCCTCGGCATCGGCTGGTTCGCCGCGAACCAGGCCGCCCTCGGCTCGTACGTGGCCTCCGGCCTCTTCGCCGCCTCCGTCTCGCTGCTGCTGCCGCTGGTGCTGCCCGGCGGGGCGACCCCACGTCCGCGTTCGCCGCTGGAGGGCCTGCGCACCCCCAAGGCGGGCGACCGGCCCGACAAGGGCCGTACGGGAGCCATCCCCCTTCTCGTCCTGAGCTGCGCCGCGGTCGCCGGGGCGGTGTCCTGCGCCGTGTCCGTGTCCGTACTGCACGCCTTCGACCTGGGCGGCGGCCCGGCCGCCTTCGCGCTGTTCGTCCTCGCGCTGGTCGGCGGCACCGCCGTCGGCATCCGCGCCACCCACGCCGGAAAGGTGCTGCCCGCCCTGTCCCGCCGCCGGCTCATGGCCCTCGCCATAGCGGTCACCGGCATCGCGCTGCTGCTGACCGGGCTCGTCCCGGACATGGCCACCGTGCTCTTCCTCTCGCTGCTCGCAGGCATCGCCGCCGGCGTCGCGGCCAACACCGGCCACACCCTCCTGGACCAGGAGACCGAGGAGTTCCGGCGCGCCCGGACCACCGAGCACCTCCAGGCCGTCGTACGCGTGGCCGTGGCGCTCGGCGCGATCGCCGCGCCCGTCCTGGCCGCTGCGATCGGTCCGCACCGGCTGACCGGTGCCGAGGTCGTCTTCGCCCACGGCGGCGCCGCCTTCACCCTGATGCTGGTCGGCGCCCTGCTGCTGCCGGTCGCCGTGCTGGTGCTCACCAAGGCCGACGACCGCCGGGGAGTACCCCTGCGGCGGGACCTGCGGGAGGCGCTGCGGGGCGGGGAGCCCGTTCAGGCGGCGTCCGCCACCGGGTTCTTCATCGCCCTGGAGGGCGGCGACGGAGCCGGCAAGTCCACCCAGGTCCAGGCGCTGGCCGACTGGATACGGGGCAAGGGACACGAGGTCGTCGTGACCCGGGAGCCCGGGGCGACCCCCGTCGGCAAGCGGCTCCGCTCGATCCTGCTCGACATCTCCTCGGCCGGCCTGTCGAACCGGGCCGAGGCACTGCTGTACGCCGCCGACCGGGCGGAACACGTGGACACGGTGGTGCGTCCGGCCCTGGAGCGCGGCGCAGTCGTGATCTCGGACCGCTACATCGACTCCTCGGTCGCCTACCAGGGCGCCGGCCGTGACCTTTCCCCGACGGAGATCGCCAGGATCTCGCGCTGGGCCACCGACGGGCTCGTCCCGAACCTGACCGTGCTGCTCGACGTGTCGCCGGAGGCGGCGCGCGAGCGGTTCACGGAGGCGCCGGACCGGCTGGAGTCGGAGCCGGCGGAGTTCCACCAGCGGGTGCGCTCCGGGTTCCTGACCCTCGCCGCGTCCGACCCCGGCCGCTATCTCGTGGTCGACGCGGGCCAGGACCCGGGGTCGGTGACCACCGTCGTACGGCACCGCCTGGACCGGATGCTCCCGCTCTCGGAGGCCGAGGTGGCCGCCCAGGCCGAGGCGCGGCGCCTCGCCGAGGAGGAGGCCCGGCGCAAGGCTGCCGAGGAGGCGGCCCGCAAGGCGGAGGAAGCGCGCCTGCGCGCCGAAGAGGAGGCCCGGCTGGCCCGCGAGGCCGAGGAAGCGCGGATCAAGGCCGAGGCGGAGGCCGCCCGCAGGGCGGAGGAGGAGCGGCTGCGCGCCGAGGAGGAGGCCCGGGCCCGGGCCGAGGCCGAGCGGCTGCGCCTGGAGGCCGAGGAGAAGGCACGCGCGGCGGAGGCCGAGCGGCTGCGCCGGCAGGCCGAGGAGGAGGCCCGGCTGCGGGCCGAGGCCGAGGAGCGGCGGCTGGAGAAGCAGCGGCGGGCCGAGGAGGCCCTGCTGAAGGCGGAGGAGGCACGCCGCCTGGTGGCGGCGGAGGCGGCGGCGAAGGCTGCGGCTGCCGCGGCCGCGGCAGCCGCGGAGGCTGCTGCGGTGGCGCCGCCGGCTCCTGCGCCGGCTCCCGCTCCCGCCCCCGCCCCCGCCCCCAAGGTCGCCATGACCAAGAAGCCGGAACGGGAGCCGCACCCGGACGACGCGGTGACGGTGGAGACCCCGGTGGCTCCGGCAGCTCCGGCGGCTCCGGAGGCCAGGCCGGTCAAGCGGGTCGTCCAGCCGGACGACGTCACCCAGACCGTCCCGGTGCCGAAGATCGACCCGGCCTCCGCAGCGGAGACCGCGGTGCTGCCTCCGGTCCGCGCGGCCGACGAGACGGCGGTGCTGCCCCCCGTACGGCCGACCGACGAGACGGCGGTGCTGCCGCCCGTCCGCCCGCAGGCCGCGCAGGCCGCGCAGGCCCCGCAGGCCGCGCAGGCCCCGCAGCCTTCGCAGGACAGTGGTGGCGGGCAGGCCCGGTCCGCCACGCGGCCGACGGCCCGGCGTCCGGAGGAGAACCCGGCCGACCGGGTGCCGTCGGGCATCTTCCGGGACTCCGGCAACGACCGGACGCGGGAGCTCCCCGTCGTCGACGGCGAGGGCCGCCCGCGCCGGCCGCGCCCGGACTGGGCCGAGGAGACCCCGCTGGACGACCTTCCGACGCTGGCGGACGAACTGCTGGGCCGCCACCGGGACGACGAGAGCGGCGACGAGGGAGACGAGGGCGATCGGCGGCCGCGCCGCCGCCGCTGACCCCGGCGCGGACGGACCGGGACGGGATTGTCGGTGGCGCCCGCCACAATGGGTGCACGGAGAGTGAAAGGTGGTGGGCGGGATGCCCGTATGGGACGACCTGGTGGGACAGGAGCGGGTCCGCGCGCAGCTGACCGCCGCCGCCCGCGATGCCGACGCCCTGGTCACGGCCATCACGGCCGGGACCGCGCCGCCCGAGGGGTCGAAGATGACCCACGCCTGGCTGTTCACGGGCCCTCCGGGATCCGGGCGCACCACGGCCGCCCGGGCCTTCGCCGCCGCCCTGCAGTGCACCAGCCCGGACCGTGCGCTCGGCGGTGAGCCCGGCTGCGGGTTCTGCGACGGCTGCCACACCACGATGGTCGGCACGCACGCGGACGTCTCCACCGTCGCCGCGGTCGGCAGCCAGATCCTCGTCGAGGACATGCGGGACACCGTCCGCAAGTCCTACACCTCGCCGGCCACGGGCCGCTGGCAGGTCATCCTGGTCGAGGACGCCGAGCGGCTGAACGAGAAGTCCGCCAACGCGGTGCTCAAGGCCGTGGAGGAGCCCGCGCCCCGTACGGTCTGGATGCTGTGCTCGCCCTCCGTGGAGGACGTGCTGCCCACCATCCGCTCCCGCTGCCGCCACCTCAACCTCAGCACCCCCTCGGTCGAGGCCGTCGTCGACATGCTCGTGCGCCGGGACGGCATCGAGCCGTCGGTGGCCCTGGCCGCCGCCCGGGTCACCCAGGGGCACGTCGACCGCGCCCGTCGGCTGGCCACCGACGAGGCTGCCCGGGAGCGCCGGGCGACGGTGCTGAAGCTCCCCCTGCGGGTGGACGACATCGGTGCCTGCCTCAAGGCCGCCCAGGAGCTGGTGGACGCCGCCGCCGAGGACGCCAAGCAGGTCGCCGAGGAGGTCGACGCCAAGGAGACCGAGGAACTGAGGGCCGCGCTCGGCGCCGGAACGGGTGCCGGCAGCCGGATGCCCCGGGGCACGGCGGGCGTGATGAAGGAGCTGGAGGACCGGCAGAAGCGCCGTCGCACGCGCACCCAGCGC
Source organism: Streptomyces venezuelae (assembly GCF_008642275.1). Lineage (NCBI taxonomy): Bacteria > Bacillati > Actinomycetota > Actinomycetes > Kitasatosporales > Streptomycetaceae > Streptomyces > Streptomyces venezuelae. The sequence continues at coordinate 4,149,573 of NZ_CP029189.1, forward strand.
GACACCCTCGAACTGGCGCTGACCGACCTCACCAGCTTCTACCGGGACGTTCTGGCCCTGCAGCTCGGCTCGTCCGTCGCCATCGCCAACGAGGAGATACGGCCCGACCTGGAGCGGATCGCCCGCGCTTCGGGCCCCGAGCGGACCCTGCGCCGGATCGAGGCGATCATCGCCTGCCGGGACTCCTTCGACCGCAATGTCGCCCCGCTCCTCGCGGTCGAGGCGATGACAATGGCCCTGCGCGCGGGCTGACCGCGTCCGGGCCGCGGGAGGCGGTCCACACCCGGTTGACCGGCTCACCCGTACGGGCGAACCGGCCATCAGGGCCGGGCAGTGGCCGGTCCGTGCCGGGCCCGGCACGGACCACGGAAGGCCTGCGACCGTCCGGTCCCGGCTCGCCTGCCTGCGTCCTCCGTCAGGACGTAGGCTCCGGGGATGGACACCAGTCGCCTGCTGCGTACCTCCGGAACCGTGATCGCAGCCGCCGGGCTGCTGCTCTCCGGGTGCACCTCCGGCGGGCCCGGAGAACCCCGGGCCGCCGCGTCCTCCCCGCCGGAGTCCGGCACGGCCTCGGCGCAGCCGTCTCCCGACGCGGCCGCGCTGCGCCCGTACTACGCGCAGAAGCTGACCTGGCGCGACTGCGGTGTCCCAGGATTCCAGTGCTCCACCATGAAGGCCCCGCTGGACTACGCGAACCCCGGCTCCGGCCAGGACGTCGAGATCGCGGTGTCCCGCCGTACGGCCACCGGTCCCGGCAAGCGGCTCGGCTCGCTGGTGGTCAACCCGGGCGGCCCGGGCGGGTCCGGTGTCGGGTACCTGCAGGCGTACGCGGGCATCGGCTATCCCGCGGCCGTCCGCGCCCGGTACGACATGGTGTCCTTCGACCCGCGCGGGGTGGAACGCAGCAGCCCGGTCGAGTGCCTGAACGGTCCTGCCATGGACAAGTACACACAGGTGGACCAGACGCCGGACGACGCGGCCGAGCGGGCCGAGCTGGTGACGGCCTTCAAGGAGTTCGCGGCGGCCTGCCAGACGAACTCCGGGCGGGTCCTGCCGCACGTGTCCACCGCCGATGCCGCCCGGGACATGGACCTGCTGCGCGCACTGCTCGGAGACGAGAAGCTGAACTACGTCGGGGCCTCGTACGGCACCCTCCTCGGCGCCACGTACGCGGACCTCTTCCCGGACCGGGTCGGCCGGCTGGTCCTGGACGGGGCGATGGACCCCGCCCGGCCCTCGCTCGAACTGAACCGGGACCAGACGGAGGGCTTCAACACGGCCTTCACCGCCTTCGCCAAGGACTGTGCGAAGCAGCCCGACTGCCCGCTCGGCAAGGGCGACCCGGACGCGGTGGGGGCGCGCCTGAAGGACTTCTTCCGCAAGCTCGACGCCCAGCCCGTCTCCAGCGGCGACCCGGACCGCCCGCTGGGCGAGGCCCTGGCGACGACCGGGGTGATCGCGGCGCTGTACGACGAGGCCGCCTGGCCGCAGCTGCGCGAGGCGCTCAGCTCGGCGATGAACGGCGACGGATCGGGCCTGCTGAGCCTGGCCGACAGCTACTACGAGCGTGAGGCGGACGGCAAGTACGCCAACCTCATGTCCGCGAACGCCGCCGTCAACTGCCTCGACCAGGCTCCGGCCTTCAGCGGCCCCGAAGCCGTCGACACTGCCCTGCCGTCCTTTGAGAAGGCCTCCCCGGTCTTCGGCCCCGGCCTGGCCTGGGCCGCGCTGAACTGCGGGTACTGGCCCGTGAAGCCCACGGGCAAGGCGAGGGAGCTGCACGCGAAGGGCGCCGCGCCGATCGTGGTGGTGGGCACCACCCGCGACCCGGCGACCCCGTACAAGTGGGCCCAGGCGCTGGCCGGCCAGCTCGACTCGGGCACGCTCCTCACCTACGACGGCGACGGCCACACGGCGTACGGGCGCGGCAGCGACTGCATCGACGGCGCGATCAACCGCTACCTCCTGGACGGCAAGGCCCCGGAGGACGGCAAGAAGTGCTGAGGCCGCCACCTGGCATAGAACAACCCGGAGGTGCGTGCAGATCATGCTGCATCGGATCCCTGTGGCGCACGGACGGCGCCCACCTCCGACGGCCGGAACAGACCCCGGCACACCTGCGGGACCCGCGTCCGGGCTGGTAGCGGGACCTGCCGGGAACCTGGTTCAGGGCACCCGTCCACACCCTGTAGACTTGGCGCCGCTGCTGATGAGCGCCCCTCTTCGAGGGAACACTTGTCTGACCAGCGGTGCCGCCTTAGCTCAGTTGGCCAGAGCAACGCACTCGTAATGCGTAGGTCTCGGGTTCGAATCCCGAAGGCGGCTCGGATTAACCCCAGGACTCACTCGCCGTGACCTGGGGTTTTTTCATGCCCCGACCAAGCGGGGCGGAACGCGATGTTCTTCGCACCCTCGGGTGTGGCCGTGGTGAGGCCATCCTGCTCGGACACCGCTTCCGGAGCCTGTTCGGTGAGGTGGGCGAGCGCCGTCTGCGCGACCTCCTCGACCGTACGGCCGCTTTGCTCGGCCGCCTGGATGATCTGCGCGGGCAGCCCGCAACCAGGGGATGGCGGCGGGGCGTAGGAGCGGTGCTTGTTTCCGGGCACCCTTAGGTCACGAAAAGATCACGGCGTAAGTGGTTCTCTGCGGCGGGATGTGAGGTGCGGCATCGTGTGTTCCGGCCCTCGTCCGTGCCGCCGCACCAGGTACGCGAGGTACGCCGTTCTCTCGCGACGGGTAGTAGCGACCCGGAGATGAAGAAGAGGGGTAGCGCCCGCTTCAAAAAAACCGAATACCCGAGTACAGCGTGCGGGCATGGTCCTCGACTTGGTCACTCAGATTTGGGTGGTTGATTCGAGCCGCCCTGCCGCCCGGACCGACCACCTCCCACGGAAGGTGGAACGGTCCGTATGGAAACGGTCGGTTGGGCTACAGCGTCGGTCGCCGGACTCGGCGGGTGCGTCCTCGTGCTGGGGTACGTCCTCGATCAGGTGCCCTCGCTCTCCGACAAGGCAGTGCGCGCCATCTCGGCCGTTCGCCGACTGCGTGACGAGTGGCGACGGAAGTGACGTGAGATGGCGGCCGATCCTCGGAACTCGTCCCGAATCCGGTAGGCAGGAGCAGTCCACACCCGCGGCGACGGCGAAGGCTGCGACCGGTGTCGGTCGTGCTGTCCTGGTCGGCGTATTCGGCAGGGCCATGTGGGCTTTGCCGGTCTCGGTGTTCTCAGGGGGCGTCCAGCACGTGCGGGCCCGGCAGTTGCCACTGCTGGGCCCCGCACGTACTAGACGTTGCAGGGTGGCGATGTCCACCCCGAGCACAGCGATCAGTACGGAGGGGCTCCCGCGGTTTCGTGCGCGGGTGTTGGTCAGGTGGGGAGGTTCAGGGCGAGGTGGGCGGTTGCCTCGGCGAGGTTCTTGTCGGCCGGTTCGCCGAAGACGAGTACGCGGTAGTAGACCGGGCCGAGCAGGAGGTCGGCGAGACGGTTGAGGTGGTCCTCGTCCGGGGACTTTCCCGTGTGGCGTTCGACGATCGCGCCGAGGCCGGCCAGATCGCGTTCGCGCTGCCTGAGCAGGAAACCCGCTCGCAGGGCGGTGGCGGTGTCCTGGTCCAGTTGCGCGTGACCGAGGAGCGCCTGGAGCACCTGGCCCGCCGGCTCCTGGAAGAAGTCGGCGACGCGGTGCAGGTGTGAGGTGAGGTCCTCGGCGGGGGTGCCGGCCGGTTCGGCCCAGGCGAGTCCTTCGAGGGCGTCGTCCGTCAGGGCGTCGAGCAGGATCTCGACCTTCGACTTCCACCACCGGTAGATCGTCTGCTTGGCGACGCCGGCCCGCGCGGCGATGCCCTCGATCGTCGTCGCGGCGAAGCCCTGCTCCACCAGCAGGTCGTCGGCGGCGTTCAGCACCGCGACGCGGATGCTCTCACTGCGGCGCGGGCCCGTGCGGCTCACGACGGGTGAGGGGGTGCGGTGGCCTTCGGTCTTCCGTGCGGCGCTTATGGTCGTTCACCTCTTGTTCCATGCGAATGCCGCGATTCTGGCACGCCGGTCACGCGGGTGCTGCCTGGTCCCCGCGGCCGCGGGCGAGGCTCAGCAGCACGGTGAGCGCGAGCACCGCGACCACGGCGCTGAAGATCTCCCCGGCCGGGCGCAGGCTCGTGGCGCGGATCAGTACGCCGACGCCGATCGCGGGGACGGCGAGCATGGAGTAGAGGATCGCGAAGAACGTCGACACCGAGGCGCCGCGGTGCTGTGGGTCGCTGCGGGTGGTGATGCCGCCGATGCCGTGGCCGAGGGCGATGCCGGTGGCCAGGCCGTTCACGGCGGCGCCGACGAGCAGCGGGCCCAGGGAGGTGACCGCCATGGCGAGCGCGATCAGGGCTGCGGCGAGGATCAGCCCCAGGCAGGCCACGGAGAGCGCGGAGCCCGGCTTGATCCGGCGGACCAGCAGCTGACCCAGTGCGGTGCAGGCGAAGGCGGTGAAGACGACGACTCCGGTGAGCGAGTGGCTGCTCTCGTGGAGGACCGTGCCGAGGAACAGACCGGTGACGGCGGTGAGGACGCCGAGCACCGCGAAGCCCGCTCCGGCGGCCATCGCGGAGCGCAGGAAGTCCGAGCGGATCTCCGACGGGATGTGCAGGGGCTGGAAGCGGAAGGCGAATCCGGAGCGGTGTGCGGCCGTTTCCGGGGACACGGCCACGCAAGCGAGCCCGGTCACCGCCAGGACGAGCATCACGGTCCACGGTGTGCGCAGCGGGGAGGGCGCGGCATCGGCCAGGATCCCGGCGAGCAGGGTGCCGCAGGCGAGGCCGCCCATGTTGGCGAACAGTGCGACCGTCGCGGGCCGGACCCCGCGGCCCTGCGGGATGAGCTCGGTGAGCGAGGCGGTGGCGGCGCCGGTGACGAGCGCGGCGGAGAAGCCGGAGATCACGCGGGCGGTGAGCAGGACGGCCACGTTGCCCGCGGCCAGGAACACCAGGGCGGCGCAGACGGAGAGGAGGGTCGCCGTGACCAGTACGGGGCGCCGCCCGATCTGGTCCGACAGGCGCCCGAAGGCGAGGAGTCCGGCGACGACCCCGACGGCGTACACGGCGAAGATCACGGTGACGGTGATCGGGGAGAAGCCGAACTCCTCGCCGTACAGCGGGTAGAGCGGGGTGGGCGCCGTGGTCCCGGCCATGGTGACCCAGAAGGCGAAGGCCACGGCGGCGGCCGCGATCCGGCTGCGGGGCGCGGGTGAAGTGGGCGTGTCGGGCGGGGAGTCGGGGCGGTCGGTTCGGTTCGGCACGGGATGACCTCCGGCATGAGACTGGACGGTGCGTTGTGTCTGGCGGTGACATTAGACTAGACGTTGCGTCTATTCAATGGGGTGCACCCCGGCCCGCCTGCGATCGGTTGGGGGGATTGCGCGGGCCGCCTGCCGTGGTGGCTGTCCCGCACCGCCAGGTGGCCCGGCTCCCGGCCCCGGGACACCCTGCTCCAGTACCGCGACGTACGGGACCCGGTGGCCTGGATCCTGGGCGTCCCCGGAGACGGTGGCCGCCGCGGGCCTCCCCCCCATGGACGGCTCCCGTCTGGGCCCCGCCCGGTACGGATTTCCACGCCGCGGTCCACGCGGCGGACGTCTCCCGGGCCCGCGCCACGGGCCTGGTCCGCACCGCCCGGTCACCGAGACGGTCACCGGCACCTGCACCCGGCAGCGGTCGGTCCCGGCGGCCGGGCCGGCACTCGTGGGCGGCCTCGCCGCGGAGGACGGCGTGGGGCGTGTCCGTGAAGTCCCGCCTGCCCCGCGGCGTCCGGCACCGCGGTCACGGCCCGGGGCCGGGGTCCTTCGGGTCGCCCGCCAGTCGGACCGTGCTCAGGATGCGCATGATCAGGGCGTCGTCGACGGCGCCCGGCACGCCCGTGCGGCCGTAGAAGTCCCAGGAGACGAGGTCGCCCCGGGAGTTCCTGAAGCCGAAGACGACCGCCTGGCCGTCCCCCGCGCAGCGGTTGGGCCGCTGGGCGCCCGAGGAGCGCGCCTTGACGTAACTCCCCCTGACCCCCGACCTCGTGGTGTACTCCACCGGCTTGTCCGCCTTGACCACGCTCTTGTCCGGCTGGGTGTAGGCGGCGTAGACCCAGGTCGGTGCCTCCTTCACGGCGATGTCGGCGGGGTCCTTGGCTCCGCCGGCGCCCTTGGTGCCGACGTTGCCGAGCCGGACGTCCGTGATCTGGCCGTCGCCGTTCCCGTCGAGGCTGCACCACTGGGACTTGTAGAAGGCGGGGGCCGAGTGCCCGATCAGGATGTTCTCCGAGTCCTTGTCGTCCACGTGGCCGCTGAAGACCTGGGGCTCCAGGACCTCCCACCCCGGCGGTACGTCGAACGCGGTGCCGTGCTTGGGGTTGATCACGGTCTTCCAGCCCGCGACGAGCGGCCTCGTCGGGTCGGCCGCCGACGCCGCCGCGGCCGCCGACGCACGGTGCCGGTTCTCGCGGACGCCGAGTGCGACGCCGGCCGCGGCCGCGGCGACCGCCAGGGCGGTCACGGCGCAGGTCCCCACGACGAGCCGTCTTCTGCCGGGCCGGCCCCCGCCGCCGGACTCCTGCGGCGGCGCGGGCTGCGGCCGGTACGGTCCGCCGGGGTGGCTCGGCTGGTGGTACGGGTTCTGCACGGTGCCCCTCCTGGTACCTGCCTGCCCTACTTGCCGAAGGACAGGATCGCGCGGCTCGCCTTGCGCGGCTCCGGGCTGTAGACCCGGCCGTTGAGCAGGAACAGCCGTCCGTCCGACCACGCGATGCGGATGCCGTGGGGGTAGAAGACGCCCTCGGCGCCGCGGGCCGCGGCCGGGCTCTGCAGGACCGGCTGCGAGGCCCCGTCGGCCGGGGCGAGGGAGACGACCGCCGCCGCCTCGCCGCTGCCGGGGGTGACGTACGTGAGGACCCTGCCCTCCTCGACCGCCAGCGGCCACATGGTGCGCCCCTTGGGCTGCTCGGCGGTGCGCCAGCGCTCCTTGCCGGTGTTCAGGTCGACGGCGACGACCTGGTCGGTGACGTCGGTGTCGAGGGTGGTGCCGGGCTTGCCCGCGCCGATGTAGAGCGTGTCGGCGTCGACAGCGGCGGCGTAGCACTCCTGGAAGCCGTCGGCGTTGCCGAATCCGTTGCACCGCCCGCTGACCCCGAAGCCGGGGGAGGTCTGCGAGCGGACCGTACCGTCGGCGGCGAACGCGGTGATGTTCCAGGTCTTCTTGTCCTTGTGGTGCGCCGTGATCACCAGCGGGTCGACGGACAGCACCCGGCCCACCGTCCAGTCCTGGGCGTACTTGTAGCTCCACCGTGCCCCGCCGGTGGCCGGATCCAGCTCCTCGACCATCGACTGCCCGCGGACGAGGGCGTCCTTCGGGTCGGGGCACTGCCGGAGGCCGATCAGCCGCGAGCCCCCGGCGAAGCCGTACGGGTAGCAGCCGTTCGGGCTCGACGTACCGAAGAGCTTGCGGCCGTCGGTGACCGAGAAGCCGCTCATGACGGCCGACCGGGCGACGACCACGGTGTCACCGCTGATCGTCAGCTCGAACTGCAGCGAGGTGTCCTGCTTGTTCTCCTGCGGCAGCGGGATCTTCCAGCCCGCCTTCCCCGTGGCGAGGTCGATCTGCTGGAGGTGGGTGCAGTGCGAGGTCTGTGACGTGGTCTCCTTCACGCCCACGACGAGTTTGCCGTCGGCGGACGGGGCCCGCGGGACCCCGCACAGCGGAGTCTGGAGCGGAAGCTTCCACTTCTCCTGTCCGTCGGCCACCGCGTAGCCGGTGAGACCGGTCGGGATCGCGCCGACCACGGTGCCGCCCACCCGCCAGGGGCCGTACTGCGAGGCGCCCGCACCGGCCACCTCGGCCTGGTTGTCGCGCAGCCAGACCCGGGCCTCGCCCTCCCGGATCCCGGCGTTGGGGTCGTAGGTGTCGGGTCCCCCGCCGGGGCCCTTGCCGTCGCCCCGGTCGATCGAGGGCGAACCGGAGGGCCCGGCCAGGGGCTGCGCGGGCCCGCCGCGGACCGTGAGGCGGTAGGCGCCGCCGCCGATCAGGACCAGGACGGCGAGCAGCGCCGCGACGGCCCCGGCGGCGGGCACGGGCCGCAGCGCCCGCGGCCGGCCGCCGGACCGCGGGGTGCCGGGCGCGAACGACGCGGGCGGGGCGGGCGGTGCGAACGGGGCGGTCGGTGCGAACGGGGCGGGCGGCGGGCCGAAGCCGTCGGTGCGCCGCGCGTCGGGTTCCGGCGGGGGCCCGGAGGTGCGACCGGTCATGGGGGCAGTCTTGCCGATCCGGAGATATTTCTAGAATAGATTTTTGGACGAACTCGCCGCCCGCACCTCCGGTCGCCCGCCCGGTTGCCCAGGTCTAGCGTGGAATGAGCGTTCCGCGGCTTGGCGGGTGAGGAGGCCGGGCATGGCGACACACTGGCGCAGTGCGGCCCTGACCGTCGTGGCGATGGGGCTCGTGGTGGGACTCGTGGTGGGGCCCGTGGGCGCGGGGGCGGGTGCGGTGCACGCGGGGGATCACGCAGGGGATGCGGCGGTGCACACGGTGTCCGTGCCGGCCGCGACGGTCCCCGCGCCGATCCCGACGCCCGCCTCGGACGGGTTCACGCAGCTGACCCCCGCCGTCACCCGGCAACTGGACGCCGCGATAAAGAAGGTCCTCGCGGAGGCGAAGATCCCCGGCGTGATCGTGTCCGTGTCGGCCCCCGGCAAGGGGGAGTACGTACGGTCCTTCGGCGTCGCCGACAAGGCCACGGGCGCGCCGATGACCCCGAACCTGAACATGCGGATCGGCAGCGTGACCAAGACCTTCGCGGTGACCGCCCTGCTGGAGCTGGTCGACGAGGGGAAGGTCGGCCTGGACGATCCGATCGGCAAGTACGTCGACGGTGTGCCCAACGGCGACCGGATCACCCTGCGCGAGCTGGCCGGGATGCGCAGCGGCCTGTTCAACTACTCGGCGGACGAGGACTTCTACAAGGCGCTGACCAGCAATCCCGAACGGCCCTTCACCCCGCAGGAACTGCTCGGCTACTCCTTCAAGCACCCGGTGCTCTTCGAGCCCAACGCCGAGTTCTACTACTGCAACACCAACCTGATCCTGCTCGGGCTGGTGGTGGAGAAGGTCAGCGGCGTCCCCCTCGACCGGTTCATCGACCGGGAGGTCGTCGAACCGGCCGGGCTGAAGCACACGTTGTTCCCCACGGGCCCGGAGTTCCCCAGTCCGCACGCCCAGGGCTACACGAACCAGACGGCCACCGGAAAGGTCGAGAACTCCACCGACTGGAACCCCTCCTGGGGCTGGGCGGCCGGCGCGATGATCTCCGACCTCCCCGACATGCGCAGCTGGGCGAAGACCCTGGCGACCGGCACCCTGCTGACCCCCGCCACCCAGGCCCAGCGCCTCGACGTGGTCGACGCCCTCCCGGGCACCGGCTACGGCCTCGGCATCTTCAACGTCCAGGGCTGGATCGGGCACAACGGCTCACTGCCGGGCTACGGATCGCTCGTCCTCTACCTGCCCGAGGCGAAAGCCACGCTGGTCGTCCTGCTCAACACGGACATCGGGTACCAGGGCCAGGAGCCCAGCACCCTCTTCGGCGAGGCGATCACCAAGATCGTGACCCCCGCACGGGTCTACACGCTCCCAGCCCAGCCGACCCCGTGAGCGGGCCGGGCCGGCACCGCGTCCCTGCGGCGGGCCCCGGGACCTCGGTCCCGGGGCCCGCCGCCGTGTGCGCGCCCGCGGCTTCGCCACGGCCGACTCCGGCCGTAGCGTAGGGAGTCGGGGGCGCCGGGGGTCCGGAACGGATCGGCGCCCTCCACCGACCATCGGTCCGCGGCGCGCGAACCACCCCCGAGGGAGACGCACATGAACGGTCAGGCAGCACAGCGGGACGGCCGAGCCACGGCGGAGGACTCCGCCCCAGCCTCCGCCTCAGCCTCAGCCTCCGCCTCAGCCTCCTCTTCAGCGGTCACGGTCCGGGCGGCCGGCGAGGCGGACGTCGACGCGGCGACCGTGCTGTTCCGCGGCTACCTCGACTTCTACGAGGTGGACATCGAGGACCCGGACGCCCCCCGGGCCTTCCTGGCGGAGCGGATCGCCAAGGACGAGTCGCTGGTCCTGCTCGCCGACGTCCCGGAAGCCGGAACGGTCGGCTTCGCGCAGGTCTACCGCGGGTTCTCCTCCCTCTCCCTGCGCACCGCCTGGGTCCTCAACGACCTCTACGTCGCCCCGGCCGGCCGCCGCACCGGGGCGGGCCGTGCGCTGCTGCGCGAGGTCCTGCGCCGGGCCCGCGAGGCCGGGGTGTCCGGAGTGCAGCTGGAGACCGCCTACGACAACACCGTCGCGCAGGGGCTGTACGAGGCGGAGGGCTTCGTCCGCGAGGAGTTCCACGTGTACTTCCACGACCTGGGCTGACCGGCCCGCGGGACGTCGCCGATGAGCACCGAAGGCCACGGCGACGGGCACGGTGACGGGCACGGCGACGGGCACGGTGACGGGAACGGCGGGCCGAGGGTGAAACATTCTCCGCCGCCCTCGCGTCACAGAGGGGGAGACGGACGCGAGGGGGAGGGCATGCGCCTGGGGCGCAGGGACGGGTTCCGTGAGTTCGCAGCGGAACGATCGGGCCATCTGTACCGGTCGGCATGCCTGCTCGTGGGCGGGGACACCGGCCACGCGGAGGGCCTGGTGCAGGAGACCCTGGGGCGGATGTACCAGCGGTGGGGCCGGATCTCCCGGATCGACGATCCGGCGGCCTACGCCCAGACGGTGCTGGTCCGGGTCTTCCTCACGCGCCGCCGCCCCCGTCCCGCGGGGGAGCGGCAGGCCCGGGAGCACCCCGGCCGCGGCGCACCCGCCCCGGGCCCGGGGGATCCGGCGCTGCTTGAGGCGCTGGGCCGGCTGGCGCCCAGGGACCGGGCGGTGCTGGTGCTGCGCTACTGGGAGGGCCGCAGCGTCGAGGAGACCGCCGACGCGATGAACGTCTCCCCGGCGGCGGTCCGAACCCGGACCTCGGCGGCGCTCGCCCGGCTGCGGGAGCAGCTGGGCGGGAGCCTCGCCGCCTTCGCCGACCTCTGAGACCGCCGGTCCCTCCCTCCCACCCCTGCTCCCTCTCCCCGGCTGACGGAAGGCCTGGTTCCTGTGTCCATCGAAGACGAACTCGCCGAAGCCCTCCGGCGTACGGGGGAGGGCTTCACCCCCGACCCCGGGGCCCTCGCGGACGCGGGGGAGGAGCGCGGCCGGCGACGCGTGGCGCGCCGCCGCGCCGCCGTGGCCGGCGGATCCGTGCTGGCGCTCGTCCTGGCCGCGACGGCCGGGGCCTACTCCGGCGGCCTGTTCGGCGCCTCCGGGGCCGGGGGCGCCGCCCATGCCGCGGCGCCGCCGCCGACCCCGACGGGCAACGGGCGGCACAGCGGCACCGGCGTGGTCACCGCCGGCCAGATGATCGCCAACCTGAGGTCGCTCCTGCCGGGCGGGCAGCTCACCGGCACCACGGCGCGGGGCACGGACGACGAGCTGGGCCCGCGGGTGGGCGCCGTGTACGACGACGGGAAGGGCCCGGCGGCCCTCTCCCTCGGCCTCCAGCGCGTGGACCCGTTCGGCAGTCAGTCCCGCGCGCAGACCGAGTGCGAGGACAAGAACGTGCACCCGCACGACGACTGCCGGACCGAGCAACTGCCGGACGGCTCCAGGCTGCTGCTCCACCAGGGGTACGAGTACTCGGACCGCCGGGCGGACACCAAGGTCTGGCGGGCCGTGCTCGTGACCGTGGAGGGCTACCTGGTCGACGCGTCCGAGTGGAACGCCGCGGCCGACAAGGGCGTGCCCGTCTCCCGGACCGACCCGCCCCTGACGATGGCGCAGCTGAAGGGCCTGGTCACCTCGGCCACGTGGCACGCGGCCCTGAACGCCCTGCCGGCAGCCGAGGCCGAACCGGCGCCCGGGCCGGATTCGATCGCGCTGCGGGACCGCAAGGCCGTGGACGCCCTGGAGCAGCTGATGAACCGGTTCGGGATCACCGTCCCGATCGTCTCCAAGGGCGGGCAGGGGACGTACGGCTACGTCGTGCTCGACGACGGCAAGGGCAAGTCCCTGGTCCAGATCAACGTCCAGCCGAACGCGGACCCGCCGGGCTTCTCGGGGAGCCCCGCCGTCACCACGGAGTCCGACGGTACGAGGGTCAAGGTCACGCAGGGGCCCGGCGAGAAGAACCGGAGCGTGACCCAGTGGAAGGTCGACACCCTGCGCACGGACGGGCTGCGCGTCCTGATCACCGCCTTCGGCACGGCGGACCAGAACGGCCCGGCCACCCGCCCTTCACCCGCGCTGACGATGGCGCAGCTGCGGCAGATCGCGCTCGCCCCGGAGTGGAAGCTGGGAGGGCCCGCCGGCTGACCCCCTCACTTCGCGTCGGCGTAGCACTCCACGACCGCCGTCGTGAAGGGGAACCGGACCGGGGTGTCGCCGAAGGCGATCCGGCCGGCCCGTTCGCCGGCGGCGCGGATCGCCTCCACGACGGCCTCGGCCTCCTCGGCCGGGCAGTGCACGATCACCTCGTCGTGCTGGAAGAACACCAGCTCGGCCCGCATCGCGGCGGTCGACTGCCGCAGGGCCGCGAGCAGCAGCAGGGCCCAGTCGGCAGCGCTGCCCTGGACGACGAAGTTACGGGTGAACCGGCCACGGGCCCGGGTGTTGGTGGAGGCGTAGCTCGGGGTCCAGCCGTCGTCCCGGTCCTGCGGGGTCCCGGCTCCGCCCTCCCCGTACCCCTCGCCGGGGTCGACGCCGCCGTCACCGGCCTCGTCCCCCTCGCCGGAGCCGGCGGGCGGCGGGCAGGTACGGCCCAGCCAGGTCCGTACGAGCCGGCCCTCCTCCCCGGCCTTCGCCGCGTCGTCCACGTAGGCGACGGCCCGGGGGAAGCGGCGGCGGAGCGCGGCCAGGTTCTTCAGGCCGTCCCCGGAGGTCTGGCCGTAGACGGCGCCGAGCACGGCGATCTTGGCCTTGTCCCGGTCGCCCGAGAAGCCCTGCCGGGAGACGGCGGTGTAGAGGTCCGAGGCCTCTCCGGCGACCTCCATGAAGGCGGGGTCGCGGGAGATCGCGGCGAGGACGCGCGGCTCCATCTGGTCGGCGTCGGCGACGACGAGCCGCCAGCCGGGGTCGGCGACCACGGCCCGGCGGATGACCCTGGGGATCTGCAGGGCCCCGCCGCCGTTGGTGACCCAGCGGCCGGTGAGGGTGCCGCCGGGGATGAACTCCGGGCGGAAGCGGCCGTCGCGGACCCAGTCCGCGAGCCAGGCCCAGCCGTGGGCGGTGTAGATCCGGTAGAGCTTCTTGTACTCGATCAGCGGCTCGACGGCGGGATGGTCCAGCTCCTGGATCTCCCAGCGGCGGGTGGACTTCAGCTTGATCCCGGCCCCGGCGAAGGCCTTGACGACGTCGGCGGGCAGGTCGGGGCGCACGCGTCTGCCGAAGGCGGCGGACACCTGGTCGGCGAGCTCGGCGAGGCGCCGGGGCTCCCCGCCGCCCGCGTACCGCTCGCCCAGCAGCTCGGTCAGCAGGGCACGGTGCACGTCGGCCCGCCAGGGCAGGCCCGCACGGTTCATCTCGGCGGCGACGAGGAAGGCCGCCGACTCGGCGGCGGTGAGCAGCCGCATCCGGTCGGGATGGCCCGTGGCGTCGAGCCGCGCCGCCTGGTCGGCGTGGACGGCGATCAGGGCGTCCAGGGGGACGGCGGTGGTGGGCCGCGGGTCGAAGAGGGAGTCCTGGGCGCGGGGGTCGGCGGCACGCGGGCGCGGATCGGGCGGTACGGGGCCGCCGGTGAGCCGGGCCCAGGCGGCGGCCGCCGAGCGGGGCTCGCCGAAGCGGCCCTCGTGGCCGAGGAGCAGCAGCTCGGCGGCCTCGATGTCGTGGCACCGCTCGACGCGCACGCCCGAGGCGAGCAGCCGCGGGTACACGGCAGCGGTGGACCGCCAGACCCAGCGGGTCCCGGGCGGAGCGGCGCGGATCGCCTCGGCGGGGTCGCGCACCCGCATCCGGACTCCGCCGGCGGGCGGTACGGGCGCGGCGTGCCACCACCCGTCGCCGTCCTCGGCGAGGGCCCACCGGGGAGTGCGGTCGCTCATGGGTGCGAGTGTCCCACCGGGGTCTGACAGCGGCCGGGCGGCGGCCGTCCGCCGGGCGCGGCGCCGGCGGGGCTCAACGACCGGTGCCGAACGATCGGGGCTCCGCGCCCGGGGCCGAACGCCCGGGGCTCCGTGCCCGGGTCCCGGGCCGCGTACCGCCGGGGCGAGGACGTGACGGCGGACATGCCAAGCTGAGAGGCGTGAGAGACCTTGCCGAGACCGTCGACCGAGCCTTCGCCGCCGCCCTCTACGCCCAGGACGACGCCGGGCTCGACACCGGCGCCTCGCTGCTCGTCGCGGACCCGGGCGGCTGGCCCGCGGTCGGGCGGGAGCTGCTGGCGCGCGGGGAGACGTACGTACGCCAGGGCTGGGAGCGGGGCTGGCAGCCGGCCGACGTGCTGCGGCTGGTCCGCCGCGACCTCGACGAGCGGCACCTGCGGATCACCGGGGACCTGATCGCCGCCGAGGCCCGCCGCTACGCCCGGCTCCCGGCCCGCTGGGGCGCCGCCGAGGTGTGGTGGAAGGGCGACGAGGAGTACGCCGACCGGCTCGCGCAGCGGGAGCGCGCCGACCGGTTCACGCTGGCCACCGCCTTCCTGGAGGTGCTGCGGCTGCTGATCCGGCTGCCCTCGATCGAGCCGGTGGGTCCGGTGCCCGGCGACCCGGCCGACGCACTCGCCGAGCACGCCCACATCGAGCCGCGCATGCTGGGCCGGATCCGGGCCCTGCTCGCCAAGGCCGAGGCGACGACCTTCCCGGAGGAGGCGGAGGCGCTCAGCGCCAAGGCCCAGGAGCTGATGGCCCGGCACACCGTGGACGAGGCGCTGCTGGCGGCCGGCGGCAAGGGCCCGGCGCAGGTGCCCGGTGCCTGCCGGATCGGTGTCGAGCCGCCGTACGAGGAGGCGAAGGCGGTGCTGCTCGACGCGGTGGCCGGCGCCAACCGCTGCCGGGCGGTGTGGAACAGCGGCTTCGAGTTCTCCACGGTGGTCGGCTTCGAGAGCGATCTGGAGGCGGTGGAGCTGCTCTACACCTCGCTGCTCGTGCAGGGCACGGCGGCGATGACCCGCGCGGAGGCCGCCCAGCGTTCCGGCGGGCGCAAGCGGACGAAGACCTTCAGGCAGTCCTTCCTGCTCGCCTACGCCAGCCGGCTCGGCCACCGGCTCGCCGAGACCGCCGAGCAGACCGCGACGGAGGTTCCGGGCAACCTGCCGGCCCTGCTGGCCCGTGACGTGGCGGTCACCTCGCGGGCGGAGGAGATGTTCCCCCGGACCACGACGACCCGGCTGCGCGGCGCCACCGACCACGCGGGCTGGGAGGACGGCACGGCCGCCGCAGACCGCGCCCACATGGGCGGCAGGAGGAAGCCGCTGCCCTGAGGGGCCGGGGTGGAACGCATCGCGGCGTACGGGCGTCTCACCTTTCGTACGGAAGAACCCGAAAGCGGGCCGCCCCCCACGTGGCTCCCGTACCGGCCGGCTGAGGCGTCCGAGGCCCTACTTCCGAGTAGGGACCTGTAAGTGATCAACGGACCACCCCGCGTGCACGTGCATCTGCCCGTGCAGCCGCTCATGAACACAGCTATGATCCGGAGGAGTTGACATCTGCTATCGGGGGCTTCCTGTGGACCACGCGTACAACGGGATGGCGGCTGCAGAACTCGCTACCTTGTTTGAGCTGACGTGGCAGAAGAGCAGACACAGCAACTCGCAGGGTTCCTGCGTGGAGTTCGCACGGCTGCCGGGAGGCGATGTCGCCATGCGCAATTCGCGCTTTCCCGACGGACCGGCGCTCGTCTACACCCCTGCCGAGATCGAGGCTCTGCTCCTGGGCGTCAAGGACGGCGAGTTCGATCACCTGATCAGCTGACGGAACAGCGCACCCATCGCGCCATGCACGTGCACTGGCCGGGACCGATCGCAATGATCGGTCCCGGCCAGTTGTCGTGTTCTCGCCCCTGAGCGGCGGCTGCCGGCGCTTCACTCCTGCAGCAGGAAGAGCGCCCAGACCACCTTGCCGGTCAGCCGGCCCGCGAGCGGGTGCCAGCCCCAGCTGTCGCTGTACGAGTCCACCAGGAACAGCCCGCGCCCGGACTCCAGGTCGAAGTTCTCCTCGGTGCGCTCCGGCGAGAACGCCCCGCCGGGCCGGTCCTCGCTGGGGTCCCGCACCGCGCACACCAGCCGCGTGCTCCACCGCATCAGGTGCAGCCGTACCGGAGGCTCCGGCTCGGCGTCCGCCCCCCGCGCATCCTCGGGCAGGGCATGGCGCAGCGCGTTGGTGACGAGCTCGGAGACGACCAGGGCCACGTCGTCGAAGCGGTCGTCGAGGCCCCACTGGGACAGGGTCGAACGACAGAAGGAGCGGGCTCCGCGCACCGCGTCGTAGCGGGCCGGCAGAGCGCAGGAGGCGGACCCGGAGACAGCCGTGGGGTCGACCGGGGGCAGCCCCTGCCGTAACGGCTCGAGCATGGTCGATCCATTCGTCCCCATGCGAGGCACTCCCGGGATTCGCGGGCGGAGCGGTCATCTCCGTCCAGAAAGAACTGCGGGGTGGGTCCGGCGCCGGCGCGAAGAGCACGCAGGTGCGCGGGGACCATCGTTCCGAATGCCGGAGCCGGATGCAAGGGCAGATGCACGTGCACGCGCCGGACCTGTCCACTCCCGTGACGGTTCTGACTCATTTCTTCCTACGCATGCTTACGGACTTCTTTTCCCCGAGACGGGATTCCGTTACAGAACGAGTACGGCCCGATGCGTTTTGGTGGCAGACTGCGGCCCCTGGGGTACGGGGGCCCCGAGACGCTCGCGCACACCACGCGCACGCCAATGCGATGGGGAGGGCAGTACTAGTGACCGCAGAAGCAAGCGGTTCTGTGGTGCGCCGCATCCTCCTGGGCTCCCAGCTCAGGCGACTCCGAGAATCCCGCGGCATCACCCGTGAGGCGGCCGGCTACTCGATCCGCGCATCCGAATCGAAGATCAGCCGCTTGGAGTTGGGAAGGGTGAGCTTCAAGGCCAGAGACGTCGAGGACCTCCTCACGCTCTACGGAGTCACGGACAGCACGGAGCGCGAGTCGCTGCTCGGGCTGGTCCGCGAGGCCAACGCCACCGGCTGGTGGCACAGTTACGGCGACGTGCTGCCCGGATGGTTCCAGACCTACATCGGCCTGGAGGGCGCCGCGTCGCTCATCCGGATCTATGAGGTCCAGTTCGTCCACGGTCTGCTGCAGACCGAGGCGTACGCCCACGCCGTCGTCAGCCGCGGCATGCCCGGCGCCACCTCCGCCGAGATCGACCGCCGAGTCGCCCTGCGCCTGGAGCGCCAGAAGGTCCTCGTCTCCGAGAACGCCCCCGTCTTCCACGCCGTACTCGACGAGGCCGCCCTGCGCCGCCCGTACGGCGACCGCGAGGTCATGCGCGGTCAGCTGGAACACCTCATCGAGGTCTCGCAGCGGCCCAACGTGCAGCTCCAGGTGATGCCCTTCTCCTTCGGCGGCCACGCGGGCGAGAGCGGAGCCTTCACCCTGCTGCGCTTCCCCGAGTCCGACCTGCAGGACATCGTCTATCTGGAACAGCTCACCAGTGCCCTCTACCTGGACAAGGGCGAGGAAGTGGGGCAGTACGAGAGGGCGATGGAGCGGCTCCAGACGGACTGCCCCGACGCGGAACGGACCCGGGATCTTCTTCGCGGCCTGCTCCAACTGTCTTGATTCGCACGTAGTATGACGTCTGATCAGTGCATGATGACCGATCGGTCTCCGGTGCAGCGCAAGGGTGCGCGCTCGCAGTAAGGGATGGCATGTCCATATTCAGCGACCTGGCTCACCAGTACATCGACGGCGAATGGCTGGCCGGTACCGGTTCGTGGGACATCATCGACGTCAACCCCTTCAACGGGGAGAAGCTCGCGGCCATCACGGTGGCCACCGTCGAGCAGGTGGACCAGGCCTACCGCGGCGCCGAACGCGCCCAGCGCGAGTGGGCCGCCACCAGCCCCTACATCAGACGTTCCGTCCTGGAGCGCGCCCTGCGGATCACCGAGGAGCGCCAGAAGGAGATCGTCGAGGCGATGATCGACGAGCTCGGCGGGACGCGTCCCAAGGCCGAGTACGAGGTCCACCTCGCGATGGAGTTCATCCGCGAGTCCCTCCAGCTCGCCGTCCGGCCCGAGGGGCGGATCCTGCCCTCGCCGGTCGAAGGCAAGGAGAACCGCGTCCAGCGGCTCCCCGTGGGCGTCGTGACGGTGATCAGCCCGTTCAACTTCCCCTTCCTGGTGACCCTGAAGTCGGTCGCCCCGGCCCTGGCGCTGGGCAACGCGGTCGTCATCAAGCCCAACCAGAACGCCCCGGTCGTGGGCGGCGGCGTGATCGCCAAGATCTTCGAGGACGCCGGGCTGCCGGCCGGCCTGCTGAACGTCCTGGTCACCGACATCGCCGAGATAGGCGACGCGCTCCTGACGCACCCCGTCCCCAAGGTCATCTCGTTCGCGGGATCGGACCGGGTCGGCCGGCATGTCGGGGCGATCGCCGCCCGCCACTTCAAGCGCACGGTCCTGGAGCTCAGCGGCAACAGCGCGCTCGTCGTGCTCGACGACGCCGACCTCGACTACGCGGTGGACGCGGCCGTCTTCAGCCGCTTCGTCTACCAGGGCCAGGTCTGCATGGCCGCCAACCGGATCCTCGTCGACGCCTCCGTCGCCGAGGAGTTCACCGAGAAGTTCACCGCACGCGTGCGGGCCCTCAAGACGGGCGACCCGCACGAGGCCGACACCCACATCGGCCCCCTGATCAACTCCTTCCAGGCCGACGCCCTGACCGCGCTCGTGGACCAGGCCGTGGAATCCGGAGCGCAGGCGCTCGTACGGGGGTCTACGCGCGGCAACCTGGTCGAACCCACGGTGCTCGCCGGGATCCCCGAGGACTCCCCGCTGCTGAGCCAGGAGATCTTCGGCCCGGTGGCCCTGCTGGTGGTCTTCGACGGCGAGGACGAGGCCGTACGCCTGACCAACGCGACCCCCTACGGGCTGAGCGGCGCCGTGCACACCCGGGACGTGGAGCGGGGCGTCCGCTTCGCCCAGCGGATCGAGACGGGCATGATGCACGTCAACGACTCCACGATCGGGGACGAGCCGCTGGCCGCCTTCGGCGGGGAGAAGGCCTCGGGTCTGGGCAGGCTGAACGGCGAGGCCACGGTCGAGGCCTTCACCACGCAGAAGTGGATCTCCGTCCAGCACGGCCGGACGGCCTTCCCGTTCTAGCTCACACGGGTCGTCCCCCCAGGGGGTGTCTTGCGGGCCGTGCCGGGCTCGCGGTGTCCGGCACGCACGCTCGGCGCGTTGTCGTCGATCGCCGACGCTCCGCGTCGGCTCCCTGCTCCGCCTTGCGATCGCAGGTACCGGGCACCGCTCCCTGACCCCACCCGACCCACGAGACACCCCCTAGACTCGGCCGGGCGTAGGCAGCCGCCCGGGGGAGAACGAGTTGAGCAACATACCGGAGACCGGCCGGACCCCTCGGGTCCAGAACCGGCTCGTCGTCATCCAGATCGTGGTCTTCTCGCTGTTGCTCACGCTGGGCGGACGCCTGTGGTACCTCCAGATCCGCAACGGGTCGGAGTACACGGACGAGGCGAAGAACAACCACGTGCAGCAGGTGGTCCAGCCCGCCGTGCGCGGTTCGATCCTGGACTCGCGCGGGGTCCCGCTCGCCGACAACGCGACCCACCTCGTGGTCTCCGCCAGCCGTACCGAGCTGCTGACCATGAAGGACAAGGGCCGGTCCGTACTGACCCGGCTCGCCGGGGTGCTGGGCATGGACCCCCAGGAGGTCGTCGACAAGGTCCGGCTCTGCGACTCCAAGACCAAGCAGCCCTGCTGGAACGGCTCCCCCTACCAGCCGATCCCGGTCAGCGACGAGGCCACCACCGAGCAGGCCCTGCAGATCCGCGAGCACCCCGAGGACTTCCCGGGCATCACGGCCGAGGCGACCGCCCTGCGCCGGTACGCGGCCCCGGACGCGGCCAACACCTCCCAGGTGCTGGGCTACCTCTCGCCGGTAACCGACGAGGAGATCGCCAAGGCGAAGAAGTCGGACTCGCCGTACCTGCGTTCCGACCAGGTCGGCCGCTCCGGCCTGGAGCGCACGTACGACAAGGAGCTGCGCGGCAAGGCGGGCGTCACCCGCTACGAGGTGGACAACCTCGGCCGGGTCATCGGCCAGGGCGAGACCGACCCGGCGAAGCCCGGCTCGAACATCGTGACCTCGATCGACTCCCGCGTGCAGGCGGTCGCCGAGCGTGAGCTGAACAACGCGATGGTCGAGGCCCGCAAGGTCAACGACAAGAACACCGGTCGCAACTACGAGGCCGACTCGGGCGCCGTCGTGGTGATGGAGACCAAGACCGGCCGGGTCGTGGCGATGGCCTCCAACCCGACCTACGACCCCAACGCCTGGGTGGGCGGCATCTCCGCGAAGGACTACGCGGGCCTCACCGACAAGGAGTCGAACTACCCGCTGCTGAACCGGGCCATCCAGGGCCAGGCGGCACCGGGCTCCATCTTCAAGGTGGTCACCTCGACGGCCGCGGTCAATGCCGGGTACCCGTTCAACAACCGCTACCCCTGCCCCAGCTCGTACTCGGTCGGCAGCCAGACCTTCACGAACTTCGAGTCGCAGGGCCACGGTGACATCACCATCGGCCGGGCGCTGGAGGTCTCCTGCGACACCGTCTACTACGCGCTCGCGGACCAGGAGTGGAAGAAGGACGGCGGCATCAAGCCGAGGAAGGACCCGAAGGACTGGTTCCTCAAGACCGCCCACGAGTTCGGGCTGGGCAAGCGCACGGGCATCGACCTGCCGAACGAGGTCCCGGGCCGGGTCCCCGACCGGAAGTGGAAGCAGGACTTCTTCGACGCGAACAAGGACGCCTGGTGCCGCGACGGCAAGAAGAACGGCTCCTTCGCCGAGAAGATCGCCTACGAGAACTGCCGCCAGGGCAACCAGATGCGCGAGGGTGACGCCATCAACTACTCGATCGGGCAGGGCGACACGCTCGTCACCCCGATCCAGATGGCCTCCGTCTACGCGGCCATCGCCAACGGCGGCACGATCCACCAGCCCAGCATCGGCAAGGCGATCGTGAGCGCCGACGGGAAGTCGGTCCAGGAGATCGCGCCGAAGGAGCAGGGCAGGCTGCCGATGGACGCCAGGACCCGCGACGACATCGACGAGGCCCTCGCCGGCGTCGCCACCAACGGCAGCGCGGCCTGGCGCTTCGGCGGCTGGCCGCAGAAGCAGATCCCGATGCACGCCAAGACGGGTACGGCCGAGGTCCAGGGCAAGCAGACGACCTCGTGGTTCGCCTCGTACACCGAGGACTACGCGATCGTCATGACGATCTCCCAGGGCGGCACCGGCTCGGGTGCCTCGGGACCGGCGGTCCGCAGCATCTACGAGGCCATGTACGGGCTCGACCCGACGGGCAAGCAGGACCTCTCCAAGGCCCTGCTCCCGAAGCCCGCCGGCGCGCTGCCGGCGATCCGCCCCGACGGGCAGATCGAAGGGAACTGAGCGGCAACCCGACCGCCAATGAGGACATGATCTGACCTCAATGCTCCGTAGCGTGGGTGGTGTCGGGGGGAAGAAGCCCCCCGGCACACCTCACCCACAAGGCGGTCGGTCATGGCTCAGATTTCCTCCGAAGTCCTCGGCGACGAGCGCGGCACTCTCCTCGCCTTCGTCGAAGCCCAGCGCACGGCGATCCGCGAATCGCTCCTCGGGCTCAGCGAGGAGCAGGCCGCGAGCCGCCCCAGCGCCAGCGAGCTGACCCTGTCCGGGCTGCTCAAGCACGTGGCCGAGGTCGAGCTGAACTGGCTGCGTCTCGCCCAGCAGGCGCCCAACGAGCGTGAGCGCACCCAGGAGACCTGGAGCGAGGCCTTCCGTCTGGTCGACGGCGAGTCGATCCCGTCGGTCCTCGCCTTCTGGGACGAGGTCGCGGAGCAGACGGCGGCCTTCATCGCCGCCGTCCCGAGCCTGGACGACAGCTTCCCGCTCCCGCCGGCGCCCTGGTTCCCCAAGGACGCGAAGGTCTCGATGCGCTGGATGCTCCTGCACCTGGTGGAGGAGTTCGCCCGGCACGCGGGTCACGCGGACATCGTCCGCGAATCCCTCGACGGCACCAAGGCGATGGGCTAGCGGCCGGGGGCATAGCCTGGCCCCATGTCAGCGATCCGGCTTCTTGTCCTCGGCGCGGTCCGCCAGCACGGGCGGGCCCACGGGTACCAGGTACGCAACGACCTGGAGTACTGGGGCGCCCACGAGTGGTCGAACACCAAGCCCGGATCGATCTACCACGCGCTCAAGCAGATGGCGAAGCAGGGCGTCCTGCACGCTCACGAGGTGGCGCCGAGCGCCGCGGGCGGGCCGCCGCGCACCGAGTACGAGGTGACGGACGCCGGCCGCGAGGAGTACTTCAGGCTGCTGCGCGAGGCCCTCGCGGCGTACGACCAGAAGACGGACGTGCTGTCGGCGGCGATCGGTTTCATGGTCGATCTGCCGCGGGCGGAGGTGCTCGCGCTGCTCCGGGAGCGGATGGCGAAGCTGGCGCTCTGGCGGTCGTCGGTGACGGACTACTACACGCCGGAGGGCGGCCCGGAGGCGCTGGGTCACATCGGCGAGATCATGCACATGTGGGTCCACTCCGCGGATGCCGAGGCGGAGTGGACGCGGGGGCTGGTGGCCCGGATCGAGGGGGGCGCGTACTCCTTCGCCGGTGAGGGCGGCGATCCGTTCGTGGGGGTCCTCGCGGACGGCCAGGAGAATCCGTACGCCGCGCACCAGGACGCGTAATCAAGTTTGACTAGCTGGAAGGCGGGCATTACCTTGGGCGCGCCCAGCTACTCAAACTTGACTAATAGAGGAGCGGTTTTGGCGATCTCCGTCCAAGGCGTCCACAAGCGGTACGGCGGCAAGCCCGCGCTCGCGGGGCTCGACCTGGAGGTGAAGCCCGGGACGGTGCACGCCGTCCTCGGCCCCAACGGAGCCGGAAAGACCACGGCGGTGCGCGTCATGAGCACCCTGCTGCGGTACGACGAGGGCGTGGTCCGGGTCGCCGGCCACGACGTACGCACCCAGGCGCCGGCCGTCCGCGCCCGGATCGGGCTGCTCGGCCAGCACGCGGCGCTCGACGAGGAACTGTCCGGGCGGCAGAACCTGGAGATGTTCGGCCGCCTCAACCACCTCGGCGCACGGCGGGCCGGGCAGCGGGCCGGCGAACTGCTGGACCGCTTCGGCCTCGCGGACACCGGCCGCAAGCCGGTGGAGCAGTACAGCGGCGGCATGCGGCGCCGGCTCGACCTCGCGGCGTCGCTGATCACCGAGCCGGAGGTGCTCTTCCTCGACGAGCCGACCACCGGGCTCGACCCGCGCGGCCGCGCCGAGGTGTGGAGCGCGGTCCGCTCCCTGGTGGGCGGCGGCACAACCGTCCTGCTGACCACCC
This sequence comes from Streptomyces venezuelae, assembly GCF_008642275.1. Taxonomy (NCBI): domain Bacteria; kingdom Bacillati; phylum Actinomycetota; class Actinomycetes; order Kitasatosporales; family Streptomycetaceae; genus Streptomyces; species Streptomyces venezuelae. The sequence continues at coordinate 4,173,190 of NZ_CP029189.1, forward strand.
AGTACCTGGAGGAGGCCGACCAGCTGGCCGACCGCATCACCCTGATCGACGCGGGTCGGGTGGCGGCCGAGGGCACGGCCGACGCGCTGAAGTCCCTCGTCGGGGCGGACCGGATCGTCGTCGTCCTGCGGGACGCGGCACGGCTCGCGCAGGCGGCGCGGCTGCTGCCGGACCCGGCCGTGGACCCGGACTCCCTGACCCTCAGCTTCCCCGTGGAGGACCGGATGGCGGGCCTGGCCCTGACCCTGCGGACGCTTCAGGAGGCCGGCATCGAGGCCGCCGACCTCGCCGTCCGGCGCCCCACGCTGGACGAGGTCTTCCTGCACCTGACCGACCGCGAGGAGGTGGCCGCATGAGCGCGGCATGGGTGGTCTCGGACTCCTGGACGATGACCCGGCGCGAGCTGGCGCACTGGGCGCGCCAGCCGGTCCAGGTGGTCGTGGGACTGGTCTTCCCGGTGATGCTGCTCCTGATGTTCGGCTTCCTGATCGGCGGCGGGCGCGGGATCGACGGCGAGTACGTGGAGTTCCTGGTGCCCGGGATGCTCGCGCTGACCATGGCCTTCGGACTGGAATCGACGATGACCGCCGTCACCCAGGACCTGAACAAGGGGGTGATCGACCGGTTCCGCGCCATGCCCATGTCCTCGGCGGCGGTCCTGGTCGGCCGCAGTGCGGCGGACATGCTCCAGTCGGCCGTGGGCCTGGCGGTCCTCGCGGGCGTCGGCCTGCTGCTGGGCTGGCGCCCGCACGGCTCGCCCGTCGCCACCCTCGCGGCCTTCGCCCTGCTCCTGCTGCTGCGCTTCGCGATGCTGTGGATCGGCATCTTCCTCGGGATGGTCGCGGGCCGTCCGGAGCTGGTGCAGGCGGTGCAGATCCTCGTGTGGCCGGTCGGCTTCCTCTCCAACGCCTTCGCCACACCGGAGGCGATGCCGGGCTGGCTGGGGACGGTGGTGGAATGGAACCCGCTCTCGGCGACGGCCACGGCCGTGCGCGACCTGTTCGGCAACCCGGCCGCGGCGCCCGCGTCGTGGGCCGCCGACCACGCGGCCCTGCTGGCGGTCCTCTGGCCGCTGCTGCTGCTCGCGGTCTTCTTCCCGCTGGCGGTGGGGCGTTACCGGGGCCTGGGCAAGTAGCCGCCGAAGCGGGCTTGCACCTCACGCCGCGTGAGGGACCACAGTGAAGGGCGTACCCAACCTGAGGAGGGAAGAGATGGGCTACTCCGTGGGCCAGGTCGCCGGATTCGCCGGGGTGACGGTGCGCACCCTGCACCACTACGACGAGATCGGGCTGCTCTCCCCGAGGGGCCGCAGCCACGCCGGACACCGGCGGTACGACGACGCCGACCTGGACCGGCTGCAACGGATCCGGTTCTACCGGGAGCTCGGTTTCCCCCTCGACGAGGTCGCGGTCCTGCTGGACGACCCGGAGACGGATCCGCAGGAGCATCTGCGCCGGCAGCATGCCCTGCTGACCGACCGGATCGCCCGGCTCCAGCAGATGGCCAAGGCCGTTGAGCACGCCATGGAGGCGAAGAAGATGGGCATCAACCTCACGCCGGAGGAGAAGTTCGAGGTCTTCGGGGACGAGGACCCGGAGCAGTACGCACAGGAGGTCGAGGAGCGCTGGGGCACTACCGAGGCGTACACCGAGTCACAGCGCAGAGCGGCCTCGTACACGAAGGACGACTGGCAGCGGATCCAGGACGAGGCCGCCGACTGGGGCCGCCGTTACGTGGCGGCCTTGGAGGCGGGGGAACCGGCGGACGGTGAGCGCGCGATGGACCTGGCCGAGGAACACCGCCTGCACATCCACAAGTGGTTCTACGACTGCCCGTACGAGATGCACACGTGCCTCGGCGAGATGTACGTGGCGGACGAGCGGTTCACGGCGTTCTACGACGCGATGAAGCCGGGGTTCGCCGCGCACCTGCGGGACGCGATTCTGGCGAACGCCGTGCGCAGGGTGTAAGCGGAATGTCACGCATGCGGCCCCCTCCCGTACCTGGAACCGGGCGGGGGTCGTGTGCGTTGATAATTGAAACCGCTCCTTCCGCAGTACGCCCCCCTCTATCCAGGAGAGCCCGGAACCCGTGTATACGCTTGCGCTCGGCGGCCCTGAGTGGCTGTCCCCGGACTATCTGATCTCGCACTTCGGTTTGATCGGCATCCTGGTCATCGTTTTCGCGGAGTCGGGACTCTTCGCGTTCCTCCCGGGTGACTCCCTGCTCTTCACGGCGGGCCTGCTGGTCGCGGACGGGCAGTACATCAAGCAGCCGCTGTGGCTGGTCTGCACCCTGATCGTGGCCGCCGCCATCATCGGTGACCAGGTCGGATACATGATCGGCAAGTTCTTCGGGCCGAAGATCTTCAACCGGCCGAAGTCCAAGCTCTTCAAGCGGGAGAACCTGGACAAGGCGCACGAGTTCATGGACAAGCACGGCCCCAAGGCCATCGTGCTCGCCCGCTTCGTGCCGATCATCCGCACCTTCGCCCCGATGGTCGCCGGCGCCGGCTCGATGAAGTACCGCACCTTCCTGACCTACAACATCATCGGCGGCATCGGCTGGGGCGCGGGCGTCACGATCGCCGGCTACTGGCTCGGCCAGATCGAGTTCATCAAGACGAACGTCGAGCCGATCCTGGTGGGCATCGTCCTGCTCTCGGTCATCCCGGTGGTCTTCGAGGTGCTGAAGGCCCGCAAGGAGAGCAAGGCGAACGCCGGTGCCGAGGCGCCCGGGGCCGTGTCCGACGGCTCCGCCCCGCAGGCCCAGGGCGCACGCGGCCGCCACGCCAAGCGCTGAGGCCCGCCGCAGCACCCCGTACGACCCCGTAGCGCCCCGGAGGCCCGCCAGAGGCCCCGGGGCGTACGTGTGCCCGTGCGAGGCCGCGTACGGGGCTGGTACGGGGCCGGTGCGAAGCCGTGTGGGTGCCGTCAGAAGCCGCGGGTCCGCTTCGCCGCGCGGCGCTTGGCGGCGCTCGCGGCCCCTGGGATGCGCATGAACAGCCGGGAGGCCTCCGAGCCGAGGTTGACCCCGATCGCGATGGCCAGCGCGATGGCGGCGGCGTTCACGAGCGAGCCCAGGCCCTCGTTCAGCCGGTTCTCGGCGATCAGCAGCAGCCCGTAGTACACCGCCGAACCGGGCAGCAGCGGGCCGATGGCCGCCGTCACGTACGGCAGGGCGGAGGCGAAGCGATAGCGGGAGAAGAGCTGCCCGAAGAGGCCCACGAGCCCGGCGGCGATGGCCGTGGACGGCACGGGCGGGATGCCCCCGGCGTAGTGCAGGGCCCCGAAGGTGATCCAGGCGACCGCGCCGTTCAGCGTCACGATCCACACGCTGGAGCGTTCCTGCTGGAGGAGGATCGCGAAGGTGAACACCAGGACCATCGAGGCGGCGATCTGGATCAGCGGCCGCTCCTGGATCTGGAGGACCTCCTCCGGGCGCGGCGAGGCGTCGAACTGCAGCCCCACGTAGAGCACCACCAGCACGCCCATGATGATGCCGATGAAGAGGTACATGACCTCCAGCAGCCGGGCCGAGGCGGTGATGTAGTAGCCGGTCAGGCCGTCCTGCACGGCCGCGACCACGGCCCGTCCCGGCAGCAGCGCGAAGAGCCCACCGGTGATCACGGCGGAGGCCTTGACGTCGATCGCCGTCATGTTGAGGGCCACGCCGATGGCGGCGGGCGGCATCGCGGCGACCACGAACTGGTAGAACTCGGGCAGCCCGCGCCCGGCGCACAGCCAGGCCAGGCGGTCACCGAGGACCGCGCCGACCGCCGCGGCGATGAAGACGAGGACCCCGCCGCCGACGAGCGTGGAGGCGGCTCCGGCGAGCAGTCCGGCGGAGGCCGTGAGCATCCAGCCGGGGTACGGGTGCCGGTTGCGGCGGATCTCGGCGAGGCGCCGGTAGGCCTCCTCCAGCGTCACGTCGATCTCGTGGGCGCTGATGTCGTCCACGAGCCGGAAGACGGCCGCGAGCCGGTTGTAGTCGGTGCCGCGGCGGCGCACCGTGCGGCTGGCCGTGACCGGGTCGCCCACCAGCGAGGGGTGGTGGGTGATGGACAGCATGGTGAAGGTGACGGTCGGCTCGCAGCGGTCCAGTCCGTACGAGCGGGCCACCGCGAACATCGCGGCCTCCACGTCCTCGGCGCCCTCACCGCCCGCGAGCAGCAGCTCGCCGATGCGCAGGGTCAGGTCGAGCACGCGGCCCACGGCGGGCCCGGTCTCGCTGTGGCGCTGCACGAGCTCCGGTACGGGGCGCACGTCGACCGGCATGCGCAGCATCGTGCGCATGCGGTCCTGCCAGGGCGATTCCTTCATCTGCGCGACGGGGAAGCCCTGGCCGGGGGTGTAGGCGGGCGGGGACTGCGCGGCCCGGTAGGTGGCCGGGGCGGCGAAGGCCGACCCCTCGGGCTCGGGCTCCACCGGATCGGCGCCCGCCGGACGGGCGAACTCCGAGGTGGGCTGGTCCTCCTCGGAAACGTCCGGCTCCATGCCGGGCGGCGGCGTGAAGGCGCTGTGCGCCTCGTCGGACTGGGGCTTCCTGTCCTCCGCCCCGTCGGCCTCCGCCACGCGTCCTCCAGTCCGTGATCATCCGGGGTACCAGTATGCGGAATCGTTTCCTCCCGCCGCATACCCAGCGCATACCCAGCGCATGGCCGAAGCCGCGCGCACCCGGCCCGGCCGCCCGCCCCGCGAACGCGACAGCGGGCGGCATCCCAGAGGGATGCCGCCCGCCATGTCATGCGGGGCGCGGGGCAGTGCCCCGGCCCGTCACCGCCGAGCGCGAGCTCAGTGGTGGCCGCCCTGCGCCTCCAGGCGCTTGAACGAGGCCTCGATCTCGGCCTCGGCCTCGGTGCGGCCGACCCAGTTCGCGCCCTCGACGGACTTGCCCGGCTCCAGGTCCTTGTAGACCTCGAAGAAGTGCTGGATCTCCAGGCGGTCGAACTCGGAGACGTGGTGGATGTCGCGCAGGTGCTCGACACGCGGGTCGGAGGCCGGCACGCACAGCAGCTTGGCGTCGCCGCCCGCCTCGTCCGTCATGTTGAACATGCCGATGGCGCGGCACTTGATCAGGCAGCCCGGGAAGGTCGGCTCGTCCAGGATGACCAGCGCGTCCAGCGGGTCGCCGTCCTCGCCGAGGGTGTTCTCGACGAAGCCGTAGTCGGCCGGGTAGCTGGTCGAGGTGAAGAGGCGACGGTCCAGACGGATCCGGCCGGTCTCGTGGTCCACCTCGTACTTGTTCCGCGAACCCTTGGGGATCTCGATGGTGACGTCGAACTCCACGTCCTGCTCCTCCATGATCAGCTGCATTGCTTCGGGACTGCGTCGATTCGTCTGCGTGCGCGTCCGTCCCAGCCCTGCCGGGTGGGGTGCCATGCTCGCGGCAAGACGCAGTGGTTAAGTGTCCCTCACGCATATGTGTGATCGCGAAAGGGGCTGGTCCGAGGTGCCATTGGTCAAGACCTGGCAGCTCATCGCAGGGTCGGCCGTCGCCGGCCTCGCCCTGTCGGTGGCAGCGGTGACCGCAGCCGGTCCTTGGGACTCCGGCCAGCGTAAGGCCGAGCGGGACACCGCCGCCTCCTGGGACCGTACGGGTGGCGCAGATCACGGTGGAGGGCCCGGTTCCGGTGCCCTGCCCGAAGCCGCGCCCAGCGCCCCCGGGGTGCTCGGCGCCATCGGCCCGGGCGCCCCGCGCGCGCAGAGCGCCCCCGCGGCGCCCGCCTCCGCCGGGGGCCTGGCCGCCGCGCTGAAGCCGCTGCTCGCCGATCCCGCCCTCGGCACCGTCCGGACCGCGTCCGTCGTCGACACCGCCACCGGGCAGGTGCTCTACGAGTCCGGGGCGCGGGACGCGATGACCCCGGCCTCCACCGTCAAGATCGCCACCGCCGCGGCCGTGCTGGCCGCCCTCGGGCCCGAGCACCGGATCAGGACCACCGTCACGCCCGGCGCCGCCCCCGGACAGATCGTCCTGGTCGGCGGCGGCGACCCCTCCCTCACCGCGAAGAAGAAGAGCCCCGCGGGCTCCGGCGGCAGCCTCGTCGCCCTCGCCGCCGACACCGCGCAGGCCCTCAAGGCCGCCGGCACCGACACCGTGACCCTGGGATACGACGACAGCCTCTACTCCGGCCCCGCCCGCCACCCGATCGGCGTCAACCCCAACATCGCTCCGGTGACCGCCCTGACGGCCGACGAGGGCCGCCCCGACGACTCCACCTCCGGGCCCGTGGACCGGTCCGACGACCCCTCCGGGGACGCCGCCAGGGCCTTCCGCACCCTGCTGGCCGAGCGCGGCATCAAGGTCACCGGCGAACCGGCGAAGGCCAAGGCCGCCGCCGGCGTCCAGCCGCTGGCCGTCACCCTCTCCACCCCGGTCGCCGGGCTCGCCGAGCGGATGCTGACCAACAGCGACAACGACATCGCCGAGGCCCTCGCCCGCCAGACCGCCCTCGCCTCCGGACAGCCCGCCAGCTTCGAAGGTGCCGAGAAGGCCGTCACCGGCCGGCTCACCGCACTCGGCATCGATACCGCCGGCTCCCGTTTCGCCGACGGCAGCGGCCTGAACCGCGCCGACAAGGTCAGCGCGGGCCTGCTGACCGGACTCCTCGCCAAGGCCGCCGACCCCCAGCGCCCCGAGCTGCGGCCGGTCCTCACCGGACTGCCCGTCGCCGGATTCACCGGAACCCTGAAGGCCCGGAACTCCGGCAGCTCCCCGGCCGCCGGCCTGCTCCGGGCCAAGACCGGCACCCTGTCCGGGGTGAACTCCCTCTCCGGGACGGTCGTCGATTCCTCCGGCCGGCTCCTCGCCTTCGCCTTCCTCACCGCGAACACCCCCGGCCCCGAGGGCGCCGAGAAGGCCCTCGACAAGCTGGCCGCCGCCGTCGCGACCGCTTCGTAGGGGGTCCGCAGGAGGGCCGGTCCACGTACGGTTGACGCATGACGAGCATCGGTGGTGCGGAGATGGTCGACTGGAACCTCGCGGTGGCGACCGCGACCCGGCTGGTACGACCCGGCCCGGAGGTCACCCGGGACGAGGCACGGGCCGTCGTCGCCGAGCTGCGGCGGCACGCCAGGACCTCGGAACGGCACGTGCGCGAGTTCACCCGGATGATCCCCGAGGGGACCGCCGTCCCCGACACGCCGGTCCTGGTCGTCGACCGGGCCGGCTGGGTCAAGGCCAACGTCGCCGGATTCCGCGAGCTGCTCCAGCCGCTCCTCGGCAAGATGCAGGACCGCCGCGCGGGCGCCCCGGGCGGAGCCGTCCTCGGCGCCGTCGGCGGCAAGGTCACCGGCGTCGAGCTGGGCATGCTGCTGAGCTTCCTGGCCTCCCGGGTCCTGGGCCAGTACGAGACCTTCGCACCCGTCTCCCGGGACCTGCCCGCCTCGGCCGCGGGCGGCCGGCTGCTGCTCGTCGCGCCGAACATCGTGCACGTCGAACGCGAGCTGGAGGTGCACCCGCACGACTTCCGGCTGTGGGTCTGCCTGCACGAGGAGACGCACCGTACACAGTTCACGGCCGTCCCGTGGCTGCGCGACCACCTCGAAGGCGAAATCCAGACGTTCCTCGGCGCCACCGAAGTGGACCCGTCCACCGTCCTGGAACGCATCCGCGAGGCCGCCCAGTCCTTCGCCGGCGCCCGCCCCGACGCCGAGCACGGCGACGAGGGACGCTCCCTCGTGGAGCTCGTGCAGACCCCCGAGCAGCGCGAGATCCTGAGCCGGCTCACCGCCGTCATGTCCCTGCTGGAGGGCCACGCCGACTTCGTCATGGACGGGGTCGGCCCCCAGGTGGTGCCCTCGGTCGCCGAGATCCGCGAGAAGTTCCAGCAGCGCAGGGCCAGCGGGGCCGGCCGTCTCGACGCCGCCCTGCGCAAACTGCTGGGCCTGGACGCCAAGCTGCGCCAGTACCGCGACGGCGAGCGCTTCGTGCGCGCCGTCGTCGGCCAGGTCGGCATGGACGGCTTCAACCGGGTGTGGACCTCCCCGAACACCCTGCCGACCAAGGCCGAGATCGCCCGGCCCGCCGACTGGGTCGCCCGGGTGCACCGCAAGGGGAGCGAACCGAGCGAAGCGGAGTGACACAGGGGGCGTAAACATGTCTCACTGGGGGAAGCAGCGTCACCCGTCCGAGGGACCGTGGGCCGTGGAAGGGCGTGCGATGCTCGGGGAACGGCTCGGTTCTGTCACCATCGACGCACTCTGAGTGACATCCTCCCGTTCCGCGGGGGCAGCCGGGCAGCAGCACCCCAGCACACCACCCCAACGCCTCCGAGGCATCCGAACTCCATCGAAGGGCACCGGACATGGGTCCCCATCCTGCGGTCGCGGCGATACGCCTGGCGGTCCGCCGCGTACTCCACGACGTCCTCACCGACCACACGGGCAGTCCCGCCGGCCCCCGCCGCGCCGGGGCCCCCCTCCCGCTCGTCCTCGTCGCCTGCTCCGGCGGCGCCGACTCCATGGCGCTCGCCTCCGCCCTCGCCTTCGAGGCCCCCAAGCTCGGCATCCGGGCCGGCGGCATCACCGTCGACCACGGACTGCAGCCCGGTTCCGACCTGCGCGCCGCCGAGGTCGTCACCCGCATGACCGCCCTCCGCCTCGACCCGGTGGAGTCCGTCACCGTGCGCGTCGGCCGCGACGGCGGACCCGAGGCCGCCGCCCGCGACGCCCGTTACGGGGCCCTGGACGAGGCCGCGGACCGCCTGGGCGCCGCCGCCGTGCTGCTCGGCCACACCCGGGACGATCAAGCCGAAACCGTCCTGCTGGGCCTGGCCCGCGGCTCCGGCATCCGCTCGCTCTCCGGCATGCCGGAGGTCTCCGGCGGCAGCGCGGGCCGTACGAACCGCTACCGCCGCCCCTTCCTCCAGGTCGACCGGCAGACCGCCCGCAAGGCCTGCATGGTCCAGTCCCTCCCCGTCTGGGACGACCCGCACAACATCGACCCCGCCTACACCCGCTCCCGGCTGCGCCACGAGGGACTGCCCGCCCTGGAGAAGGCGCTCGGCAAGGGAGTCGTCGAAGCGCTCGCCCGCACCGCGCAGCTCTCCCGGGACGACGCCGACGCCCTGGACGCCTGGGCCGCCGAGGCGGAGAACGGCGTACGCGACGCGGACGGCCGCCTGGAGTGCGCCAAGCTCTACGCCCTGCCCCCGGCGGTCCGCCGCCGCGTGCTGCGCAGGGCCGTCGTCGCGGCGGGGTCACCCGCGGGCTCCCTCTTCGCCCGTCACATCGAGGAAGTCGACCGTCTCATCACCGGATGGCGCGGTCAGGGCGCCATCAACCTGCCCGGCCGGGTCGAGGCCCAGCGGCAGGGTGGCAGACTTGTCATCCGGCAGGGCTGATTGGTGCTGAAACACGGCTGAGTCCTCCGGGGTCGCCCCCGGAGCCCCGGCCGACAACGAAAGTGATGCGGGTGGACGAGAAGGACATGGGCAGCGACCTCCAGTCGGTGCTCATCACCAAGGAAGAGATCGACGCGAAGCTGGCCGAGCTGGCCGCGAAGATCGACGCGGAGTACGCGGGCAAGGACCTGCTCATCGTCGGTGTGCTCAAGGGCGCCGTGATGGTGATGGCGGACCTGGCGCGCGCCTTGTCCACCCCGCTCACCATGGACTGGATGGCGGTGTCCTCGTACGGCGCCGGAACCCAGTCCTCCGGTGTGGTGCGGATCCTCAAGGACCTGGACACCGACATCAAGGACAAGCACGTCCTGATCGTCGAGGACATCATCGACTCGGGCCTGACGCTGTCCTGGCTGCTGTCGAACCTGGGCTCCCGCCAGCCGGCCTCCCTGGAGGTCGTCACGCTGCTGCGCAAGCCCGAGGCGGCGAAGGTCGCGATCGACGTGAAGTGGGTCGGCTTCGACATCCCCAACGAGTTCGTCGTGGGCTACGGCCTGGACTACGCGGAGAAGTACCGCAACCTGCCGTTCGTCGGCACGCTCGCCCCGCACGTCTACGGCGGCTGATCCGGGCGGCGCACCCGCTCCCGTCCCCGGGAACCCCGGCAAGCCCGCGGGGAACCTGGGGGCGATTCCCGCCGTTGGAGCAGGGGAAGGCGGGTCTGTCAGCCGTCCCACAGGGCCGCGGGTGACAATTCAGGGGTACATTCCGAAGAACAGTCTTTACTCACAGCAGCATTTACCTACGGGCAGGAGGGACGGGACGCCTGGCGTCCCGTATGGATGGACGTGAAGCGATACTTCCGTGGGCCGGTCATGTGGATCGTGCTGGCCGTCCTCGCCGTGGTCGTGTTGATGAATGTCGTCGGCTCCGGCGGCGGCTACAAGTCGGTGGACACCAGCGAGGTCATCAAGGCGATCAACACTGGCCAGGTGGAGACAGCCAAGCTGACCACCGGCGACAGCCAGATGATCAAGATTGAGCTCAAGCAAGGCGAGAAGCTCGGCAAGCACGACGGCACCAAGTTCCAGGCCAACTACATCGGGGATCAGGGCGTCCAGCTCGCCCAGAGCCTCCAGACCAAGTACGACGCCGGTCAGATCCCGGACGGGTACTCCGTCACTCCGGACAAGACCAGCCCGTTCCTGAGCGTGCTGCTCTCGCTCCTGCCCTTCGTCCTCATCGTCGTTGTCTTCCTGTTCCTGATGAACCAGATGCAGGGCGGCGGCTCCCGGGTCATGAACTTCGGGAAGTCCAAGGCCAAGCTCATCACCAAGGACACCCCGAAGACCACGTTCGCCGATGTCGCGGGCTCGGACGAGGCCGTCGAGGAGCTCCACGAGATCAAGGAGTTCCTCCAGGAGCCGGCGAAGTTCCAGGCCGTCGGCGCCAAGATCCCCAAGGGCGTGCTGCTGTACGGCCCGCCCGGCACCGGCAAGACCCTGCTGGCGCGTGCCGTCGCGGGCGAGGCCGGCGTCCCCTTCTACTCGATCTCCGGATCCGACTTCGTCGAGATGTTCGTCGGTGTCGGTGCCTCGCGTGTCCGCGACCTGTTCGAGCAGGCCAAGGCCAACGCTCCGGCGATCGTCTTCGTCGACGAGATCGACGCCGTCGGCCGGCACCGCGGTGCGGGTCTCGGCGGCGGCCACGACGAGCGCGAGCAGACCCTCAACCAGCTGCTGGTCGAGATGGACGGCTTCGACGTCAAGGGCGGCGTCATCCTGATCGCCGCCACGAACCGTCCGGACATCCTCGACCCGGCGCTGCTGCGCCCGGGCCGCTTCGACCGGCAGATCGCGGTCGACCGTCCCGACATGCAGGGCCGTCTGGAGATCCTCAAGGTCCACCAGAAGGGCAAGCCGGTCGCCCCGGACGTCGACCTGGGCGCCGTCGCCCGTCGCACGCCCGGCTTCACCGGTGCCGATCTCTCCAACGTCCTGAACGAGGCCGCGCTGCTCACGGCCCGCTCGGACAAGAAGCTGATCGACAACCACTCGCTGGACGAGGCGATCGACCGCGTCGTGGCGGGCCCGCAGAAGCGGACCCGCATCATGTCGGACCGGGAAAAGAAGATCACCGCGTACCACGAGGGCGGACACGCCCTGGTCGCGGCGGCCTCCCCGAACTCCGACCCGGTGCACAAGATCACGATCTTGTCCCGCGGCCGGGCCCTGGGCTACACCATGGTCCTGCCCGACGAGGACAAGTACTCGACCACGCGCAACGAGATGCTCGACCAGCTGGCGTACATGCTGGGCGGGCGCGCGGCGGAGGAGCTGGTCTTCCACGACCCGACCACCGGCGCGGCGAACGACATCGAGAAGGCCACCGCCACGGCGCGGGCCATGGTCACGCAGTACGGCATGACCGAGCGTCTCGGTGCCATCAAGTTCGGCGGCGACAACACCGAGCCGTTCCTGGGCCGCGAGATGTCGCACCCGCGGGACTACTCGGAAGAGGTCGCGGCGCTGGTCGACGAAGAGGTCAAGAAGCTCATCGAGACCGCGCACAACGAGGCCTGGGAGATCCTGGTCGAGAACCGCGACGTCCTCGACAACCTGGTCCTCGCGCTGCTGGAGAAGGAGACGCTGGGCAAGGAGGAGATCGCCGAGATCTTCTCGACCATCGTCAAGCGTCCGGCCCGCCCCGCGTGGACCGGTTCCTCCCGCCGCACCCCCTCCACCCGTCCGCCGGTGCTCTCTCCCAAGGAGCTCCAGCTGACGAACTCGGCGAACGGCACGTCGTCCGTCGCGCCGGTCTCCACGGAGAAGGGCATCGAGGTGGCTCCCGAGGACCGCCCCGAGTAACCGGCGGCTCGAACCACCCGGAATGGAAGCCGCGCCCCCCAGGTTCTAGCCTGGGGGGCGCGGCACATTTGTACGACCGCGCGTGCGGACAGGAACGAGGATGAGATGACCGACCCAGTGACCCTGAGCGGTGACGAGGGCAGGATCGGCGAGTTCGATGAGAAGCGCGCGGAGGCGGCGGTCCGCGAACTGCTGATCGCGGTCGGCGAGGACCCGGACCGCGAGGGCCTCCTGGAGACCCCGGCGCGCGTGGCGCGGTCGTACCGGGAGATATTCGCGGGCCTGTACCAGAAGCCCGAAGAGGTCCTGACGACGACGTTCGACCTGGGCCACGACGAGATGGTCCTGGTGAAGGACATCGAGGTCATGAGTTCCTGTGAACACCACCTGGTCCCCTTCCACGGGGTGGCGCACGTCGGCTACATCCCGTCCACCGACGGCAAGATCACCGGCCTGTCGAAGCTGGCCCGCCTCGTGGACGTGTTCGCCCGCCGACCGCAGGTGCAGGAGCGGCTGACCACGCAGATCGCGGACTCCCTGATGGAGATCCTGGACCCGCGCGGGGTCATCGTGGTCATCGAGTGCGAGCACATGTGCATGACCATGCGCGGCGTGCGCAAGCCCGGCGCGAAGACCATCACCTCGGCGGTCCGCGGCCAGCTCCGCGATCCCGCCACCCGTAACGAGGCCATGAGCCTGATCATGGCCCGCTGAGCCGGTGCTCCGGCCGGCCGGCTGGGAGCCGCTGAGCGAGGACGTACGGCGGACCCTTGAGCTGTTGCTGGCCGGGGACTCGGACGACGAGAGGCGTTTCCGGGCCCAGATCCCGTACACGGTGATGCGCGCGAGCGACTGCGCGTGTCCGTGCGTGTACCTGGACGTGGACACGGACGCCGTGGCGGCGGTCCCGACGGAGAAGCGGACGGCCGTGGTGGCCGGGGCCTCCCTCTGCGACGCCGACGGGGGGTACGACGGCTCGGTGTCGCTCTTCGCGGTCGACGGTGCCCTCGCGGACCTGCAGTTCTGCGACTGGGAGGACGAGGGGCCGGGCGGCCGCAGGCTCTGGGAGTGGCTGGGGTACGTGTACCCCGGTTAAGCCCCCGGGCCCCCGGGCCCCCGGCCGCCGCTCTCTCAGGCCTTCGCCGGGGCCTTGGCCGGGTCGTCGTCCTCCGGGAGCTTGAGCACGCGCTCCAGGAACAGGGCGGCGGCGATGACCGCCAGGCCCGCCAGGACCGAGAAGCCGGCGTACCAGGCCTGGTCGCGGCGGGCGGGGACGTCGAGGGCGTCGGTCAGCAGGTAGACGCCCACACCCCCGTACATCCCCGCCACCAGCGCCGCCACCAGGGCACTGGCCTGGCCGAAGACCACCGCGCGGGCCGCCATCAGCGGCTCCACGCCCTTGGCGCCCGGGCGGCGCTCGCGCTGCGCCTTGAGGCGGGCGCGCATGGACAGGGCCGTGGCCAGCAGCACCGCCGCGATGACGCCCAGGACGATCGGCGCGGCCAGCGGAACGCCCGGCAGGGTGCCGTACGCGCTCCACAGCCGCGCGCCCGCCCAGGACAGGACCCCGGCGACCACGAAGGTGCCCGCCAGGACCCCCGGCCTCAGTTGCTTCACTAGCCCGTTCCCCACTTCTCAGCTTCGGCGAGTAGCCGTGAACAGGCTAACGACTACTCGGGGAGGTGGAGTTCCAGGTCGGTGCGCGGCGTCACGCCGGCGAGGCCGATTTCGGCCAGCAGCGCCGTGACCGGTCCGCGGCCCGGGATCTGGGCCTCCGGGTCGATGTCGTGCCAGGGGGCCAGGACGAAGGCACGCTGGTGGGCGCGCGGGTGCGGGAGGGTGAGCACCGGGTCGTCGGAGACCCGGTCGGCGTACGCGACGATGTCCACGTCGATCGTGCGCGGGCCCCAGCGCTCCTCGCGGACGCGGTCGAACGCCTCCTCGACGGCGTGCGCGCGCTCCAGGAGCGAGGACGGCGGCAGGGTGGTCTTCACGGCGACGACCGCGTTGAGGTACGAGGGCTGCGAGCCGGGCTCGACGCCCCACGGCTCGGTCTCGTAGACGGGGGAGACGGCCTTGACCCGCATGCCGGGGGTGTCGCCGAGGGCGTCGATGGCGCCCTGGAGGGTCTCCAGCCGGTTGCCGAGGTTCGCGCCGAGCGCGATCACGGCCCATTTGGGGTTGGACAGGGTCACGTCCGCCGCGTCGACCGTCTCGACGACGGAGGCGGGTACCGGCTGGACGGTGGGGTCGCTCGGTGCGTTCAGTCCGTTGTTCATGCGCGGCTCCGGGTGATCGTGATGGTCACGTCGTCGAAGGGGACGGTGATGGGCGCGTCCGGCTTGTGGACGACGACCTCCACCTGCGCCACCGCTTCGTGCTTGAGGCACTGCTGGGCGATTCGCTCGGCCAGGGTTTCGATCAGGTCGACGGGCTCGCCTTGGACGACATCGACGACCTCTTCGGCTACTACCCCGTAATGCACGGTCTTCGCCAGGTCGTCTCCGGCCGCCGCGGGACGGGTGTCGAGGTGCAGCACGAGGTCGACGATGAAGGTCTGGCCCTCCTCGCGTTCCCGGGGGAAGACGCCGTGGTGCCCGCGAGCCTTGAGGCCGCGCAGCGCGACACGATCCACGCGAATCACTCCTGCTTTCGTAGGTGCTTCCGGTCCCGGGGCTCCCCGGGGCCATGGCTGCGCCGAGTGCGGTCGGCGTCGTCCGTCTTCGAATTTACCTGCGAAATAGTCCGGGTCCCGCCGGAGGGGTCAGGAGGCGTCCTCCTCCTCGTCGTCGTCGGACTCCGTGAGGACGGGAGAACCGTGGTGGGACCAGAGCCGCCAGCCCTCGGATGTGCGTCGGAACACATTCGTGGCGACGACCAGCTGACCGACGAGCGGGCCGAGCTCGCCGCCGTCCTCGGCGGGTCCGCCGCTGAGGATGTTCTCCGTACAGGTGACGAGGGCGGTATCGCCTATGACGGCGACTTTCGTGTCGGTGAGGAAGAACTGGATGTAGTCGGTGTGCGACATGATCAGCGCGTACGAGCGCAGAACCTCGCCGCGGCCCGAGAGCACCGGCCAGCCGGGGTGGACGCAGGAGATCTCGTCCTCCAGCCAGAGCGCCGACAGTGAGTCGAAGTCCCCCCGCTCCATTGCCTCGTAGAAGGCCGTGTTGACCTCTTCGACCGCCTCGATGTCGGTTCTGCTCACGGTGCTCCTTGTCGGTGGGGACGGGTCAGAGTGCGCCTTCCACGGCACGAGCCACTCGAACCGCGTCCGCGGTGGCCCGTACCTCGTGCACCCGTACGGCCCAGGCGCCCTGGTGGGCGGCGATCGCGGAGACGGCGGCCGTGGCCGCGTCCCGTTCGCGGGCGGGCGGCGGGGTGGTGTCGGCCCCGCCGGCCAGGACCCGGCCGAGGAAACGCTTCCTCGACGCGGCGACCAGCAGCGGGAAGCCCAGAGCGCGCAGTTCGGGCAGGTGGGCGACGAGGGCCAGATCGTGCTCGGCGTTCTTCGCGAAGCCGAGTCCGGGGTCGACGACGATCCGCTCGGGGGCGATCCCGCCGGCCACCACCGCGTCGATCCGGGTCCGCAGCTCGGCGGTGACCTCGGCGAGCACGTCGTCGTAGACGGCCAGGCTGTTCATGCCGGCGCTGAAGCCGCGCCAGTGCATCACCACGAAGGGCACCTCGGCGGCGGCGACGGCCGGGATCATCCCGGGGTCGGCCAGTCCGCCGCTGACGTCGTTGACCAGGGCCGCGCCGGCCTCGACGGCCCGGGCGGCGACGGTCGCGCGCATGGTGTCCACGGAGACGGCGACGCCTTCGGAGGCGAGGCCGCGGACCACGGGGACGACCCGGCGCAGCTCCTCCTCCTCGTCGACCCGGGAGGCGCCGGGGCGGGTGGACTCGCCGCCGACGTCGACGAGGTCGGCGCCGTGCTCGACGAGGTCGAGGCCGCGCTTGACCGCGGCGGTGGTGTCGAACCAGCGGCCGCCGTCGGAGAAGGAGTCGGGGGTGACGTTGACGACGCCCATGACCGCGCAGCGGTCCCAGTCAGGCAGACCTGCGACCCGGCCCCTGCCGGTGGCTCCGCGCTTCGTGTTCATAGGTCCAAGGGTAGGGCTGACCTGGATACGACAGGGCCCCGGCGGCTCGCGACCGCCGGGGCCCTGGACGGGCACGTGCGAGGGCTACGCCGCCTGGACCTCGCGCTCCGCCTGCTTGGGCACGGCCGTCATGTGGGTGTGCGTGCAGGTGCGCACCGGCTTGGGACGGCGGCGGCTGGCGAAGAGCCGGGGCAGGGCCACCGTGACGAAGCCCTCGGCCTGCATCACGGCGAAGCCGATGCGGGGCAGGTCGCGGCTGTTGCGGTAGACCATGAAGCGCGGCTCCCAGCGGGGGCGGAACTTCTCGTTGAACTTGTAGAGCGACTCGATCTGGAACCAGCGGGAGAGGAAGACCAGCAGGCCGCGCCACATCCGCAGGACCGGGCCGGCGCCGATCTTCTCGCCGCGGGCGAGGGCCGCGCGGAACATCGCGAAGTTCAGCGAGACCTTCTCGATCTTCAGCTCGGGAGCGGCCTGCAGGGAGGCGACGATCAGCAGCTCGTTCATGCCGGGGTCGGCGGCGCGGTCGCGGCGCATCAGCTCCAGCGACATGCCGTCCTTGCCCCACGGCACGAAGTGCAGGACGGCCTTCAGGTCGCCGAACGGGCTGGTGTCGCCCTCCTCGACGCGGTGCGCGGTGGCGATGAAGCAGTCGCCGTCGCCCTCCTCGCCGACCCGGCCCAGAGCCATCGAGAAGCCGCGCTCGGTGTCGGTGCCGCGCCAGGCCTCGGCCGCGCCGCGGACCCGCTCCAGCTCCTCGTCGGTCAGCTCGCTGACGCGGCGGACCTGGGTGGTGTAGCCGTTGCGCTCGATGCGCTTCACCATCTGGCGGACATTGCGCATGGGACGGCCCGCGAGGGAGAAGTCTTTGACATCGACAATCGCCTCGTCACCCAGCTCCAGGGCGTCCAGACCGGTCTCGCGGGTCCAGACCTCGCCACCGGTCTCGCTGCAGCCCACGACGGCCGGGGTCCACGAGTGGGCCTTGGCCTCCTCCATGAACCGCTCGATCGCGCCCGGCCAGGCCTCGACGTCGCCGATGGGGTCGCCGGAGGCGAGCATCACGCCGGACACGACGCGGTAGGTGACGGCGGCCTTGCCGCTGGGGGAGAAGACGACGGCCTTGTCGCGGCGGAGCGCGAAGTGGCCGAGCGAGTCGCGGCCGCCGTGCTTGGCGAGCAGCTCGCGCAGCTTGTCCTCGTCGTCGGAGGTGAGCCGGGCGGCCGGGTGCTCGGGGCGGAAGGCCAGGTACATGGTGGTGAGCGCGGTCAGCATGCCGAGCGCACCGAGCGAGTAGCCGACGGTCCAGGAGACCGTGCCCGCGTAGTCGACGGGGCCCTCGAAGCCGAAGAGGCCGTAGACGACGTGCGTGATCTGCTCGTAGAGGCCCGGGTTGCCGACCACGCGGTTCGGGTGGACGTTCACGATGAGCAGGCCGAGCCCGATGGAGCCGGCGCTCATCAGTACGAAGTTGGCGAGCGCCTTCCAGCGGCTGCGCGGGTCGGGCAGCGCCTTGAATTCACTCTGGTGGCGCAGCATCAGCGCGAAGAGCACCGCCGCGATGATCACGCCGGGGATCGAGTGCCGGTAGAGGAACTGCGCCACGGCGCCGGCGGGCAGCAGTACGACCGCCGCCCGCCAGGCCCGGCGCTTGCGCCGCTTGAGGCCGTGCGCGAGCAGCAGGAGCAGTACGCCCGCGCTGATGGCGAGGGCCGCTGCGAAGGGGCCGAACACCGGCAGCACCTCGGCGACCGCGTGGATCCGGCTGTGCCGGAAGCGCGGGAACACCCCTGCCGCGATGTCCAGAAGGCCGACGATCATGACGGCCGTACCTACCAGGCCGGGCACCGACTCCGGCTGTGGGCCTCGGAGGATTCGGCGGACCCTGCTCGGAACCTGTCCCGACTTATCGCCATCTATCCTGCTAGACATCGCTTCCCGTTGCTCCGCGAGAGATCATGTGGCCGAAGGCCGCGACAGCCTCCGGTGTGTGGTGCGTCCCTTAGGACGACATCGACGAGGAGCGGGTTCACTCTTTCGTCGGAAAAAAACAGTCCTGCCACCAGAAAGTCGACTGACTGCTCATGGGTCTCACCAGTAATACGGTTCTGGCGCTGGCCATCCTCGCCGGTGTGCTGCTCTTCGCGGCCACGGTGTGGTTCTGGCCGAAGCTCTCGGGCCGCACCTGGCGCGCGTTCGCCGGCCGGATCGGTCTGCTGCTGGCGACCCAGCTGGCGCTGTTCTCGGCTGTGGGGCTGGCGGCTAACAAGTCGTTCCTCTTCTACGGTTCCTGGGCCGACCTGCTCGGTCAGGAGACGTCCATGGGCAAGGTCGTCGACCACTCGATGAGCAGCAAGGACATCAAGGTCGTCGACAAGCAGAAGCTGGACGTACCCGGTGGCGCCAAGCCCCAGGTCGGTGGTCAGATCCTGAAGGTTGCCATAACCGGGCAGAAGTCGAAGATAACGAGCCCCGGCTACGTCTGGCTCCCGCCGGAGTACTTCCAGCCCCAGCACAAGGACCAGAACTTCCCCGCGTCCATCGTCCTGACGGGCTACCCGGGCACCGCCGAGAACCTCATCAAAGGGCTCGACTACCCCATGAAGGCCTTCAGCCTGTCCAAGTCGGGCAAGATGAAGCCGATGATCCTGGTCATGCTGCGCCCGACCGTGGCGCCGCCGCGTGACACCGAGTGCGTCGACATACCCGGTGGCCCGCAGACCGAGACCTTCTTCGGGGTGGACCTCCCGCAGGCCATCCAGGACACCTTCCGGGTCGGCAAGAAGCCCCAGAACATGGGCTTCATCGGCAACTCCACGGGCGGCTACTGCGCTCTGAAGATCGCCGCGCACTACCCGCAGACCTTCGGCGCCGCCGCGGGTCTGTCCGCGTACTACGAGGCCCCGGACGACCCGACGACCGGTGACCTGTTCCACGGGGACGAGAAGCTGAAGAAGCGTGCGGACGTGCTGCACAGCATCGAGCACAAGAAGCCGACCGGTACGTCCTTCCTCGTGACCAGCAGCGAGAAGGGCGAGCCGAACCTCGCCGACACCCGGAAGTTCATCAAGAAGGTGCAGGGCCCGGACCGGGTCTCGTCCATCATCCTCGACAGCGGTGGCCACAACTTCAACACGTGGCGACGTGAGATCCCGCCGATGCTGATGTGGATGAGCGGCCGCATCGAGGCCTGACCCGCCGCGCGCCGCCCCGGCGTGCGCACGACCGCCCGACGCTCCCGTGACCGGCCTCCCGAGGCCGGTCACAGCTGTTTCCGGGGCCGCCCGGCGCGCCCCCGGCAGCCCCTAGGCCTCCTGCAACTGGGCCCGGCGCAGCGCCCGGTGGACGCCCTCCGGGGTCAGTACGCCGACCAGCGCGCCGGATTGCGGATCCGTGACCCCGATCCGCCCCGAGTCCTCCTGCAGCAGGGCGGCGAGCGCCTCGCGCAGGGTCGCGCCCAGCTCCACCGAGGCCTCGGGGTCCTTCCCCTGCGCCGCGTCCAGGTCGGCCGCCTCGACCGCGGTGACCGCGAGCCGCTTGAGCCCCCGGTCGGCGCCGACGAAGGAGGCCACGTAGTCGGTGGCGGGCGCCCCGAGCACCGCCGCCGGGCGGGCGAACTGCTCGATGGTTCCGGTTCCGTAGACCGCGATGCGGTCGCCGAGCCGGATCGCCTCCTCCAGGTCGTGCGTGACCAGCAGGATCGTCTTGCGCACCGTCTTCTGCAGGGTCAGGAACTCGTTCTGCAGCCGCTCGCGCACCACCGGGTCCACCGCGCCGAACGGCTCGTCCATCAGCAGCACCGGCGGATCGGCGGCGAGCGCGCGGGCCACGCCGACGCGCTGGCGCTGCCCGCCGGACAGCTGCTCCGGGTACCGGCCGCCGTACACGGCCGGGTCCAGACCGACCAGTTCCAGCAGTTCGGCGGCCCGGGCGCGGGCCCGGGCCTTCGGGGTGCCGATCAGCTGCGGCACGGTCGCCGTGTTCTCCAGCACCGTCTTGTGCGGGAACAGCCCGACCTGCTGGATGACGTACCCGATGCGGCGGCGCAGCTCGACGGGATCGGCGGCCGCGATGTCCTCGCCGTTCAGCAGGATCCGGCCGGAGGTGGGGTCGATCAGCCGGTTGACCATCTTCATCGTGGTCGTCTTGCCGCAGCCGGACGGTCCCACGAGCGTGACCAGCTCCCCCTCCGCCACCTCGAAGGACAGGTCCTCGACGGCTGTCGTCCCGTCGGGGTAGCGCTTGGTCACGTGCTCGAATCGGATCACACGACCATCTTTCCGTACGACGGCCGCCGATATGTGAATGGCGTGTTGCCCCACTGCGAAGGAATCCGGCCATCGAGGGCCGTGGGGGTTAGGGTCGCTGTGACGGGTGAGCATGAAGACGTGCGTTCGAATGACGGGGGAGGGGCATGGCAGCGCAGAACTGCCTCGTGGCGAACGACTGGATCTGCTGGGACTACGTCACCTCCCGCTCCCAGGAACTCACCGACGCCACCCTCGAACACGTCTGGATCACCGGCGTGTCGGTCCTGATCGGCATAGCCGTGTCCGTGCCGCTCGCCCTGCTGGCCCGCCGGGGCCGCCGCTGGGCGGCGCCCGTCCTGGGCCTGACCACGCTCCTCTACACGGTCCCCTCACTGGCCATGTTCTCCCTGCTGCTGCCGGTTTTCGGACTTTCGGCGGCGCTGGTGGTGACCGGGCTGGTGCTGTACTCGCTGACGATCCTGGTCCGCAACGTCCTGGCCGGCCTGGAAGCGGTGCCCGAGGACGTACGGGAGGCCGCCCGCGGCCTGGGATACGGCCCGGGGCGCCTGCTGTGGCAGGTCGAGCTGCCGCTCGCGCTGCCCGCACTGCTCGCCGGGGTCCGGATCGCCACCGTCTCGACGGTCGCGCTGACCACGGTCGGCTCCATCGTCGGCAAGGGCGGTCTCGGCAACCTCATCGCCCCGGCCGTGAACAGCTCCTTCAAGGCCCAGGTGCTCACCGCCTCGGTGCTGTGCGTGCTGCTCGCGCTCGTGGCCGACCTGCTGCTGCTCGGCGTACAGCGGCTGCTCACCCCGTGGACCCGGGCCGGCGCCGGTGCCCGGTCCGGGTCCCGGTCCGGCGCCCGCCCCGCGGCCCCGGCCCAGGCAGCGGCTCCGGCTCCGGCTCCGGCGAAGGAGGCCTGACACCGTGGGCGTCATCGGAGAAGCCTGGAACTGGCTGGCGAACGGCGCCAACTGGGCGGGCGAGAGCGGCGTCTGGCACCGGCTCGGCGAGCACGTCTACGTCAGCGCGGTCGCCCTCGCGATCGCCTGCGCGGTGGCCCTGCCGGTCGGCCTGTTCCTCGGCCACCTCGGCAAGGGCGGCACCCTCGCGATCAACATCTCCAACATCGGCCGGGCCGTCCCCGTCTTCGCGGTGCTGGCGCTGTTCATGGTCTCCCCGCTGCGCAACGCCGGCTACCTGCCCACCATCGCCGCGCTCGTGCTCTTCGCCGTCCCGCCGCTGCTGACCAACGCCTACGTCGGCATGCGCGAGGTGGACCGTTCCGTGGTGGAGGCCGCCCGGGGCATGGGCATGTCCGGGATCCAGCTCTTCCTGCGCGTCGAACTGCCGCTCGCGCGCGCCATGGTCATGACCGGGCTGCGCTCGGGCGCCGTCCAGGTCGTCGCCACGGCCACCATCGCCGCGATGGTCGGCCAGGGCGGGCTCGGCCGGATCATCACCGCCGGCTTCAACACGTACAACACCCCGCAGGTCGTAGCGGGCGCCCTGCTGGTGGCCGCGCTCGCCCTGCTGGTGGAGGGCGCGCTGGTGGCGGCCGACCGGCTGCTGCTCCCGCGGGCCACGTCCCGCTGATTCCTGTCCATCGCCTCGAACGGAGTACCTCCATGACCAAGACCACGCGCGCCCTCGGCGCGTCCCTGGGCGCCCTGGCCCTGTCGGTGTCCCTGGCCGCGTGCGGCGGCGACAGCCTGGAGAAGAGCAAGGACGGCGGTTCGGCCTCCGCCGACTCCTCCTCGTCCGGGGGCGGCGGCAAGGGCAGCCTGGTGATCGGCGCGGCCGGGTTCACCGAGTCGAACGTGCTGGCCGAGCTGTACGCGCAGGTCCTGAAGGACGCCGGCTACAGCACCTCGGTCAAGACGGTCAACAACCGTGAGCTGTACGAACCGTCCCTGGAGAAGGGCGAGATCGACGTCGTCCCGGAGTACGCGGCCACGCTCGCGGAGTTCCTCAACGCCAAGGTGAACGGCCCCAAGGCCCCCGAGGAGAAGCCGGTCGCCTCCAGCGACGTCGCGGCGACGGTGGCGGGCCTGGAGAAGCTCGCGGCCCCGCTCGGCCTGAAGGCGCTGGCCGCCGGTGAGGCGGTCGACCAGAACGCATTCGCCGTGACCAGGGAATTCGCCGAGAAGAACAACCTGAAGACGCTTTCCGATCTTGGAAAGTCCGGACTCAAGGTGAAGATCGCGGCGGGCGACGAATGCAGCGTCCGGCCCTTCTGCGCTCCGGGGTTGACCAAGACGTACGGAATTCAGGTTTCCGGTGTGGACCCGAAGGGCGTCGGCACCCCGCAGGCCAAGCAGGCGGTCAAGGACGGCGCCGACCAGCTCGTCCTCACCACGACCACCGACGCCACCCTCGACGGCTACGGCCTGGTCCTGCTGGAGGACGACAAGAAGCTCCAGAACGCCGACAACGTCCTGCCGGTGGTCAACGCCAAGGACGCCGGAGCCCCGGAGGTCGCCGCCGCGCTCGACAAGCTGACCAAGGCGCTCACGACGGCCGACCTGGTCGACCTGAACCGCAAGGTGGACGCCGAGCGCGCCAAGCCGGCCGACGTCGCGAAGGCCTACCTGGAGTCCAAGGGCCTGCTGAAGAAGTAGCGCGCACGGGGCCGGCGGGGAAAAGTGGCCCAACTGCCCGGGAAGAGTTTGCCGGGCGGGTATCCCACTCGACCCCCATGCCCTGTAAATTTCGGGCCATGCCCCGTGGACGCCACCGCAATCCCGAACCCCTGCACCGGCTGCTCACGCCGACGACCGTGGCCGGTGTATCCGTCGTCGGCGCCGGCGCGGCCTGGCTGCTGGCGGAACCGATGGCGCTCCGGCTCCTCGTGGCCGTCACGGCGGCGGCCGGGGTCGCCGGCGCCGTCGTCATGCGCGCCTGGGACCGCTCGGCGGGCCGCCGCGTCGCCGAGCTCGCGCGCGAGCGGGTCAAGGACGAGTGGCGGACCGACGAGCGGATAGCCGAGCTCGAATCCGACCTCGAAGAGGCCCGGATGCTGCGGGCCAGGCTGGACGCCAAGCTGCGCGCCAAGCGGGTCGAACTGGCCGGTCTGCGCGGCGAGCACGCGGCCTTGCTGCGGCGGTACGCGACCGCCGAGACCGAGCGCGCCAGCGCCCTGGAGGGCCGCCGGCTGCTGGCCATCGAGGCCTCCGCGGCGCCGGCCGCCGCGCCGAAGGAACTTCCGGCCGTCACCGAGGAGCGCACTTCGGCGGGCGCGCCCACCGCGGTCGGCTACGCCCGGGCCCACTCGGCCCTGGAGGCGCTGGCCCGCAGGCGGCAGGCGGCGCGGGCACTGCCCGCGGGACCGTCCGCCCCGGAGCCCGACCCCGGTCCCGGCCGCGGCCACGCCCCCGCTGCCGCGTCCTCGGTGCCCGCGCGCCGTCCGGCGGCCGCGGTGGCCCCGTACGCGGCCCAGCGGCGCAGCGCCTCGCGCGTCGAGGGCGGCTTCGACTTCTTCGGCACCAAGAACGCGGCGCAGGCCCGTGCGGTGATCGAGGCGGTGCAGAACGAGGACCTGGCCGACGTGGTCGGCGCGGAGGCCCTCGCGGTGCACAAGGCCGAGTCCGCCCAGGCCGTTGCGGCCGATCCGGAGTTCAAGCCGGCGACCGACGAGACCCGCGCGGTGGGTCAGGTCATCGACCTGACCGCCCATGACGAGACCGAGCCGATCGACGTGGTCCGCCTCCGCACCGCGATCTCCTAGGCCGTCTCTTCCGGAGCCGCCTTCAGAACAGCGGGAGTTGGCCCGGGACGTCGGGGAGCGCGAAGCCGTCCAGGGTCGGCGCGGAGGCGCCGAGCGCCACCCTGGCCCGGGACCCGGGGCAGGACACCAGGTCGCCGCGCCCCCGCCCGGAAGGCGGATCGTGGCGGGCGATCCGTCCGGCGGTGACGGCGCAGTCGCGGCCGCAGGAGGGGCAGGCCCGGCGGGGAGAGTGGGACATGCGGCCCAGTCTGCCCTGCCGCACCGACATCAGTCCTGCTGTGAGGCGAGCCAGGCCTCGTGCGCCCGCTGGATCCGGTCCCACAGCGCCGACCGGTCATCCGGTGTCAGGTCGTCGAGCTCCCGCCCGAAGACCGTGGCCATGACCTCGAAGAGCTCCTCCGGGGAGGAGATCTCCCGCTTGTCCGTCCCGCCCTGCGGGTCGATGTGGAGCAGGATCCGGCCGTGCAGCCGGTCGACGGCCCCGGCACCGCGCCGCAGCATGAAGAAGGACTGCAGGAAGGGGGAGTCCGCGGCGGTGGACAGCCGCAGGTGCTCGTCCTCGAAGTCGGCCATCGCCGCGGGGGCCGAGCGGAAGTGCATCGCGGGGAAGGGCGAGCTCTCGTTGAGGAAGGTCCAGCCCGTGTCGGGCCGGTCCGCGCTGCCGAACGGCCGCAGGCCGTAGCGGAAGCCCCGTTCGTAGCGGCCCTCGCGCAGGGGCAGCGGCTCCGGCGGGCCGTCGCCCAGGCCGACGTCCACCAGGTAGGCCTGGCCGTCGATCCGTACGGTCAGGGTGAGGTGGTCGCCGCTCACCTCGTGGGAGTCCGGATCCGAGCTCATGCCCCCGACGTGGAGCGTCACGTCGTAGCCGAGGTGCTCCAGCAGCGCCCCGAAGGCGCCGTTGAGGTGGAAGCAGTAGCCGCCGCGCCCGGCGGCGATGCGGCGCGCGGACAGCTCGGGGTCGATGCCCGGCGGCCGGCCCAGCTGGATCTCGGTGTTCTCGAAGGGGATCCGCTCCAGATGGGCCCGCGTGAGCGCGAACAGCCCTTCGACGGAGGGGGATCCGGGTGCGGTGATGCCGATCCGACCCAGGTACGCGGCGTACGTGTCAGAAATGATCATGGGGATCAGCCTAGGACGTCCCCTATTTGTCGATGTCGCCGACCACGAAGAAGAGCGAGCCCAGGATCGCCACCATGTCGGCGACCAGCTGCCCCGGCAGCAGCACGGCCAGCGCCTGGATGTTGTTGTACGAGGCGCTGCGCAGCTTCAGCCGGTACGGGGTCTTCTCGCCCTTGGAGACGAGGTAGTAGCCGTTGATGCCGAGCGGGTTCTCGGTCCAGGCGTAGGTGTGCCCCTCGGGTGCCTTCAGGACCTTGGGCAGCCGCTGGTTGATCGGCCCGGGCGGGAGGTCGTCCATCCGGTCCAGGCAGGCCACGGCCAGGTCGAGCGCGTTGTGGGTCTGGTCCAGCAGGCACTCGAAGCGGGCCAGGCAGTCGCCCTCGGTGCGGGTGATCACCTTCAGGACGTCCTGGAGCTCGCCGTAGGCCAGGTACGGCTCGTCGCGCCGCAGGTCGAAGTCGACACCGGAGGCGCGGGCGATCGGGCCGGAGACCCCGTACGCGTGCACCGCCTCGGCGGACAGCACGCCGACCCCGCGGGTACGGGCGCGGAAGATCTCGTTCCCGTGGACCAGCCTGTCGTAGACGTCCATCCGGGACCGGACGTCCGCGATCGCGGTGCGGGCCCGGCCGAGCCAGCCGGCCGGGAGGTCCTCCTTGAGGCCGCCGACCCGGTTGAACATGTAGTGCATACGGCCGCCGGAGATCTCCTCCATGACGGCCTGGAGCTCCTCGCGCTCGCGGAAGGCGTGGAAGATCGGGGTGATCCCGCCCAGTTCGAGGGGGTACGAGCCGAGGAACATCAGGTGGTTCAGCACCCGGTTCAGCTCGGCCAGCAGCGTCCGCATCCACACGGCCCGCTCGGGGACCTCCATGCCGAGCATCCGCTCGACGGCCATGACGACGCCCAGCTCGTTCGAGAACGCGGACAGCCAGTCGTGGCGGTTCGCGAGCATCACGATCTGCCGGTAGTCACGGGCCTCGAAGAGCTTCTCCGCACCGCGGTGCATGTACCCGACCACCGGTTCGGCGCTGACGATCCGCTCGCCGTCCAGGACGAGGCGCAGGCGCAGCACGCCGTGCGTGGAAGGGTGCTGGGGGCCGATGTTGAGCACCATGTCGGTGCTCTCCGCCGCTCCGCCGATGCCGACCGTGGTCTCCGTCATGCGGGCATTGTCTCAGCCCTAGGCTGGACGCATGGAAACGGGGACGATGGGTGAGACGGACGGACCCGCGTGGGTCGGGCTGCCCGGCGGGCTGCTCACCCTGCGGCGGACGCTGCTGCTGATATGGACGGTGCTGCTCGCCGCCGTGACCGCCGTCGTGCTCGGGCTGACGCTCGGTCCGGCGTGGGCGGCCCTCGGCGCGTTCTGGCTCGCGGTCCTGGCCTGGGGCTGGGTGCTCCTCGGCCGGAACTGGCGGTCCTGGCGCTACGCCGAGCGCGCGGACGACCTGCTGATCAGCAGGGGCGTGCTGTGGCGGGAGGAGACCGTGGTGCCGTACGGGCGGATGCAGCTGGTCGAGGTCACCTCCGGCCCGCTGGAGCGCCGCTTCGGCCTGGCCTCGGTGCAGCTGCACACGGCCGCGGCGGCCAGCGATGCCAAGATCCCCGGGCTGGTGCCGGCCGAGGCGGAGCGGTTGCGCGACCGGCTCACCGCCCTCGGCGAGGCAAGGTCGGCGGGCCTGTGACCTCCGGTCCGGTGGACGGTGAGCCGGTGACCTCGGGTCCGGGGGACGAGCCTGTGACCTCCGGTCGGGTGGACGGTGGGCTGGTGACCTCGGGTCCGGGAAACGAGCCTGTGACCTCGGGTCGGGTGGACGGTGGGCCGGTGACCTCGGGTCCGGGGGACGAGCCTGTGACCTCGGGTCGGGTGGACGGTGAGCCGGTGACCTCGGGTTCGGGGGACGAGCGTGTGACCTCGGGTCCGGTGGACGGTGGGCCGGTGACCTGCGGTTCGGGCGGCGCTCGGCCCCGGCCCGACGCTCGCGCGGCGCGGGAACGGGCCGAGCCTGCCGCAGGTCAACGACCCTCTGCTTCCGAGCCTGCGGCAGGCGTACGGTCTGCCGCAGGCGAACGCCCCGCCGGTACCGAGCCCGCCGCCGGTGAACGGCCCGCCGCTGCCGAGCCCGCGGCAGGCGGACGGCCCGCCGTTGCCGAGCCCGCGGCAGGCGGACGGCCCGCCGTTGCCGAGCCCGCGGCAGGCGTACGGCCCGCCGGCACCGAGCCCGCCGCAGGCGAACGGCCCGCCGCGGGCGAACGCCCCGCCGGCACCGACCCCGCCGCAGGTGAACGGCCCTCCACCGCCGAGCCCGCGGCAGGCGTACGGCGCGCCGCAGGCGAACGGCGGTTGCATCCCTTTACCCCGCTGCGCCGCGCCTGGGTGCCGATCGCCGCGACCGTCGGTGTGATCGCCCAGCAGGGCGACCAGGCCGGGCGGTGGGTGGCCGACCTGTCCGGCCTCCTGCGGGTGGCGGCGGTGGCGGGCCTGATCATGGTGTTCGGCGCCTACGGATTCCTCAGCTGGTGGTTCACCCACTACGCCGTCACCGACACCGAACTGCGCATCCGCAGCGGGCTCTTCTTCCGCCGCACCGCGCACATCCGCCTCGACCGGCTGCAGGCCGTGGACGTCACCCGCCCGCTCCTGGCCCGGCTGACCGGCGTCGCCAGTCTCCGCCTCGACGTCATCGGCACCGAGGAGAAGGACCAGCTGTCCTTCCTCGGCGAGAAGGAGGCCGTCGCCCTGCGCGCCGAGCTCCTCGCCCGGGCGGCCGGCTTCGCCCCCGAGGAGGCCGTGAGCCTGGGCGAGGCCCCCGAGCGCGAGCTGCTGCGCGTGACCCCGCGCGAACTCGTCGTGTCGCTGCTGCTCAACCTGGGCGTCTGGGCCCTGCTGGTCCCGGGGCTCACCGTGCCGGCCCTCGTCTGGTGGCTCAGCTCCAGCCCGTGGGCGGCCCTCGTCGCCGTGCTCCCGATGCTCGGCGCCGTCTGGGCGGGCACCGCGGGCCGCTTCCTCACCGAGTACGACTGGCGGGTCGCGGAGTCCCCGGACGGGCTGCGTCTGGACCACGGACTGCTGGACCGGGCCCACGAGACCGTGCCGCCGGGGCGCGTGCAGTGCGTACGGATCGTGGAGCCGCTGCTGTGGCGGCGGCGCGGCCTGGTCCGGGTGGAGCTGAAGGTGGCGGGATCGAGCAACACGGTCCTGATCCCGGTGGCCGCGCAGGACGCCGCCTTCGCCATGATCGCCCGGGTGCTGCCCGGGGTGGACCTGGCGGCCCTGTCCTTCTCCGGCTCCCCGCGGACCGGGTCCCGCTGGGTGGTCCCGGTGTGGTGGAAGGGCTACGCCCTGGCGCTCTCCCCGGAGGTGTTCGCCGCCCGCCACGGCCGCCTGTGCCGGCGTACGGACGTCGTCCCGCACGCCAAGGTGCAGAGCGTCCGCCACACGCAGGGACCGTGGGCGCGGGCCCGCGGCGTCGCGGACGTCCACGTGGACACCGGAGCGAACTGCACCGTCACGGCCCGGCTCCGCCCGGAGCCGGAGGCCGCGGCCCTGCTGTACGCGCAGGCCGCCCGCTCCCGCACCTCCCGGGCCGCGGCCCGGCCGGACCGCTGGATGACGGCACCGGACCCGGGGGCGTAGCGGGCAGAGCCCGGCGGGGGCGGCGGACGGCGGGCGGGTACGGCTATCCGGCCCCGCCGCCCGCGCGGACCAGGCCCGTCTCGTACGCGAGCACGACCACCTGGACCCGGTCGCGCAGCCCCAGCTTGGTCAGGATCCGGCCCACGTGGGTCTTCACGGTGGCCTCCGACAGGACCAGCCGGGCCGCGATCTCACCGTTCGACAGGCCCTGCGCCACCAGCAGCATGACCTCGCGCTCGCGCTCCGTCAGCCGCTCGATGTCCTTGTTCTGCGGCTCCTGCGTGGTCGTCGGCAGCATCGGCGCGAAGCGGTCCAGCAGGCGCCGCGTCGTGGACGGGGCCACCACCGCGTCCCCGCTGTGCACCGAGCGGATGGCCGCGAGGAGCTCGCCCGGCGGGACGTCCTTCAGCATGAATCCGCTCGCGCCCGCCTTGAGACCCGAGAAGGCGTACTCGTCCAGGTCGAAGGTGGTCAGGATGATCACCTTCGGGTGCTCCTCCGGCTCGCAGATCCGCCGCGTCGCCTCCACACCGTCCAGCCTGGGCATGCGGACGTCCATCAGCACCACGTCCACCTTCGTGGCCCGCAGCACCTCCAGCGCCTCCAGGCCGTCGCCCGCCTCGGCGACGACCTCCATGTCCGGCTGGGCGGCGAGCACCATACGGAAGCCGGTGCGCAGCAGGACCTGGTCGTCGACCAGCATCACTCGGATGGACATCAGTACCTCGTCCTCGTCATCTCTTCTTCAGGGGCAGCAGTGCGCTGATCCGGAAGCCGCCGCCGGGCCGCGGCCCCGCGTCCAGGGTTCCGCCGACCATACCGATCCGCTCGCGCATGCCGATCAGCCCGTGCCCGGCGCCGTCCGCGCCGCCGTCCTCGTACAGCTCGTGGGCCGCGCCCCGGCCGTCGTCCTCGACCAGCAGGCCGAGGCCGTCGTCGAAGTAGACCAGCCGGACG
Organism: Streptomyces venezuelae; assembly: GCF_008642275.1. NCBI lineage: Bacteria > Bacillati > Actinomycetota > Actinomycetes > Kitasatosporales > Streptomycetaceae > Streptomyces > Streptomyces venezuelae. The sequence continues at coordinate 4,203,199 of NZ_CP029189.1, forward strand.
CTGGCCTTCGCCTCGGGGCCGCCGTGCTTGCGGGTGTTGGTCAGCGCCTCCTGCACGATCCGGTACGCCGTCAGCTCGACCCCGCTGGGCAGCCGCCGGGGCGTTCCCTCGACCTCGAAGTCCACCGAGAGCCCCGCCGTCCGTACCTGCTCGACCAGGACCTCGATCTGCTCGACGTCCGGCTGGGGCACGTAGTCCTCGGACTCCTGGGGTTCGCCGGTGCGCAGGACGCCCAGCAGCCGCCGCATCTCGGCCAGCGCCTGGCGCCCGGTGCCGGAGATGGTCTGGAGGGCTTCCTTGGCCTGCTCGGGAGCCACGTCCATGACGTATGCGGCCCCGTCCGCCTGGACCACCATCACCGAGACGTTGTGCGCGACGACGTCGTGCAGCTCGCGGGCGATCCGGGCGCGCTCGGCGGCCACGGCCACCTTGGCCTGGGCCTCGCGCTGGTTCTCCAGGCGCTGGTTCCGCTCGACGAGCTGGGCGTAGTAGGCCCGGCGGGTGCGCAGGGAGTCGCCGAGCACCCAGGCGAGGGCGAACGGGACGATCGCGAAGAGCACGGAGAGGGCGTTGTCGCGCAGGTTGCCCTGGTCCACCGCGAAGCGCACGGCGTACAGGGGGGAGGCGACGAATCCGATGGCGAACGCGGTACGGGACATCCGGCGCGAGACCTCGGAGGAGGCGGCGACCGTGTACAGGATGATCAGCATCGCGACGTCGGCGGGATTCACGTCGGTGTGGGTGATCAGCTTGTAGACGCCGGTGCCGACGGCGAGCCAGAACATCGCCGGTGTCCACTTGCGGCGCAGGGCCACCACGACACTCATCGCGACGACCGCGGGGACGGCGAGCAGCCGTGCGGTGGTGCTGTGGGAACTGTCGTCGGCGACCTGCAGCATCCCGATCCCGAAGAGGAGGACAGCCCAGAAGCTGTCGACGCCCGTCGGGTGTCTGCGGAGGAAGTCGTAGAGGCGCTGCACGTAACCCAGAGTAGGGAACGCAGATAGGTGCTGGAGTCAACCAGAGGTTCGAACCTGGCACCGGGGCCGTACTCCCCAAGGTGGACGGTGAGCTTAGCCTTTGTCCGGTGAGCTCTCAGGGTGAAGGTGCGACCGCGGTCCGGTGGCGCGTGGCGATGGAGGCCGCGCTGTACGGGCCCGACGGCTTCTACGTGCGCCCCGGCGGGCCGGGACCAGCCGGACACTTCCGTACCTCCGTGCACGCCTCCCCGCTGTACGCCGCGGCCGTGGCCCGGCTGCTGCGGTGGGTGGACGCCGAGCTCGGGCACCCGGCGCGGCTGGACCTGGTCGATGTCGGGGCCGGGCGGGGGGAGCTGCTGGCCGGGGTGCTCGCCGCGCTGGAGCCGCGGACGGCCGCGCGGGTGCGCCCGTACGCCGTGGAACGGGCGGAGCGGCCCGCCGGGCTCGACCCGCGCATCCACTGGGCCGAGGCCCCGCCCGAAGGGGCGACGGGCCTGCTCTTCGCCAACGAATGGCTGGACAACGTGCCGCTGGAGGTCGCCGAGGACGGGCGGTACGTGCTGGTCGCCCCGGACGGTACGGAGCGTGCGGGCGGCCCGCTGGACGGCCCGGACCGGGCCTGGCTGGAGCGCTGGTGGCCGGGCGGCGGCCGCAGCGAGATCGGCCGGGCCCGTGACGAGGCCTGGGCGGCCGCCGCCGGGTCCCTGGAGCGGGGACTTGCGGTCGCGGTGGACTACGCCCACACCCGGGGCGCGCGGCCCCCGTACGGCACCCTGACGGGCTTTCGCGGCGGCCGGGAGGTCCCGCCGGTGCCGGACGGCTCCTGCGACGTCACCGCCCACGTGGCCCTGGACTCCTGTGCGGGACCGGGGGCGGTGCTGCTGACCCAGCGCGAGGCACTGGCCGCGCTCGGCGTCTCGGGCGCCCGGCCCCCGCTCGCCCTGGCCTCGGCGGACCCGGTGGCCTACGTACGGGCCCTGTCCTCGGCCGGCGAGGCGGCGGAGCTCACGGACCGCGCCGGGCTGGGGGCCTTCGGCTGGCTGGTCCAGCCCGTCGGCATCCAGGCCCCTGCGTGGCCGGGCGCACGTACGGCGCACTGACCGGCCGGGCACGCGCGGAGGGCCGGGATCCGCTGCGGATCCCGGCCCTCCTGTGCGTCCCTGCGGGTGCCGCCTACTGCACCAGCTCGTCGTGACCCTGGTGCAGGCCGCCGCCGCTGCCCGAGCCGCCCGTCGGCTGCGAGACGACCGGCTTCGACAGCGGGGCCAGGTCGTGCGCGTAGTGGCCGACCGCGTCCGCGATGACGTCGACGTTGATGTCGAGCGCCTTCTGGTCGATGTTGGTGATGTCGTCACCCTTGCCGTGGTAGTTCACGTCGTAGGCGACGCCCGCCTGGCCGCCGAACTTCGCGGCCTGCTCCGGGGTCTTGATCCCCTCGGCGCCGGTGAAGGTACCGCCGGACGGGATGCCCGCCTCGATGAAGGGGCCGTAGTCCGAGCGGCCCGAGAAGTCCGTGCCCTCGTGCGGGATCTTCTTCGAGTCGAGGAAGTCGTTGATCCCCTTCTCCAGCTGGGCGGAGCCCGCCGGGCCGGGGCCCGCGCCGGTCGCGTCCGAGTCGTCGCCGTCGTAGACGAAGTAGGCGGCGTTCGGCGAGGCGATCATGTCGAAGTTCAGGTAGAGCTTGATCTTCTTCTTCTGCTCGTCGGTCAGGCCGGCGACGTACGCCTCGGAGCCGAGCAGGCCGAACTCCTCGGCCGACCACCAGGCGAACTTGACCTTGTTCTTGACCTTCTTCTGCTCGCTCGCGAGCCGCTGGGCGACCTGGAGGATGCCGGCCGAACCGGATCCGTTGTCGTTGATGCCCGGGCCTGCCGCGACCGAGTCGAGGTGCGCGCCGAGGAAGACGGTGTTGTTCTCGTCGCCGCCCTTGGTCTCGGCGACGACGTTGAAGGTCTTGCGGTTCTCGCGCAGCTCACGGATGTCGAGGGTGAGCTCGACCGGACCGGCGGCGGCCTCGGCGGTGAGCTTCTCGCCGTCCTCCTGGGTGATGCCGCCCGTCGGGACCTTGCCGAGGGTCGGGTCGCCGAGGGTGCCGTTCAGGGCGCCCGCGGTGTTGTTGTAGATGACCGCGCCGACGGCTCCGGCCGTGGCCGCGTTCTGCTGCTTCACCGCGAAGGTGCAGCCGCCGCGCTTGATCAGGGCGATCTTGCCGGTGAAGGCGCCGGAGGCGAAGTCGCCCGCCTCGCAGCCGTTCGTCCCGTCCGCGTCGACCGGGGCGACGGCGACCTGGGCCGTCACACCGCCCTCCGGGGAGTTCGCCGTGTAGGTCATCAGGTGGATCGGGACGTCGCGCTGGTTCGCGCCGCCCACGGTCAGCTTCTCCTCGATCGTCTCGACGAAGACGAAGTCGAACTCGTTGCGGGTGACCGTGTACCCGGCCGCCTTCATCACCGCCTCGATGTACTTGGCCGACTGCTCGTGGCCCTTGGATCCGGCCGCGCGGTTGCCGTTGTTGTAGTCGGCGAGCGACTGGAGCACCTTGAGGTGGTTGTAGGCGCCCTTGCCGGTCGCCTCCTTGACCAGCTTCCTGGCGAGCGCGTCGCCGCGGGCGGCGTCGCTCTGGGGGCTTCCGGTGGCTCCGGCCGGTCCGGCCAGCAGCAGCGGAGATACGAGGGCTGCGGCTGCCAGGGCGGCGGTTGCTGCGGCTATACGGCGTGAGGGCATGAAGGTCCTTCCACGGCAAAGGCGAGCAGGGCAGGGCGGAGCAGGGCATGACAAGGCGGAGCACGGCGGAGCGTGTGAGCAGAAGTGGTGCGCGTTACGTGGGGGATCGGTGGACGCACGTTAGACAGCAAGTGGCCACCATGGCCAGAGTTTTAGCTGATTCCGGTTTATGAATCCTGTATATCGGTGAGTCCGGGCCGCTCAAATCCAGCCAAACGCACGATGGTTCGTCCTAGCGGAGGATGCCCTCGATAAAGTCCGATCCGATGCGCGCGACCGCCGGAAGGTCCAACTGGTGCTGGGCGTACCGGCCCTGGCGCCTCGTGTGCATCAGGCCGGCCTTCCTCAGGACGCCCAGATGCCGCGACACCTCCGGCGCGGTGATCCCGTACACGGTCGCCAGCTCGCTCGTCGTGAACGGGGCCCGGGCCAGACTCCGGCACAGCATCATCCGCATGGGGTGCGCCAGCGCCTCCATCCGCCGCTGCAGCAGCTCCACCGAGCCGGGCTCGGAGGCCAGTTCGGGGGAGCCGAGCGGATAGTGGACCACCGGCCGCCAGCCCGGCGCGTGCAGCACCAGCAGATGCGGCCAGCCGAAGTTGGTCGGCACGAAGACCAGGCCGGTGCCTATTCGGTCGTCGGTCGCGGTCGTCGATCCGTGGACCATCTTGTCGGCGGTGATCGTCGTGCCGCCCTCGTCGACGCTGAGGGCGGCCGAGACCTCCTTCAGCACGGCCGGCAGCCCCTTGCGGCGCAGCACCTCCGTCTTGTGCCGGGCGTCGGCGCTCTGCCCGGGCTCCACGCGCTTCCACGTCTCGGCGAAGAAGGCCTCGTCGCAGTCCTCCAGGAGGCGCCGCACCCACACCCGGACGGCGGCCGTGTCGTCGAGGAGCCGCATGGAGAAGTCCAGCTGACGCGGGCCGCGGGCGGCGGCCGTCTCCAGAGCCTTGGCCCGCGCCGCCGGGTTGTCCAGGGGCGAGGAGGAGGGGCCGCCCTCGTTGTAGAGCGCCAGCCAGCACTGCTCCAGGGCGGCGCGCACGAACCGCTCGTCGTCCAGCCGGTCGAGTACGTCCAGCGCCTCGGCCAGCGTCGCGGCGGGCTGCCCGGTTCCGCCGGGCAGCCCGGCGAACGGCATGAAGATGTCGGAGAACGAGCTCCGCCACATGAAGTCGGCCTCCAGCAGCCGGTCCGCGAGGCACGGATCGAGCGAGGCGGCGGTGGCGGTGGTCCAGGAGGCCAGCCCGGGGTGGTGCGCGGGCTGGGAGAGCGCGTGCAGGGCCATGCAGAGCTCGGCGAGCGGGGAGGGCGCGAAAGTGATCCGCTCGGGGGGCAGGCCTGCGATGTCGATCGTGACGCTCATCTGGCCATTCTGTCGTTCCGTGCAGGCCGGGGAGACGGGGGCGCTGCTTCCGGCCCGGCCGTACGGGTGGCCGGGGGCGGCCCGGCCCGGCGGCCGGACGAGTGATCGTTTCCGGCCGCCGGGGTGCTTTCGAGCCGTCGATTGACGGGGAACGTTAAATGTCGTGCGCGATACCGCCGACAGGGTGAGGCTTGAGGCATGACCGCGAACGAGCAGTACATGATCGACACCTGGCGGGCGTCCCAGCAGGGCGCGCCGATGCCCCCGCCGCCCGGGCGCGACGACGTCGCAGTGCTCCGCTCACTGCGCACGTACGAGCAGGCCAGAGCCGTGATGGACGGCAGATCGGGCCGCCACCCCTGGCGGGCGGCCCTGCGCCGGATATTCGTCCGCCCACAGGCGTCCTGACCCCCGTACCGGGGGCGGGCTCATGAGGTGCCGGCGCCCTTCAGAGCCCGGAGGAAGGCCGACCAGGCGGTCTGCGAGACGCTGAGGTACGCCTCGCCGGGATCGGCGCTCCCCGCCACCTTCACGTCTGCGCCGGGTGCGGCCGCAGCCACGTGAACACAGGCCTCTCCCTCCTGGCAGAACGACGACTTTCGCCAGTTGAGGTGAGTCATGGGGCCTCCTCGGTTCACAGGGCGCGCAGGATGCTGTGGATGAAATCCCGGCTCTCTTCACAGCCGAGGGCCGAGACCTCCATGCGGTCCAGAAGCAGCCGGTACTTGGCGAGCTGGGCCTCGGCGTCGACCAGGGCGGGGCCGTGGGACTGGTCGAGGTGGACGGTGTCGAGCTGCGGTACGGGCCCGTGGACGTAGTAGATCGACTGGCCGGATCCGGGGAAGGAACCCGCGTCGAAGGGGATCACCAGAATCCGGACATGGCTCAGCTCTCCCATCTCCAGCAAGTGGGCCAGCTGAGCCTTCACGACGGGGTACCCGCCGAACTTCATCCGCAGGGCAGCCTCGTGGATGATCGCGGTGTACGGGGCAGGGTCGTCACGGTGGAGGACCTCCTGCCGCTGGATCCGGTGGGCGACGCGCCGCTCCACGTCGGCTTGGGGGAGGGGCGGCAGCACGTGCCCGAAGATCTCCCGGGCGTGCTCCGCCGTCTGCAGCAGTCCGGGCACGTGGGCGGTGTAGGCGGCACGTAGTGCCAGGCCGTGATGCTCCAGCTCGGCGAGATCGAGCAGGCCCGGCGGCAGAAGTTCCCGGTACTGCTCCCACCAGCCCTTCGTGCGGTCGCTCGCCATGGCGGCCAGTGCGTCGACGAGTCGGGCGTCGCACACGGAGTACACCTGCGCCATGGCGTGCACCCGCTCGGGGCTGACCCCGAATCTGCCCGTCTCCACGTTGCTCAGCTGTCCCTGGCTGGTGCCGAGTTGACGCGCGGCCTCAGTTGCCGTGAGCCCGGAGCGCTCGCGCAATTTGCGCAGCTCGACGGCGACGCGGATGCGTCGGGCCGTAAGTGCTGCCCGCCCCGCCATGGCACTCCCTTCCCGCAGCTGTCTCACTCACACGAGCGAATGAGGGCCTGGATCCCGCAGGATTCGCGCAAATAACACTTGCGCGCCCCTAATCTGAGACGTGGGCCACCCGCCCGGAAGTACCCCGCTCGACGGAGCGGCACGGTCACCGGGCAGCAAGTGCGACGCGACCAACACCCCTCCGTGATCGGAGACTTCCATGCCTGCCACCGTATCCCCGTCGTGGGCCTACAGCCTGCAACTCCCACAAGATCCCCGCGCCCCCGGCCTCGCCCGCCAGACCCTGCGCTCCGTGCTCCGGACGCACGCGATGGGCTCGCTCGTCGAGACGGCCGAGCTGCTCGCCGGGGAGTTGCTCGCCAACGCCTACCTCTACTCCGACGGCCCGTACACCCTCCGGCTCCGCGCCATGGAGGCCACCCGGCTGCGGGTCAGCGTCTGGGACGACAACCCGCACATCCCGCCGCCCTTCGGAGCGGACCGCCCCGCCGGACCGCCGCACTGGGGCGCCGAGCACGGCCGCGGACTGTTCCTCGTGCGGGCGTACGCCGACAACTGGGGCGGCTACCCCCTCGCGGGAACGGGACCGTACGGCGGCTCCGGAGGGAAGCTGCTCTGGGTCGAGGTCCACGCCTGAGCCGGGGCGGGACCGTACACACCGGTACGGGCCCGCCCCGGCGGCGTCACTCGAAGTTGGGCGCGTTGCGCTGGTACACCAGCCGCAGCCCGATCAGCGTCAGCCACGGCTCGTGGTCGTCGATCACCGAGGACTCGCCCAGCACCATCGGTGCCAGCCCGCCCGTGGCGATGACCCGCACGTCGTCCGGGTCGCCGTGCGGTCCGGCCAGCTCCTTCGCCATCCGGGTCACGACCCCGTCGACCTGCCCGGCGAAGCCGTAGACCACGCCCGACTGCATCGCCTCGACCGTGGACTTCCCGATCACGTTCCGCGGCCGGGCCAGCTCGATCTTCCGCAGCTGGGCGCCCCGTACGCCGAGCGCCTCCATCGAGATCTCGATGCCCGGGGCGATCACCCCGCCCACGTACTCGCCCTTCGCGGACACCGCGTCGAAGGTGGTCGCCGTACCGAAGTCGACCACGATCGCCGGGCCCCCGTAGAGCTCGACCGCCGCGACCGCGTTGATGATGCGGTCCGCGCCGACCTCCTTCGGGTTGTCCATCAGGATCGGCACGCCCGTCTTGATCCCGGGCTCCACCAGCACCGCCGGCACGTCGCCGTAGTAGCGCCGGGTCACCTCGCGAAGCTCGTGCAGGACCGACGGCACCGTCGAGCAGATCGCGATGCCGTGGATCCCGTCGCCCAGCTCGCTGCCGAGCATCGGGTGCATGCCCATCAGGCCCTGCATCAGCACGGCCATCTCGTCGGCCGTGCGCCGCGGGTCGGTCGAGATACGCCAGTGCTCGACGATCTCGTCACCGTCGAACAGGCCCAGGACCGTGTGGGTGTTGCCTACGTCGATGGTGAGGAGCACGGGTTACACCGCCTCGCGCAGATCGAGCCCGATGTCCAGGATCGGCGAGGAGTGGGTCAGCGCGCCGACCGCCAGGTAGTCCACGCCCGTCTCCGCGTACGCGCGGGCGGTGTCCAGGGTGAGGCGGCCGGAGGACTCCAGCACCGCGCGGCCGGCCACCAGGGCCACGGCCTCGGCGGTCTGCGCGACGGTGAAGTTGTCCAGCAGGATCAGGTCGGCGCCGGCCTCCAGGACCTCGCCGATCTGCTCCAGCGTGTCGACCTCGACCTCGATCGGGACCTCCGGGAAGGCCTCGCGCACGGCCTTGAACGCCTGCGCGACACCGCCGGCCGCCACCACGTGGTTGTCCTTGACCAGCGCGGCGTCCGAGAGCGACATCCGGTGGTTGACTCCGCCGCCGCAGCGCACCGCGTACTTCTCCAGCGAGCGCAGGCCCGGCGTGGTCTTGCGGGTGTCGCGGACCTTTGCCGAGGTGCCCTCCAGCACGTCGGCCCAGCGGCGGGTGGCCGTCGCGATGCCCGACAGCCGGCACATGATGTTCAGCGCGCTGCGCTCCGCCGTGAGCAGGTCACGGGTGCGCGAGCGCACGGACAGCAGCAGCTGGCCGGCGGCGACGGTGTCACCGTCCTCCGCGTGCCGCTCCACCTCGAAGGCCTCCGTGCAGACCACAGAGAACACGGCCTCGGCGATCCTCAGACCGGCCACGACACCGTCCTCGCGGGCGACGAAGTCGGCGACGGCCTCGGCCTCCTCCGGCACGGTCGCCACGGTCGTCACGTCCACGCCACCGTCCAGGTCCTCCGACAGCGCCATGTGCGCGATGTCCTCGACCTCGATCGGGTCCAGGCCGGCGTCGGCGAGCAGCTGCGCCAGCGCCGGGTCCAGGCCGCTCTCCTCGCCGTCGCCGCAGGCGCAGTCGTCGCCGCAGCCGCCGTCGTTCTGGTCGATCAGGGGAAGTTCGGGGGTGCTCACGGTCACTGCTCCAGGCTCGGGGTGCTCAGGGGGTGCACGGACGGGAAGTCCGCGGAGTCGGTGGGTACGACGACCAGGGCGCGCTTCTCGGTCGCCGAGAGCCGGACGACGAGATGGCGGCGCCAGTGCGCATCGTCCCGCTCGGGGTGGTCCTCGCGCCAGTGGCAGCCGCGGGTCTCCACGCGCCGCTGCGCCGCGGCGACCAGGACCCGCGCCACGCACAGCAGGTTCGTGGCCTCCCAGGTGTCCACGCCCGGCTCGGCGGTCTTGCCGTGCGCTTCGAGGTCGTTCAGGGCGGTGGCGTACAGCGCTTCGAGGGCGTCGGCCGCGGCACTGAGCGAGTCGGCGGAGCGGAGCACGCCCGCGCCCTCCGTCATGATCCGCTGGACCTCGTACCGGGCCCCCGCGGGCTGCAGCGGGCCGGTCGCCGGGACCGGTATGCCCGGGCCGCTGCCGGCGGCCCCCTCGGCGACGATGTCCTCGGCGATCCGCTCGGCGAAGACCAGGCCCTCCAGCAGGGAGTTCGAGGCCAGCCGGTTCGCGCCGTGCACACCGGTGCAGGCGACCTCGCCGCAGGCGTACAGGCCCGGGACCGTGGTCCGCCCGTGCAGGTCGGTCCGCACGCCGCCGGACGCGTAGTGCGCGGCGGGCGCCACCGGGATGGGCTCGGTCACCGGGTCGATGCCGTGGGAGCGGCAGGCGGCCAGGATGGTCGGGAAGCGCTGCTCCCACATCCGCGCGCCGAAGTGCCGGGCGTCGAGGTACATCTGCTGCGCGCCCTGCTCCTGCATGCGGCGCATGATGCCCTTGGCGACGATGTCGCGCGGCGCGAGCTCGGCGAGCTCGTGCTGGCCCTGCATGAAGCGGACGCCGTCCGCGTCGACGAGGTACGCGCCCTCGCCCCGGACCGCCTCCGACACCAGCGGCTGCTGTCCCTCGGCGTCCGGGCCGAGGAACAGCACCGTCGGGTGGAACTGCACGAATTCGAGGTCGGAGACCTCGGCGCCGGCCCGCAGCGCGAGCGCCACGCCGTCACCGGTGGACACCGACGGGTTGGTGGTGGCCGAGAAGACCTGGCCCATGCCGCCGGTCGCGAGGATCACGGCGGGCGCGTGCACGGCGCCCACCCCGTCGTGCTGTCCCTCGCCCATGACGTGCAGGGTCACGCCGGCCGTACGGCCCTCGGCGTCCTGCAGCAGGTCCAGTACGAGGGCGTTCTCCACGGTCTCGATGCCGGCGGCCTGGACGGCCTCGACGAGCGCCCGCGAGATCTCGGCTCCGGTGGCGTCGCCGCCCGCGTGCGCGATCCGGCGGCGGTGGTGCCCGCCCTCGCGGGTCAGTTCTATCTCGCCGGTCTCCGTGGACGTGTCGAAGACCGCGCCGGTGGCCATCAGCCGCCGCACCGCGTCCGGGCCCTCGGTGACGAGCAGCCGGACGGCCTCCTCGTCGCACAGGCCCGCACCGGCGACCAGGGTGTCGTCCAGGTGCTGCTCGGGGGTGTCGCCCTCGCCGAGGGCCGCGGCGATACCGCCCTGGGCCCAGCGGGTGGAGCCGTCGTCGAGCCGGGCCTTGGTGACCACGACGGTGCGGCGGCCCCCGGCGGCGCAGCGCAGCGCGGCGGTCAGGCCCGCCACGCCGGAGCCGACGACCACGACGTCGGCGTCGAGGGACCAGCCGGGGGCCGGCGCGTGCAGGCGTATGCCGGTGCCCGCGGCCGTGTCCCCGCCGTCGCTGCCTGCGGTGCCTCTGCCTGGGGTGCTCACGAGTGTGCTCCGAATTCCAATGGGATGTTGTCGATCAGCCGGGTCGAGCCCACCTTCGCGGCGACGGCCAGCACGGCCTGCCCGGTGAAGTCCTGACCGGTCTCGCTGAAGTCCAGCGGATCCACCAGCGCCAGGTAGTCCAGCACGAGCGGCGGCTCGTGGCGGCCCGCCTCCTCCAGGACGTGCAGCGCGGCGGCCCGTACGGCGTCCGGCAGCCCGGCGCCGGCCGCGGAGACGGCGTGCGCGTCGGCGGAGGCGCGGATCTCGCCCAGGCGGGCCAGGGCGGTGGCCCGCTCGTCACTGGCCGGGGAGGCTTCGGCGCGGGCCCGCAGCGCCGCCTGCGCGGCGAGCCGGTCGCGCCCGGCGAACAGGGCGCGGGACAGGGCCAGGGCGGTGTGCCGCTCCGCGGCGGACAGGTAGCGGTTGCGGGACGACAGCGCGAGCCCGTCCTCCTCGCGGACGGTCGGTACGCCGACCACCTCGACGGGGAAGTTCAGGTCGGTCACCATCCGCCGGATCAGGGCCAGTTGCTGCGCGTCCTTCTGGCCGAAGAGGGCCAGGTCCGGGCGGGTGAGGTGGAGCAGCTTGGCGACGACGGTGAGCATGCCGTCGAAGTGCCCGGGGCGGGTGGCCCCTTCGAGGCGCTCGCCCATCGGACCCGCGCTGATCCGCACCTGCGGGTCGCCGCCCGGATAGACCTCGTCGACGGCCGGGGCGAACACCGCGTCGGCGCCCGCCTCCTCGGCGATCGCCAGGTCCGCGTCGAGGGTGCGGGGGTAGCGGTCGAGGTCCTCGCCCGCCCCGAACTGCAGCGGGTTGACGAAGACGGTGACGACGACCTGCCCCTCGGGCCCGGCCTGTTCGCGGGCCGTGCGGATCAAGGTGGCGTGGCCCTCGTGAAGGGCCCCCATCGTCATCACCACGGCCCGGCGGCCGGTGCGCGACAGCTTGTGCAGCTCCTCCGCGGTGTGCAGCAGCAGGTCGGTCACCGGTCTCCCCCGTCGGACTCCGAGTCGGCGAGCACGCCGAGCAGGTCCTCGGCGAGTTCGGGCTTGAGCAGACCGTGCGCGAGAGCCCGGTCCGCGGTCGTGCGGGCCATCGCCAGGTATCCGGAGACCGCGCCGGGGGCGTGCCTGCGCAGTTCCGAGACGTGCGCGGCGACCGTACCGGCGTCCCCGCGGGCCACCGGCCCGGTCAGGGCGGCGTCACCGGAGCGCAGGGCGTTGTCGAGGGCCGCGCCGAGCAGCGGGCCGAGCATCCGGTCGGGGTGCCCCACCCCGGCCTTGGCCAGCAGCTCCATCGACTGGGCCACCAGCGTGACCAGGTGGTTCGCGCCGAGGGCCAGGGCCGCGTGGTAGAGCGGACGGTTCTCCTCCGCGATCCACTCGGGCTCCCCGCCCATCTCGATGACCAGGGCCTCGGCGGCCAGCCGCAGCTCCTCGGGGGCGGTGACGCCGAAGGAGCACCCGGCGAGCCGCTGCACGTCGACCTCGGTGCCGGTGAAGGTCATCGCCGGGTGCAGGGCCAGCGGCAGGGCGCCCGCGCGGCGCGCCGGGTCGAGCACGGAGGTCCCGTACCGGCCGGAGGTGTGCACCAGGAGCTGTCCGGGCCGGACCGCGCCGGTCCCGGCGAGGCCCTCCACGAGGGACGGCAGCGCGTCGTCGGGGACGGTCAGGAGCACCAGGTCGGCCAGCTCCAGCACCTGCGCGGGCGGTACGAGCGGCACGTCGGGCAGCATCCGCGCGGCCCGGCGCACCGACGCGTCGGACACTCCGGAGACGGCCACGGGCCGGTGCCCGGCCTGCTGGAGCGCACACGCCAGCGCGGGACCGACGCGGCCGGCTCCGACGACGCCGACGGCGAGCCGGGCAGGGCGTGGCTGCTGTGATGGATTCACGCGGGGAGGGCCCTTCCGTTCCAGTCCGCGGGGGGTACCGGACGATACGCCGCCATGCTAGCTCCTGGGGCAGTTGGCCGGTCGGCGGCGAGTGGAGCGAGGATCTCTGTCCATGAGTGACGACAGCGAGGACATCGAACGTACGAAGCGGCTGGTCGCGGCATGGCGCGGGGCGGAGCGGAGGCTGTCCCGCAGCCTGCTGGAGCCCACGGTGGGGGAGCTGCTCGGCTCGCTCGCCCAGGCCCCGCACGACATGGACGGGCCGGCCGACGTCTACGGCGACGGGGTCGTCGGGGCGCTGGAGCGCAAGGTCGCCGAGCTGCTGGGGACCGAGGACGCGGCGTTCTTCCCCAGCGGCACGATGGCCCAGCAGATCGCGCTGCGCTGCTGGGCGGGCCGGACCGGGAACCCGGTGGTGGCGCTGCATCCGATGAGCCATCCGGAGCGGTGGGAGGGGGACGCCCTGTCGGCCGTCTCCGGGCTGCGGGTGGCGCACCCGACCACGGAGGCCCGCCAGCCGTCGGCCGCGGACGTCGAGGCGCTGCGGGAGCCCTTCGGCACGCTGATGGTGGAGCTGCCCCTGCGGGACGCGGGCTTCCTGCTGCCCACCTGGGAGGAGCTGGAGGCGCTGACCGAAGCGGCCCGGGCGCGGGACGCGGTCGTCCACTTCGACGGGGCCCGGCTGTGGGAGTCCACCGTCCACTTCGGCCGCACCCTGCCGGAGATCGCGGCCCTCGCGGACTCGGTGTACGTCTCGTTCTACAAGTCCCTCGGCGGCCTCAGCGGGGCGGCCCTGGCGGGGCCGCGGGACTTCGTGGAGGAGACCCGGGTCTGGCGGCACCGCTACGGCGGCCAGATCTTCCGGCAGTTCCCGCAGGCCCTCTCGGCGCTGGCCGGACTGGAACGCGAACTGCCCCGGCTGCCGTCGTACGTGGCCCAGGCGCGGAAGGTGGCCGCGGCCCTGCGCTCGGCCTTCGCCGATTCGGGGGTCCCGTGGGCCCGTATCCACCCGGAGGAGCCGCACACCCACCAGTTCCAGGTCTGGCTCCCGTACGAACCGGACCGGCTGACGGAGGCGGGCCTGCGGCAGGCCGAGGAGACGGGCACGGTCCTCTTCCGCCGGTGGTCCCCCGACGGCCCGCCGGGCCTCGCGGTGACGGAACTGGAGATCACGCAGCCGGGCCTGTCCTGGACGGAGTCCGACGTCCACGAGGCGGTCTCGGCCTTCGTGGCCCGGATCTAGCGCCGGCAGGCCGTCGGCCGGGTCCGTCCCCCACCCCGCGCCCCAACCGCCCCCAGGGCCGTCCTCCGGCCCGACCGGCGGCCGGGGCGCGGGTCCGGGCGGAGCCGGGCCGGGGGCGGGCCGGGGCGGCCCCGCAGCAGTACCCGCCACCCCACCCGGGAGGGAGGCGGCGAAACACCGAATTCAGGAAAGACACCGGCGCGGACCGGACACGGCGTTACCGTCGTTGACGGCAATTACCGGCCACCGCGCCCGGAGGAGACACCATGACCGCTCAGCCCGTGTGGCGGAAGTCCTCGTTCTGCGCTGAGGGCGCCGCCTGCGTCTACGTCGCCACCGCCCCCGGAGCCCTCGTCAGGGTCGCCGACCGTGCCGACCCCGCCCACCTCGTGCTCGCCACCACCCAGTCCGCCTGGGCCGACTTCCTGCGCGCGGTCAAAGAGACCGGCTGAGGGACCCGCCGAGCGCGCCGCACCCGCACTCAGGGGATTTTGTCCGATTAGCGCGTATCTTCGGCCCATGCCCACGCCCTACGGATCCCGCGGCGGCATGGCGTTCAGCGCCGCTGAGCTGCACCTGCTCAGGCGCCTCCTCGCCCACGCCCTTCAGTCCTCCTCGGCCCCCCTGGCGGCCGAGGAGGTCCAGGACTGCCTGCGCCTCGCGCGGTCGGTGGACGAAGCGGTCCGGGAGGCGGGCCGGCTCAGAGCGTTCCTCCTCGCCGACCTCGCCCGCTACCGCAGCGCCCTGCCCGGCAGTCTCAGCGGCTACCTGGAGCTGCTGCAGGACGCCCTGGCCGCCGGATACGAACCGCAGCCCGACGACCTCGCCGCCCTGCGCGCGCTCCGCGCCAACCCGGTCGCCGCCGCGCTCCTGGAACGGGCCCGGTCGGTCGCGGAGCGCTCCGTACGCCGGAGGCTGTCGACCGCGCCCGCGCCCCGCACCCGGCTGCTGGCCCTGGCCGGCGGCAAGGAGAAGGGCGACGACCAGCCGGCCCGCCCGGCTCCGCACCCCAAGGAGCCGCCGCACCCGGAGCGGCCGATCCCGACCCCCGGCGAGGTGTTCCCGCCGCGCCGCAAGCCCACCCCGCCCCCGGCGGCCGGGCGGGCCGCCGGGTAGCTAGGCTGTGGGCATGGACTATGTCTCCGCGCTCGTGCCCCCGTTCGTGATGGCCGTGTTCTTCATCGCCCTCGTCGTGACGATCGTGAAGAGCCAGGGCGGTTCCAACAAGGCCAAGGAGGACGCGGCGGTCGACGCCGTGCTCGCCCGGGCCGAGGCCACCCAGCAGCAGAAGTAACCCCTCAGGGCGTGCGGCTTCCCCGGCCGCGCGCCCGATTTTCTTGCGCGTTGCCGAGCGAATAGTCGGGCAATTCCGCACAAGCCGCACTATCGTGCTGGTGTGCCTCGCCCCTTGGGAGAACTCGAAGACGCCGTCATGACCCGGGTGTGGCAGTGGAACCGCCCGGTCACCGTGCGAGAAGTACTGGAAGACCTCCAGCAGGAACGGTCCATCGCGTACACCACGGTCATGACCGTTATGGACAATCTTCATCAGAAGGGCTGGGTCCGCCGGGAAGCCGAAGGCCGCGCCTATCGATATACGGCGGTCTCCACCCGCGCCGCCTACTCGGCCGCACTGATGAACGAGGCCTGGTCGACGAGCGACAACCCCGCGGCCGCCCTGGTGGCCTTCTTCGGCATGATGTCCGCGGAACAGCGGGAAGCCCTCCGGGACGCCGTGCGGGTCGTCCAGTACGACGACGAGTCGGGCGCCGACGCCGCCCCCGAACCCACCGCTCCGCCCGTGGCCGAAGGGGAGTCCGGCGAGCACACCCAGGAGCCGGGGCGATAACGTCCGCAGCCATGGGAGAGTTTTCCACTGCACATGCAGAAACAGTGACGATCCGCCGTGCCCGGACGCGTGATGTTCCCGCGCTGCGCCGCCTCCTCGACCAGTACGTGCAGCAGCGGATCCTGCTCGACAAAGCTCCGGTCGTCCTTTACGAGGACATCCAGGAGTTCTGGGTCGCGGAACGCGACTCCGACGGCCAGGTCGTCGGCTGCGGCGCTCTCCACGTGATGTGGGAAGACCTTGCCGAAGTTCGCACTCTCGCCGTCGACCGGGGCTTGAAGGGTGCCGGAGTCGGGCATCAGGTGCTGGAGCAGTTGTTGCGCACCGCCCGTACCCTCGGGGTGAGCCGGGTTTTCTGCCTGACCTTCGAAGTCGAGTTCTTCGCGAAGCACGGCTTCGTCGAGATCGGCGAGACCCCGGTCAAGACCGATGTCTACATGGAGCTGCTGCGTTCCTATGACGAGGGTGTCGCCGAGTTCCTCGGTCTCGAACGAGTGAAGCCGAACACCTTGGGCAACAGCCGGATGCTTCTGCACCTCTGATCGATGGCCTCAGCTTTTCCGGCGCTCCGCGCACCTGTGGCCTATGTCCGAATCGCGCACGTTTCCCGCCCTGTTGCGGTCTCGAACCTCTCCCCGGGGGTTTGTGTTTTCCAGGCAAAAGCGGTTTCCTTTCCGCGTACTGCTTTTCGATGAAAGGAAATCCCGGTGGCACAGAAGGTTCAGGTCCTTCTTGTCGACGACCTCGACGGTGGCGAGGCGGACGAGACGGTGACGTTCGCTCTGGACGGCAAGACCTACGAGATCGACCTCACCACCGCCAACGCTGAAAAGCTCCGCGGTCTGCTCGACCCGTACACCAAGGGCGGCCGCCGTACCGGTGGCCGCGCGTCCGCCGGCCGCACCAAGGGCCGTACGGCCGTGGCTTCCGGCAACCCGGACACCGCGGAGATCCGCGCCTGGGCGAAGTCCCAGGGCATGAGCGTCAACGACCGCGGTCGCGTGCCGCAGGAGATCCGCGACGCGTACGAGAACCGGGGCTGACCCGTCAGGGACTGACCCGGCCGGCCCGTGAGGGAGGCCCGGCCACGGCGCTCCGCAGGGGCGTACGGCGCCGGAGCCGCGCGCGGTGGCATTCCGTCGCCGCCGCGGAGACCAGACGCACGAGATCGGGCCCGGCGCTCAGCCGCCCGGGACCGACGCCCCGTCCGGGACCGGACAGGGCGGGCAGCAGTGCCTCGCACCCCTGCTCGGGGGGCCGTAGCCATACGGCGGCCCCCCGGGGACTCCCGTCCCGTACGCGGTGCCCCGGCGGCACCGGGGCGGTGATCCGGCCACCCGCACCCAGGGCGGCGAGATCGAGGGCGACCCCGCCCCACTCCAGCCAGTCGAGAAGCCCGTCCAGCTCCTCGGCGCTCCCGGCGGCCACCAGGAACCGCATCCGGCGCCCCATCAGGGCCACCGGACCCGTGGCGACGGGCCTGCGCAGCAGCGCGGCCCCGGCGTCGGACGGCAGCTCCAGCACGTCGAACCGGATCCCGGTCGCGAGCTGGGCGGGCGGCCCGCCCACGACGGTCCAGCCGGGCACTCTGCGGTACCAGGAGGCGCAGGCGTCCTCCTCGGGCGCCGGACGGGGCGGCGGCACGGTCGGCGGGGCGGACGGCGGGAGGGTCACGGCCATGTCCGGAGCAACTTCCGAAACGCCGCGGGGTTACGCTCGGCGTGACACACCGCACTCATCACCATGCGGAACGTAAACATCCGTGGAGTCGGGAGTCCGCATTCGGGACGCAACTGTGTTCGCCCTTAGCTGAGGGAACCGGCGGTACCGGCATGGAGTGTCAGTCCTTACGGGTAAGACATTCCTAGTGGATCGGGGCGACACGCTGATTTGACGGGCATCCGTTCGCCGTCGGCGTACACGCATGACGGGTATCTGCCTGGCCTGCGGGAACATCGTCTCGCACCATCGAGTTGGAGCAGTTGTCGGCTCTTCAAGCCGGTTTTCCCGCTGATGCAGGGGTGAGCCGCGGACGGATGTCGGCAGTTGGAATGAGCTGTCCCGCCCCACGGGACTAGCATGCGGAAGGACAGGGCGGGGACCGACCCCGAACTGCCCGACCGCTCTGAGGAGCGATAAACGATGTTCGAGAGGTTCACCGACCGCGCGCGGCGGGTTGTCGTCCTGGCTCAGGAAGAAGCCCGGATGCTCAACCACAACTACATCGGCACCGAGCACATCCTCCTGGGCTTGATCCACGAGGGTGAGGGTGTCGCCGCTAAGGCCCTGGAGAGCCTCGGGATTTCGCTCGAGGCTGTTCGCCAGCAGGTTGAGGAGATCATCGGTCAGGGCCAGCAGGCCCCGTCCGGTCACATCCCCTTCACCCCGCGGGCGAAGAAGGTCCTGGAGCTGTCGCTCCGAGAGGCCCTCCAGCTCGGCCACAACTACATCGGCACCGAGCACATCCTGCTCGGCCTGATCCGCGAGGGCGAGGGCGTCGCCGCCCAGGTCCTCGTGAAGCTGGGCGCCGATCTCAACCGAGTCCGGCAGCAGGTCATCCAGCTGCTCTCCGGCTACACCGGTGGAGGCAAGGAGTCGGCCACGGCCGGCGGCCCGGCCGAGGGCACGCCCTCGACCTCGCTCGTCCTGGACCAGTTCGGCCGCAACCTCACCCAGGCGGCCCGCGAATCCAAGCTCGACCCGGTCATCGGGCGCGAGAAGGAGATCGAGCGGGTCATGCAGGTGCTGTCCCGCCGTACGAAGAACAACCCGGTCCTCATCGGCGAGCCCGGCGTCGGCAAGACCGCCGTCGTCGAGGGCCTGGCCCAGGCGATCGTCAAGGGCGAGGTTCCCGAGACGCTCAAGGACAAGCACCTCTACACGCTCGACCTCGGCGCCCTGGTCGCGGGTTCCCGCTACCGCGGTGACTTCGAGGAGCGCCTGAAGAAGGTGCTCAAGGAGATCCGCACCCGCGGCGACATCATCCTGTTCATCGACGAGCTCCACACCCTCGTGGGTGCGGGCGCCGCCGAGGGCGCGATCGACGCCGCCAGCATCCTCAAGCCCATGCTGGCCCGTGGTGAGCTCCAGACCATCGGTGCCACGACGCTCGACGAGTACCGCAAGCACCTTGAGAAGGACGCGGCCCTTGAGCGCCGCTTCCAGCCGATCCAGGTGGCGGAGCCTTCCCTCCCCCACACGATCGAGATCCTCAAGGGCCTGCGCGACCGCTACGAGGCCCACCACCGCGTCTCCATCACGGACGAGGCCCTCGTCCAGGCGGCGACGCTGGCCGACCGGTACATCTCGGACCGCTTCCTCCCGGACAAGGCGATCGACCTGATCGACGAGGCCGGCTCCCGGATGCGCATCCGCCGGATGACCGCGCCGCCGGACCTCCGCGAGTTCGACGAGAAGATCGCGGGCGTTCGCCGCGACAAGGAGTCGGCCATCGACTCCCAGGACTTCGAGAAGGCAGCTTCCCTCCGCGACAAGGAGAAGCAGCTGCTGGCCGCGAAGACCAAGCGCGAGAAGGAATGGAAGGCCGGCGACATGGACGTCGTCGCCGAGGTCGACGGCGAGCTCATCGCCGAAGTCCTCGCGACCGCGACCGGCATTCCCGTCTTCAAGCTCACCGAGGAGGAGTCCTCGCGACTGCTCCGCATGGAAGACGAGCTCCACCGTCGGGTCATCGGCCAGAAGGACGCCATCAAGGCGCTCTCCCAGGCGATCCGCCGTACCCGTGCGGGTCTGAAGGACCCGAAGCGTCCGGGTGGCTCGTTCATCTTCGCCGGCCCGTCCGGTGTCGGTAAGACCGAGCTCTCCAAGACGCTGGCCGAATTCCTCTTCGGCGACGAGGACGCGCTGATCTCCCTCGACATGTCGGAGTTCAGCGAGAAGCACACGGTTTCCCGCCTCTTCGGTTCGCCCCCCGGCTACGTGGGCTACGAAGAGGGCGGCCAGCTCACCGAGAAGGTGCGCCGGAAGCCGTTCTCCGTCGTCCTCTTCGACGAGGTCGAGAAGGCCCACCCGGATATCTTCAATTCCCTTCTCCAGATCCTGGAGGACGGTCGCCTGACCGACTCCCAGGGCCGGGTCGTGGACTTCAAGAACACGGTCATCATCATGACGACCAACCTGGGTACCCGGGACATCTCGAAGGGCTTCAACCTGGGCTTCGCCGCCCAGGGAGACACCAAGACCGGATACGACCGGATGAAGGCGAAGGTCAACGAAGAGCTCAAGCAGCACTTCCGGCCGGAGTTCCTCAACCGTGTCGACGACACGGTCGTCTTCCACCAGCTCACCGAGGAAGACATCATCCAGATCGTCGACCTCATGATCGCCAAGGTCGACGAGCGCCTCAAGGACCGCGACATGGGCATCGAGCTGAGCGGTGACGCGAAGCTCCTGCTCGCCAAGCGCGGCTACGACCCGATCATGGGTGCCCGGCCGCTGCGCCGGACCATCCAGCGCGAGATCGAGGACACGCTGTCGGAGAAGATCCTCTTCGGCGAGCTGCGTCCCGGTCAGATCGTGGTCGTCGGCAAGGAGGGTGAGGGCGACGACGCCAAGTTCACCTTCCGCGGCGAGGAGAAGTCGGCTCTGCCCGACCTTCCCCCGATCGAGGCCACGGGCTCCGGCCCGGACCTGTCGAAGGGCGCGTAAGCGCGGCTGAGTGCCAAAGGGGCGGCCCCGGAACCGAAAGGGTTCCGGGGCCGCCCCTTTGGCGTCCTCGGGCCGAAGGGGCCGTCTCTTTGGCGTCCTCGGGCCGACGGGCGGGCCGGGCGGCCAGGGGTCCCGGGTGCCGGTCCGGCGTGCGTACAAGGCGGGC
Organism: Streptomyces venezuelae; assembly: GCF_008642275.1. Classification (NCBI taxonomy): domain Bacteria; kingdom Bacillati; phylum Actinomycetota; class Actinomycetes; order Kitasatosporales; family Streptomycetaceae; genus Streptomyces; species Streptomyces venezuelae. Next base: position 4,223,800 of record NZ_CP029189.1, read on the forward strand.
AGGGCGGGCAGGGAGACCAGGGGACCAGGGGGACCAGGGCGGTGCCGGGATGGCCGAGGGCTCCCGGCCGCGCCCTCGCGGGAGGCGGGCCCGTTGTCCCGGGGCCGCACCGTCTCCTCGGACCTGCGTGCGCACCCGCCGGAGCCCAGTGACCTGGGTCGCAATCGGCCTGGGCGCCGGTGACAAGCCGCACAGGACAATTCGGACGTACTAGGTCGTTTCGTAGATCAAATACGCCCCGCCGGGAGACCTTCGTCCCTGGAGAGGGGCGTCAACGGGCCACGTCACACGCGAGCCGCTACGAGTTTCGGTAGTAATCGGGAGGTTTGGGGAAGTCCCGGGCCGCGGGTTACCAAGGATGAGCCAGCCCGGCACTCGCTCGATCGTGCCGGGTCACTTCATGCCTCTCACAGGTGTGAAACCCCCCTTGTCCCCGGCCCCGGAGGTCTGCACATGTTCGCGAAGCGCGTCTACACCCGTCGTACCCGTATCGCTGTCGGCACCACCGCTCTCGGTGCGGTGCTGGCCCTCGGGGCGGGCACGACCGCCGCGTTCGCAGACGCCCCGCAGGCCGCCGTCACCGCCAAGGCCGCCGGCGCCGCCGGTGCCGCGGGCGCCTCGAAGACCGGTCTCTGGGACAAGCCGCTGGAGAAGTACACGCTGTCCGCCACCTTCGGCAAGGGCGGCAACATGTGGTCCCACAAGCACTCCGGCCAGGACTTCGCCGTCCCGGTCGGCACCCCGGTCAAGGCCGCGGCCGCCGGTGTCGTCGTCAAGGCGGGCCCGAACGGCGGCGGCGACGGCCCCGCGTACGGCAACGCCATCGTGATCAAGCACGCGAACAACACGTACTCCCAGTACGCGCACCTCTCGAAGATCCAGATCAAGGTCGGCCAGAAGGTCAAGGCCTCGCAGCGGATCGCCCTGTCGGGCAACACCGGCAACTCCAGCGGCCCGCACCTGCACTTCGAGATCCGCACCACCCCGAACTACGGCTCGGCCGTCAACCCGGTCGCCTTCCTGCGCACCAACGGCGTCACCGTCTGACCCGTCCCGACCGCAGTACCCGTAGCACCCGCCGTACCCGCCGCAGCCGCGGCGCCCGCGGCACCCGTCGTACCGGCCGACCCGCCCTGCTCACCGGTCAGGTGAGCAGCCAGGCATGGGTCGGCTTCGGCGCAGGTTCGAGCTTCCCCTCCTTGTACCCGGCGGCCTGCTCCGCCGTGAAGGCCATGTCGTAGGTCTTGATGTTGTGCAGGGCGCCCTGCCACGCACCCGTCCAGATGTTGTGGTGCTTGGACCGGCCGAGCTGGAGCGGGCCGGGAGCCTGCCAGATCGGCGGCACCGGGGTCTCGCCGGCCTTCTTCCCGTCCACGTAGAGCGCGATGGCCTTCTTCTCGGCGTCGTAGGTGGCCATCAGCAGCGTGGGCGTCTTGACCACGGGGAGCCCCTCGGCGGTGACCGTCCGCGTGGTGGCCGCGGCGCCCTTGTCGCCCGTCTGCACGCGGAAGATCCAGGCCTGCTTGCCGTTCACCTCGTTCACGCCCAGCTCGAACGAGAACGACTCCCCGTCACCCTGGCTCATGACGATCCGCGAGCCCTTGGTGGCGGAGCTGTAGGCGCGGGCCGTGACGGTGAAGCTCTTGCTCACGTCGACGATCGGCTCGGCGGACTGTCCCCACGAGTTCGCGTTGCCCCGGCCGACGACCTGGAAGCGCTTGCCCAGCGGGCCGACCTTGAGGTCGGGGCCGAGCCGGATTCCCATGCCGCCGTAGCTGTCGCGCAGCAGGGTGTCGTCACCCGCGACGGTCGCGGTGTAGGCGGCGGGCCCCTTCGAGTCATCCGGCTCGGGCGATGCGGAGGCCGAGTTCGTGGGCTGGGCGTTCTGTCCGTCCTCGTCGCCACTCATCAGGAAGAACGTTCCGCCGCCGGCCAGCAGCGCGAGCACGGTGACCGCACCGCCCAGCATCCACAGCTTCTTCCTGCGCCGCTCGGCCGCGGAGCGGTCGGCCATCGCCTCCCAGTCCGGCTGCTGCGACCCGCCGGGGAGGTCCGGACCGGCCAGTCTCGTGAAGCCCGGCTGGGCCGGGGCGGAAGACCACTGCCCGCCTGCCGCGTCCTGCGGATAGGCACCCGCGTCCTGCGGGTAGCCCCCCGCGTCCTGCGGGTAGGTCCCCGAGTCCTGCTGGTAGGGCCCCGCGTCCTGCTGGTACGGGTTCGGCTGTTGCCCCGCCTGCGGGTAGCCGTAGCCGCCGGACGGGGTCGGGTAGCCGTAGCCGGCCGGCGCGGGCGGTCCCGGCGGGAACCCGTATCCGCCGCTCCCGGGGGCGGGCTCGGGCTGCGGGTGGCTCGGGGGATTCGTACCGTCGGTCATGCCACGGATGCTAAGTCACGGGCCCCCGGGCGGATACGGCCCGGTACCCGTGAGCCCCACCCGTCCCGGTTCAGCCCTGTGGCAGCTTGAGGATCGGGAAGCTGCCCGTCGCCGTCGGCGCGTGCTCCGGCAGCCACAGGACCGCCACCGCACCCGCCGCCGCGCCCTCGCGGTCCGAGCCGCCGCGGGCGGCCACGTTACGGAAGGTCAGCCGGGCACCGAGCACCCGCGCCTGGCCCTCCGCGATGGTCAGCCCCAGCCCGTGCCCGACCCCCGCGCGGTCCGTCGACCCGGTGCGGAAGCGGCTGGGCCCCTCGCGCAGCAGTGCCTCGGGGAAGCCCGGACCGTGGTCGCGGACCCGGACGACCCGGCCCTCGACGTCGACCTGGATCGGCGCCTGCCCGTAACGCGCGGCATTGGCCAGAAGGTTGCCCAGGATCCGCTCCAGGCGGCGCGGGTCGGTGCTGACGATCTCGTCCGCCACGACCCGTACGGTCGCCTCCGGCATCAGCGACGCGACCCGCCGGCTCACGAACTCGCCCAGCGCCACGTCCTGGAGCTCCGCCCGTTCCGACGCGCTGTCCAGCCGGGCCACCTCCAGTACGTCCTCGACCAGCGCGCGCAGGGCCTGGGCCCGGTCCCGCACCAGCTCCGTCGGCCGCCCCGGCGGCAGCAGTTCCGCCGCCGTGAGCAGGCCCGTCACCGGAGTCCGCAGTTCGTGCGCGATGTCGGCGGTCACCCGCCGCTCGGCCTCAAGCCGTTGCTGGAGGGCGTCCGCCATGGCGTCCACGGCCCGCGCGAGGTCGTCCGTCTCGTCCCGTACGACACCGCCGACCGCGTCCCGTACGCGTACGTCGGGATCACCGTGCGCCACGCGCTGCGAGGCGGCCGCGGCCTTGCGCAGCCGCCGCGAGATCTGCCCGCCGATGAGCACGCCGAGCGCCGAACCGCCGATCACGGCGGACAGGCCGCCGATGACCAGCGCCCGGTCCAGGTCGGGGAGCAGATTGGCGCTCTCCCGGAACGGCGTGTGCAGCGACAGCACCTGCCCGTTGCCGAGGGGCACGGCCGCCCACACCTCGGGCAGCCCCCCGTGCGGCCGCTCCTGGATGTAGGTCCCGCGCCGGCCCGACTGCGCCTTGTGCCGCAGTTCGGAGGGCAGTTCGGGATCGTTGAGCTTGGCCCCCATGGGCGGCTTGCGTCCGGCATCGGCGTTGCGGGAGATGAACTGCACGCGCTCCAGCTGCACTTCGCGGGCGCTTTCCAGCATCGACACGCGGGCGGCGCTGTGGACCACCAGGCTCAGCGCGATCGTGACGAGGACGCCCACGGAGGCGATGGCGACTGTGATCTTCCAGCGGATCCCCGTGCGGAGGGTGAACCGTCTCATGCCTTGAGTTTGTATCCGAAGCCCCGGACCGTTTCGATCCGGTCCTGGCCGATCTTGGTACGCAGTCGCTGGACGTGGACGTCCACGACGCGGGTGTCGCCGCCCCAGTCGTAGTCCCAGACCCGTTCCAGCAGGCGGTCACGCGACAGCACGGTGCCGGGTGCGGAGGAGAACTCCAGCAGCAGCCGCATCTCGGTCGGGGTCAGGGCCACGGCGGCGCCCGCGCGGCGGACCTCCATGCCCTCGGTGTCCACCTCCAGGTCGCCGAAGGAGAGCACGCCGCGCTCGGGGTCCGAGCCGTTGTCGGCTCCGTTCGCCCCGCCGTTCTGCGGGCCTCCGGAGTGGTCGAAGCGGCGCAGCACCGCACGGATCCGGGCCACGAGCACCGAACCGTCGAAGGGCTTGGTGACGTAGTCGTCGGCGCCCGCCTCCAGGCCGAGCACCACGTCGATGGAGTCGGCGCGCGCGGAGAGCATGATCACCGGGACGGTGGACTCGTCGCGGATGCGGCGGCACAGACTCACGCCGTCCATACCCGGGACCATCACGTCGAGCAGGGCGATGTCGGGCCGGTCCGCGCGGAAGGACTCCAGCCCGGACAGGCCGTCGGGCATGGCAGTGACCACGAACCCGTCGCGTTCCAGCGCCAGGGTCGTGGCCTCACGGATGACGTCGTCGTCCTCCACGAACAGGACATGGGTCTCGGCCATGCGGGAGCCTCGCCTCGGTTCTTCTGTGCTCAGTTCTTCTGACTCGTGACCGGGGCGGGCTGGACACCGCCGTCGACCACGTTGCTGTACTCCGAGTGAACTCGGTCCTGCTCGGTGAACTTCTCCCCGTTCCAGCGGTAGGTGATCACGTCCTCGCCCGACGGGAAGGCGAGCGCGTCGCTCTTCCCGTAGACCTGTTTCGTGACCACCAGGTCGCCGCGGTCGATCTCCGCGTAGACGGGTGGCTGTTCGTCCGAGAACACATTCTCGTACGTGGCTCCGTCCGCCCGGTACACGTAGGTGCCGCGGCCCAGGGCGTCCGCGCAGGACAGGACGTTCACCACGATGTCCACGACGGGGCTCCCGGTGATCCGCCCGTAACTCACGTCCACCGGATACTCCTTGCCCGAGCAGGGCTTGAGGTCCCGTTTGACCTCGGAGCTGACCTTGGGGTCCTTCATCAGCAGCCCGACGGGGTCGACCTTCTTCAGCGGCCGGCCGGACGCGGCCGAGGCGGACTCCTCGGGGGCGGGCCCCGACGGTGTGGCCTTCGCCACCGCCTCGGTGCGGGCCGGGCCGCCGTCGCGCAGGCCGGTGCCGCCCGTGGCGCACCCGACCGCGAACACGGCTGTGCCGACGAGGACGACCGTCCCCGCCGACATCAGCACCAGAGAACCTCCGGACAAGCCTTGGCCGTTCAGGCCGCGCACCGCTCACGCCCCTCGTACCGCATGGTGTGGTCACCGCGCTCCAGCGCACGCATGTCCAGATCCCGGCTCTCCAGCTCCTGCCGGAGGCGGGCCAGCGCGCGGTGCAGAGTGCTCTTCACGGTTCCCGCCGACATTCCGAGCGCCGCGGCCGTTTCCTCGGTGCTCATCTGCTCCCAGTGTCGCAGCACGACAACGCTGCGCTGCTTGGGCGCGAGAACCTTGAGGATGTCCATGAGGAGCGCGCGGTCGGCGCGCTGGTCGGAGCCGTCCTCGACGGAGGCGTCGGGAAGCTGCTCGGTGGGCACCTCGTCGAGCTTGCGGGCACGCCACCACTCGGTGCGCGTGTTGATCATGACCCGGCGCAGATAGGCGTCGGCCAGGGACTTGTCGGCGATGCCGTCCCAGCGGCCGTAGGTGCGCACCAGAGCGGTCTGCAGGAGGTCCTGCGCGTCCGTGGGGTCCGGGACCAGACGCCGGGCACTGCGCAGGAGCGCGTCCTGCCGAGTGCGTACGTACTCCTCGAATCCGAGCACCTCGCCGTGCGCCATCTCAGACCGCCTCCACCCGTTCAACCGCTCATCCCCGTTGTCCTACGGATCCGAAGGTACGGAGGGGTTGTCACGGGCCTGTGCGAGCCAGCCTTCGGTGGGCGCACGGACACCCATAGGTTGTGTAACAACCCCCGTGAGCTGCGGTTTCCCGGCAGGAAGCGGAATCTCGGAGTCAGTTTCGGTCAGGGCCTCGGGGCGGCCTGCGGGAGCCGGTAGAAGCCCCCGTCCAGGGGCTCCACCAGCCCGTCCGCCACCAGCCCGTCCAGCGCCCGGGCCCGCTGCACCGGCTCGTCCCACACCGTGTCGAGCACCGCTTGCGGAACCGAGCCCACCGCCTCCCGGAGCACGGCCAGGAGCTTGCCCCGCACCTGGCGGTCGGTACCGGCGTACGTCTGGCCCCGCCGCGGCGGACCCTCGTGCGCCGGCTTCCCGGCGAGCCGCCACGCGCACAGCCCGGCCACCGGACAGCGCGCGCAGTCGGGGCTCTTGGCGGTGCACACCAGTGCGCCCAGTTCCATGGAGGCCGCCGCCCAGCGGGCCGCGGTCTCCTCGTCCTCGGGCAGCAGGGCCCGGGCGAGGCGCCGTTCGGCGGCGGTCGTCGCGTTCGGCGGGTACTCGACCCCGGTCGCGGTCCGCGCGAAGACCCGGCGGACGTTCGTGTCGAGGACGGCGTGCCGCTGCCCGTACGCGAAGGACGCCACGGCCGCCGCCGTGTACTCGCCGATCCCGGGCAGCGCCAGCAGCTGCGCGTGGTCCCGCGGTACGTCGCCCCCGTGCCGGTCCGTTATCGCGACGGCCGCCCCGTGCAGCCGCAGCGCGCGGCGCGGATAGCCGAGCCGCCCCCAGGCCCGTACGGCCTCGCCGGGAGCCTCGGCGGCCAGGTCCGCGGGGCGGGGCCAGCGGGCCAGCCACTGCTCGTAGACCGGCAGGACCCGGCTGACGGGCGTCTGCTGGAGCATGAACTCACTGACCATGACCCCCCAGGGGCCGGCCTCGGGGCGGCGCCAGGGCAGGTCGCGGGCGTGCTCGTCGAACCACGCGATGACGGGGGAGTGCAGCGCGTGGGAAGCGTCGGTGGATACGGCCGTGGAGGAACCGGGGGATGCAGTCATGGCAGACGGCATCCTGGCACGTTTCACCTCTCTCGGCGCGCCGGACCGGGGCCGGTGAAGCAGGCGACGGCCGGTCGCCACCAGCCGCGCGGCGGTGACGGCACGGTGCGGGCCCGGGCCGTCCATGCTCACCGAACGTATTCAAAGGGGAGGAGCACCGCATCGACCCATTGGCCGGATCTCGACGTCCCCCATTGCGCCCGCAGGATGATCATCGGCAAATCGAGTCCTCTGTGCGGCATGTGGGGCACTGATCGGGCCGCGAACTCTCGTAAGGTTCCGTCCGTGGGATCTCTGCGCAATCCGGTCGGGCCGCTCCCCTCCTCCATCTACTGGCGACGGAGGGCTGTGCTGGCTTCCGTCGTCGCGCTCCTCGCGCTCCTCGCCGTATGGACCGTCAGTTCCGGCGGGGGGAGGACGAGTACGAACGGAAAGGGCCAGGGCGGCCCCGACCCCGTCACCTCGATCACCCCGGGCCCGGCCGGCACCGGCCCCGCGATCAGCGCGGCCCCCGGCGGGCGCCCCGAGTCGGGCAGCGGCGGGAACACGGGCTCCGGGGGCGGCTCCGCGGGTTCCACGGGCGGCGCGGGCAAGAACGGCGAACCGGGCGGCGGTACGGGCTCGAACGGCGGCTCGGGCTCCGGCGGCGCGGGCGGCCCGGCCCCGGTCCCGGCGGACTCCCCGCTCCCCACGTGCGCGCCCGGCGCGCTGCAGTGGGAGGTCAAGAGCGTGAAGAACGAGTACGAGGCGAACGAGAAGCCGCGCCTGGAACTGGTCGCCCGCAACACCTCCGGAACCACCTGCAAGATCGACCTCGGCCCGAAGCAGGCCGTCCTGACCATCCTCCAGGCGAGCAGCAGCAAGGCCGTCTGGTCCTCGGCGGACTGCCCGGCGGGCGCGGGCAGCGCCTTCTTCCGGCTCCCGGCGCAGGGCGAGACGAGGCAGTCGCTGGACTGGGACCGCAGGTTCAGCGCGGCAGACCAGTGCCAGACGCCTCCGGCGGGGTCGGCGGCTCCTGACACCTACGTGGTCGAGGTCAAGTCCCCGGGCATGCCGGTCGCCCGGACCTCGTTCGTCCTGAAGCAGGACTAGCGTCGGCAGCGCCGCTGCGGGGGCTCTGCCCCCGTACCCCCGCGCCTCACACGCCGGCGGGGCTGGAACAGCTAGACGTAGCGTTCCAGGATCGAGGACTCCGCCAGGCGGGAGAGGCCTTCGCGGACGCTGCGGGCGCGGGCCTCGCCGACGCCGTCCACCGTCTGCAGGTCATCGACGCTCGCGGCGAGCAGCTTCTGCAGCCCGCCGAAGTGCTCCACGAGCCGCTCGATGATCGCGCCCGGCAGCCTCGGCACCTTCGCCAGCAGCCGGTACCCGCGCGGCGACACCGCCGAGTCCAGCGTCTCCGGCGAGCCCGTGTACCCCAGGGCCCGCGCCACGATCGCCAGCTCCAGCAGCTCCGGGTGCGTCAGCGCGTCCAGCTCCGCCAGCGCCTCGTCCACCGTGCGGGAACGCTTCGCCGTCGGCTCCGGCACGTAGTCCCGGATGACCAGCTCCCGCTCCTGCTCGATCCCGACCGTCAGCTCGTCCAGCTGCAGCGACAGCAGTCGCCCGTCCGTGCCCAGTTCGACCACGTACTCGGCGATTTCCGTCGCGATCCGGCGGACCATTTCCAGCCGCTGCGCGACCGCCGTCACGTCGCGGACCGTGACCAGGTCCTCGATCTCCAGCGCCGACAGCGTGCCCGCGACCTCGTCGAGACGCAGCTTGTACCGCTCCAGCGTCGCCAGCGCCTGGTTCGCCCGCGACAGGATCGCCCCGGACTCCTCCAGGACCCGCCGCTCCCCGTCCACGTACAGCGCGATCAGCCGCATCGACTGCGACACCGACACCACCGGGAAGCCGCACTGCTTGGAGACGCGGTCGGCCGTACGGTGGCGCGTGCCGGTCTCCTCCGTCGGGATCGACGCGTCCGGCACCAGCTGCACCCCGGCCCGCAGGATCTTGGTGATGTCCTTGTCGAGGATGAGCGCGCCGTCGAGCTTGCACAGCTCGCGCAGCCGGGTCGCGGTGAACTCCACGTCCAGGACGAAGCCGCCCGTGCACATGGCCTCGACGCTCTTGTCCATACCGAGGACGATGAGCCCGCCGGTGTTGCCGCGAACGATCCGCTCCAAGCCGTCACGCAGCGGCTGACCAGGTGCGACCGCGCTCAGCGAGGCGCGCATCATGGCCTCCTGCTTGGAGCTCGCGCCCGACTTCCCGGATGCTGCTGCCCCGTCCTTGGCTGCCACTGCACTCCTCCGGTCGCGGGTTGCGCCGCCCAGCGCCGCGGGCACGAGGGCGTGCGTACGGCCGGGCGGACCAGCACAAAGTCTACCGGCGCGCGCCGCGGCCCCGCCGTGGCTTGGGCAGGTACGGCCCGGCCGGGCCCCGTACGGACCCCCTGACCAGGGGATCGTCCCCCGGGGCGGCCCCGCCCGGGCCGGCTACTCCGCGGACCGATCCCGGGCGGGCGTACGGGAGCGGCCGCGCGGCAACACCCGTAGCGCGTCGCCCACGTCGGCCACCTCGACGACCTTCATCCCGGGCGGCACCTTCCCCGGATCCACCGGGACCAGCGCGTGCGTGAACCCCAGCCGGTGCGCCTCCGCGAGCCGCCGCTGCACCCCGGTCACCCGCCGCACCTCACCGGCCAGGCCGACCTCGCCGATCGCCACGAGGTTCTTCGGCAGCGGCACGTCACTGGCGGCAGAGGCCAGTGCGAGGGCGATCGCCAGGTCGGCCGCCGGCTCCGTGAGCTTCACCCCGCCCACGGTGGCGCTGTAGATGTCGCGCTTGCCGAGCGCCGTGATCCGGCCGCGCTGCTCCAGCACCGCCAGCATCATCGACACGCGCGAGGTCTCCAGACCCGAGGTCGTGCGCCGGGGGGAGGGGATCTGGGAGTCCACGGTCAGCGCCTGCACCTCGGCGACCAGCGGACGCTTCCCCTCCAGGGTCACCGTCAGGCAGGTGCCCGGGACTGCCTCGGCCCGCCGGGTCAGGAACAGCCCGCTCGGGTCGGCGAGCCCGGTGATCCCCTCGTCGTGCAGCTCGAAGCAGCCGACCTCGTCGGTGGCCCCGTACCGGTTCTTGATGCCGCGCACCAGCCGCAGCCGGGCGTGCCGGTCGCCCTCGAAGCTCAGCACCACGTCGACGAGGTGCTCCAGCAGGCGGGGACCGGCGATGGCCCCGTCCTTGGTCACGTGGCCGACGAGGAGCGTGGCCATCCCGCGCTCCTTGGAGGCCCGGATCAGCGCGCCGGCCACCTCGCGCACCTGGGCCATGCCGCCGGGCGCGCCGTCGATCTCGGGGGAGGCGACGGTCTGTACGGAGTCCAGGATCAGCAGGGAGGGCTTCACGGCGTCGAGATGCCCGAGGACGGCGGACAGATCGGTCTCGGCCGCCAGGTAGAGGTGGTCGTTCAGCGCGTTGATCCGGTCGGCCCGCAGGCGCACCTGGCTCGCCGACTCCTCGCCCGTCACGTACAGCGTGCGGTGCTCGTCGCTGGCCGCCTTCGCGGCGACGTCCAGAAGCAGGGTCGACTTGCCGACGCCCGGCTCGCCGGCGAGCAGCACGACGGCTCCGGGCACGAGTCCGCCGCCGAGGACGCGGTCCAGCTCGTCCACGCCGGTGCTGCGGGCGGTCGCGGTCCGGCCGTCGACCTGCGCGATCGGCAGGGCGGCGGTCGAGACCCGGCCGGCGGCAGTGGTCCGCACGGCGGGCGCGCCCATCTCCTCCACCGTGCCCCAGGCCTGGCACTCGGGACAGCGGCCGAGCCACTTGGCGGTCGTCCAGCCGCAGTCGGTGCAGCGGTAGGACGGCCGGTCCTTGGCGGATGAACGAGCGGTACGGGCAGCCATGCCGTTCACGGTAACCGCCCGCACCGACAGGCCGGACCGGGGTGCCGGTCGCGGGGTGCGGCCCGTGGGCTGCGAGGGTGATCCCATGGACCTGTCCGACGGGGGATCCCCCTGCGACACCGACGCGACCGGAGCACATGGAGCACCCGGAGCGACCGTCGCGGACGTGGCCGGGCGTTTCCCCGGCCGCCGCTCCGCCGCGGACCTCGCGGCGTTCCTCGTCCGCGCGGGCTGGAGTTCGCGGTCCTCCTCCTGGGAGGGGTACGAGGTGGAGAGCCCGCTGGCCCGGCTGGAGATCGAACCGGCCGACGACGGCGGCCTCCTCCACGGCCAGGCCGACGCCGGCCGGCTCGACGCGCTCACCGCCGTGCTGTCCGCGCGAGGCCTCCCCTTCTCCGTGGAGTTCTACGGGGAGGACGGCACCCTGCTGCGCGAGGTGCGCGTGGGACCCGCCGGCCTCGCGAGCTCACCGAGCCCAGCGAGCCCAGCGAGCTCACCGAGCCCAGCGGTCCCGCCAAGCCCACCCGTCCCACCGAGCCCACCGGTCCTACCGCGTCAGGGCATGCGTCAGCGCCTCACCGATCTGTTCACCCGTAAGGGCTAAAAGTGGCGAAGGCTTCCAGGGCGTCACCGGCGTGCCGCCTACGGTCGCCAGGTGAACAGCAGCCACCAGGCACACTCCTCAGCGCACACCGGCGCACACCGGGCGCACGGGCGCACGCCCCGCGAGGCCGAGCAGCCGCCGCCGTTCCGGCACGAGCCCTACCTGGACGGCCTGTTCACGTACTGCCTGTCGGTCCTGTGCGACCACGACACCGCGACCGACGTGCTCGGGGACGTCCTCGCCGTGGCCGAGCGGCATCCCGGACGCTGCCCCGACGAGGGGGACCGGCGCGCCTGGCTCTACGCACTCGCCCGCTGGGGCTGCCTGCACCGGCTGGCCGAACAGCGGCGCGCGCGCCAGGGAGCGCATTCCGCCCGGCGCGCGCCGGAGCACGCATGGCACGACCGTGCGCCGGGTGATGACCCGCAGCCCGACCCCGGCAAGGACGCCCACCGGCCCCTTGACGTGAGCGCCTACCGCCGTACCGAACTGGCCCGGCTCGCCTGGCCCGAGGCCGCCGGCACCACACCCGAACAGCGCGAGGCCCTCGAACTCGCCGTCCGCCACCGCCTCGGCGTCCCCGAACTCGCCGCCGTCCTCGGTACCCCGCCGGCCGCCGCCCGCGAACTGCTCTCCGGCGCCGCCTGCGAGGTGGAGCGCACCCGCGCCGCCCTCGCCGTCGTGGAGACCGGCAACTGCCCCAGCGTCTCCCGGCTCACCGGCGACGACGGCGACGGCAACGTCCTGCTCTCCAGCACCCTGCGCGCCGAACTCGTCCGCCACGTCGACGACTGCCCCCGATGCCGCCGCGCCGCCGAACGCGCCGGCGCCGCGGGCCCCTGGCCCGGCTCCGGCGGCATCAACACCGCCGCGCTCCCCCTCGTACCCGCCCCCCGGACCGCCGTCCACGCCGCGATGCTCCGCTCCGCCCGGGGCCGCGGCCGCGGGCCCGCCCCACGCTTCGACCGCACCGGCTTCCCCATGGACCCCAAGGACCGCGCGGCCCGCCGGGACCGGCTGCGCGCCCGGGTGGTGACCACCACCGTGGTGGCCACCGTCGTGGCCGCCCCGGTCATCGCCCTGTGGGCGGCGTACCGCGGCGGCCCCGGCACCGACGAACCCGCCGGCGGCGACTCCACCCGTATCTCCGCCAGCGAGTCCGAACTCCCGGACGCGCGGACCGACGGCCGCCCGCTGACCGCCTACGAGAACGCCGGGAACGCCGCCACCACCACCAGCGGCCCCGGCTTCGCCCAGAGCGACACCACCTCCGACGTCTCCGTCGAGGTCATCAGCACCGGCCCGCTCGCGAGCCCCGACCACACCGGCGACCCCGGCCGCCTCACCGTGGCCGCCTCCGCCCAGGGCGCCACCACCCTGCTCACCCTCACCGCCACCGGCGGCGCCCCCGTGGACTGGCGGCTCTGGTCCGACGCCCCCTGGCTGCGCGCGAGCCGGACCGCGGGCACGCTGTCCCCAGGAGAATCGGTCACCCTGCGGATCACCGTCGACCCCGAGGGCCAGCCCGTCGGAGCCTGGACCGCCCGGGTCGGGATCGACCCGAGCGGCGCCGTGGTCTCCATCCGGGGCCGCGGCCGCCCCGCGGCGACACCCGCGCCCACCCCGGACCCGACGCAGCCGCCGACCCCGACGCCCTCGCCGGACCCGACGCAGCCGTCCACCCCGCCGCCGTCCCCGACGGAGCCGACGGCCCCGCCGCAGTCCCCGACGCCCGACCCGAGCCCGACGGAGGGGTCAGGCGGAACGGTTTCCCCCACCCCGGAACCGGCCCCGTCGGCCTCGCCGGGCCCCTGAGCGGTCTGCGGTCAGGCAGGATCCGCGGGGTGCGGCGCCATCGGCAGCAGCGAGGCCAGCCGCGCCTCGCACAGCTTCACGAGCTCCTCGTAACCCTCCTTGCCCATCAGCTCCGTCAGCTCGGGGCGGTACGACACGTACACCGGCTCGCCGGCACCGTGCGCGGAGGTCGCCGACGTGCACCACCAGTGCAGGTCATGGCCGCCCGGCCCCCAGCCGCGGCGGTCGTACTCACCGATCGACACCTGCAGCACGCGCGTGTCGTCCGGCCGGTCGATCCACTCGTACGTCCGCCGGATCGGCAGCTGCCAGCAGACGTCGGGCTTGGTCTCCAGCGGCTCCCGGCCCTCCTTCACCGCGAGGATGTGGAGCGAGCAGCCCGCCCCGGCGGGGAACCCCGGCCGGTTCAGGAAGATGCACGCGCCGTCCCAGCGGCGGGTCTGCTTCTCCCCGTCGTCGTCGTTCTGCGTCCATCCGCTCTCGCTGCCGACATCGTGGAACTGCCACAGCTCGGGCGTCAGCCGGGCCACGTGCTGCGCGACGCGCTTCTCGTCGTCCTCGTCGGAGAAGTGCGCGCCGAGCGTGCAGCAGCCGTCGTCGGCCCGGCCCGCCTGGATGCCCTGGCAGCCGCTGCCGAAGATGCAGGTCCAGCGCGACGTCAGCCAGGTCAGGTCACAGCGGAAGACCTGCTCGTCGTCGGCGGGGTCGGGGAACTCCACCCAGGCGCGGGGGAAGTCGAGCCCCTTCTCGTCGGCCGCGACCACGGCCTTGGCCTTGCCGCCCTTGGCCTTGCTCTTGACGGTGTCCTTGCCCGTGTCCTTCTGCGACCGGGTCTTGTTGGCCTTCTTCGTATTTGGCACAAACCCAAGCCTATGCGCCCCTTACACAACCCCCGAGTCTTCCTCGCAGTAGCGTTTCCCCCTATGAGACTCGGTGTGCTGGATGTGGGTTCGAATACGGTCCATCTGCTGGTGGTGGACGCGCACCCCGGCGCGCGCCCGCAGCCGGCGCACTCGCACAAGGTGGAGATGAGGCTGGCGGAGCTGCTCGACGAGCACGGCGCCGTCACCCCCGAAGGCGTCGAGCGACTCGTCTCGGTGATCGGCGCCGCGGTCCAGGCCGCCGAGGACAAGGGCTGCGAGGACGTCCTCCCCTTCGCGACCAGCGCCGTACGCGAGGCCACGAACGCGGACGAGGTCCTCGCGCGGGTCAAGGCCGAGACCGGCGTCGACCTGCCGGTGCTGAGCGGCGAGGACGAGGCGCGGCTCACCTTCCTCGCGGCCCGCCGCTGGTTCGGCTGGTCCGCCGGCAAACTGCTGGTCCTGGACATCGGCGGCGGTTCGCTGGAGATCGCGTACGGCATCGACGAGGACCCGGACGCGGCCGTCTCCCTCCCGCTGGGCGCGGGCCGCCTCACCTCGGGCTGGCTCCCGGGCGACCCGCCGGACGCGCTGGACATCAGGGCGCTGCGGCGGCACGTGCGGGCGGAGATCGCCCGCACGGTCCGCGAGTTCAGCCGCTTCGGCGCGCCGGACCACGTGGTGGCGACCTCGAAGACCTTCAAGCAGCTGGCCCGCATCGCGGGCGCGGCCCGCTCGGCGGACGGCCTGTACGTGCAGCGGGACCTGAGCCGCAAGTCCCTGGAGGAATGGGTCCCGCGCCTGGCGGCGATGACCACGTCCCAGCGGTCGGCCCTCCCGGGCGTCTCGGAGGGCCGGGCGCACCAGCTCCTGGCGGGAGCCCTGGTCGCGGAGGGCGCGATGGACCTCTTCGGCGTGGAGGAACTGGAGATCTGCCCGTGGGCCCTGCGCGAGGGCGTGATCCTGCGCAGGCTGGACCACATGCCGGCCCCGGAGGCGTAGGGGTCGGGCGGGGGCTTCGGGGGCGGGGCCGGCCGCCCCGGGGCGACCGGCCCGCGGCCCCACCCCCGGAGGGGACCCGCCTCCGTGGTCGCCGTCACGGTCAGGTGCCGTCCCGGGCCCGTACCCTGTCCTCGTGGCAGAACCAGTCCGTGTCCCGACCGCGAAAGTCGCCCTATCCACCGCCTCCGTCTATCCGGAGTCCACGGCGACCGCCTTCGAGATCGCCGCGCGCCTCGGTTACGACGGCGTCGAGGTGATGGTCTGGACGGATCCGGTCAGTCAGGACGTCGACGCCCTGCGCCGGCTGTCGGACCACCACGGGGTGCCGATCCTGGCCGTGCACGCGCCCTGCCTCCTGATCACCCAGCGGGTCTGGTCCACCGATCCGTGGACCAAGCTGCAGCGGGCCCAGGCCGCGGCCGAGCGGCTCGGGGCGAGCACCGTGGTCGTGCACCCGCCGTTCCGCTGGCAGCGCCAGTACGCGCGGGACTTCGTCACCGGCATCTGGCGGATGGCCGACGAGACCGACGTCCGGTTCGCCGTGGAGAACATGTACCCCTGGCGCTACCGCGACCGCGAGATGCTCGCCTACGCCCCCGAGTGGGACGTGACGAAGGACGACTACCGGCACTTCACCGTCGACCTGTCGCACACCGCGACCGCCCGTACCGACGCCACCGCGATGATCGACCGGATGGGCGACCGGCTCGCGCACATCCACCTCGCCGACGGGAACGGGTCGGCCAAGGACGAGCACCTGGTCCCGGGCCGCGGTACGCAGCCGTGCGCCGAGCTGCTGGAGGGCCTCGCGCGGACCTCGTTCGACGGGCACGTGGTGATCGAGGTGAACACCCGCCGGGCGATGTCCTCCGCCGAGCGCGAGGCCGATCTCGCCGAGGCGCTGGCCTTCACCCGCCTGCACCTCGCGACCACCCCCACCACCCCGGCCACCCCCACCCAGCGAGACAAGGCCCGCCGGCCGTGACCGACACCCCGGACGCCCCCAAACCGCGCCGCCGCGGCCCCGGCCGCCCCCGCCAGGACGAGGCCGACGACGGCCCCGGCACCCCGGAGCGCATCCGGCTCGCCGCCCGGGAGGTGTTCGCCGAGCGTGGCTACGACAAGACGTCCGTACGCGGCATCGCGAAGGTCGCCGGCGTCGACCCGGCGCTGGTGCACCACTACTTCGGCAGCAAGGACGACCTGTTCGCCGCCGCCATCGAGGTCAGCATCGAGCCCGCCCTGGTGGTCCCCGCGATCATCGGCGAAGGCCCGGACGGCATCGGCGAGCGCCTCGCCCGCTACTTCCTGGGCGTCTGGGAGAACCCGGTCACCCGGGTGCCGCTGCTCGCCGTGATCCGCTCGGCGCTCACGCACGAGGCCGCCGCCAAGGTGCTGCGCCAGCTGGTGCTGCGGCGGCTGCTGGAGCGCGTCGCCGCCGACCTCGACGTCCCCGACCCCACCTTCCGCGCCGAGCTCGCCGCCTCCCACATGGTGGGCATCGCGATCCTGCGCTACGTGGTCCAGGTGGAGCCCCTCGCCTCCGCCGACCCGGAGAAGATCGTGGCTCTGGTGGCGCCCACGCTCCAGCGGTACCTGACCGAGGAATGAGCCCACCGTCCCGGCATCCGGACGCGGTGTCCGGATCGCGGGCGGTGGGCGTAGCCTCGTATCTGAGCCATATCCGCAGTCGCGGCTGACCGTACAGCCGCACTCATGGGGAGTGAAACAGCATGCCCGAGCTGAGGTCCCGCACCGTCACCCACGGCCGCAACATGGCAGGCGCGCGTGCGCTGATGCGCGCGTCGGGCGTAGCGAGCGCGGACATCGGCAAGCCGATCGTCGCGGTCGCCAACTCCTTCACCGAGTTCGTGCCCGGTCACACCCACCTGGCGCCGGTCGGCCGCATCGTCTCCGACGCCATCCGGGCCGCGGGTGCGATCCCGCGCGAGTTCAACACGATCGCGGTCGACGACGGCATCGCCATGGGCCACGGCGGCATGCTGTACTCCCTCCCCTCCCGCGACCTGATCGCGGACTCGGTCGAGTACATGGTCGAGGCGCACTGCGCCGACGCGCTGATCTGCATCTCCAACTGCGACAAGATCACCCCCGGCATGCTGATGGCCGCCATGCGCCTCAACATCCCGGTCGTCTTCGTCTCGGGCGGCCCGATGGAGGCCGGCCAGGCCACGCTCGTCGACGGCACCGTCCGCAAGCTCGACCTGATCGACGCGATGGTCGACGCCTCGAACGAGAACGTCTCCGACGCCGACGTGCTGCGCATCGAGGAGAACGCCTGTCCCACCTGCGGCTCCTGCAGCGGCATGTTCACCGCCAACTCGATGAACTGCCTCGCCGAGGCCATCGGCCTGGCCCTCCCGGGCAACGGCTCGGTCCTCGCCACGCACACCGCCCGCCGCGCCCTGTACGAGGACGCCGGCCGCACGGTCGTGGAGATCACCAAGCGCTACTACGAGGACGGCGACGAGTCCGTCCTGCCGCGCAGCATCGCCACCCGCGAGGCCTTCGAGAACGCCATGGCCCTCGACATCGCGATGGGCGGCTCCACGAACACGATCCTGCACCTGCTGGCCGCCGCGCAGGAAGCGGGCCTGGACTACGACCTCACCGACATCGACGCCGTCTCGCGCCGCGTCCCCTGTCTGGCCAAGGTCGCGCCGAACGTCGCCCCGGGCGGCACGTACTACATGGAGGACATCCACCGCGCCGGCGGCATCCCCGCCATCCTCGGCGAGCTGCACCGCGGCGGTCTCCTCAACAAGGACATCAACACCGTCCACTCCGACGGTCTGGAGGACTGGCTCGCCAAGTGGGACGCCCGCTCCGGCACGGCCACCGAGACGGCCATGGAGCTGTGGCACGCGGCCCCCGGCTGCGAGCGCTCCGCGACCGCCTTCTCCCAGTCCAAGCGCTGGGAGACCCTGGACCTCGACGCCGAGGGCGGCTGCATCCGCTCGGTGCAGCACGCGTACTCCAAGGACGGCGGCCTCGCCGTGCTGCGCGGCAACATCGCCGAGGACGGCTGCGTCGTGAAGACCGCCGGTGTCGACGAGTCCATCTGGACCTTCGAGGGCCCGGCCGTCGTCTGCGAGTCCCAGGACGAGGCCGTCGACAAGATCCTCTCCAAGCAGATCAAGGAGGGCGACGTCGTCGTCATCCGCTACGAGGGCCCGCGCGGCGGCCCCGGTATGCAGGAGATGCTCTACCCGACCTCCTTCCTCAAGGGCCGCGGCCTCGGCAAGTCCTGCGCCCTGGTCACGGACGGCCGCTTCTCCGGCGGAACCTCGGGCCTGTCCATCGGCCACGCCTCCCCGGAGGCGGCCTCGGGCGGCACCATCGCGGTCGTCGAGGACGGCGACCGGATCCGCATCGACATCCCGAACCGGTCGATCGAGGTCCTCGTCGACGAGGCCACCCTGGCGGCCCGCCACGCGGCCCTCGGCGGCGTTTACGCCCCGAAGAACCGTGAGCGCAAGGTCTCCGCGGCCCTGCGTGCCTACGCCGCGATGGCCACCAGCGCCGACAAGGGCGCGGTCCGCGACGTCTCCCTCCTGGGCGGCTGACGACCGGCCCCGCAGGTGTCTCCGCCGGCGCCCCCGCACCCTCCGGTGCGGGGGCGCCGCCGTTTCACCACCCGCCCGGATCCCCCGCCCCCACCGCGAACACCGTCCCGTCGGGCGCACCGGCGAACAGCCGCCCGCCGCCGACCACGGGCGCCGGCAGGGTGGAGGTGTAGCCCTGCTCACCCCGCAGCCTGGGCTTCGTCTGGCCCAGGAGCCGGCCCCCGCCGTCGACGGCCAGCACCCGTCCGTCCGACGAGGCCACATGGATCCTGCCCTCGTGGACCACCGGCCGCGAGCCCACGGCCACGCCCGTCTCCAGCCGCCATTCCTCACGCTCCGCCCCCACCGCGGCCAGGGCGCCCGACGTACCGAAGACGTACACCCGGCCCTCGGGGCCGACCGTGGCCTGGGCCTCCAGCAACGGTGCCGACAGGGGGATCCGGTGGACGGCCCGCGTCGCGAGGTCCAC
Source organism: Streptomyces venezuelae (assembly GCF_008642275.1). Classification (NCBI taxonomy): domain Bacteria; kingdom Bacillati; phylum Actinomycetota; class Actinomycetes; order Kitasatosporales; family Streptomycetaceae; genus Streptomyces; species Streptomyces venezuelae. The sequence goes on from NZ_CP029189.1 coordinate 4,242,880, forward strand.
CCGTACGACCGCCCTGGTCACGGCGCCGGACGCGGACCGTGTGTCGCCCTCCAGCAGGTAGAGCGCGCCGGCCGTCGCGCCGACCGGTTCCAGCAGCGCCGCACCGCGGACCTGCCAGCGCACCGAGCCGTTCGCGGAGGAGACGGCGGAAACCTGCGTCGACTTCCCGTCCGCTCCCTGCGAGCAGAGGTACAGGTCGGCGCCGCCGGGCTGGTCCGGTCCGGCGAGCCACGCCGAGCCGGTTCCGCCGATGCGCTGCTCCCAGCGCGTGCTGCCGGTGGCAGCGTCGAGCATGGCTGCCTTCCCGTCCGGGCCGGTGACGAGCAGCAGACTCCCCACGGGAACCACCCGCCCACCCGCCGACAGGGTCCGCTTCCACCGCTGCGCCCCCGTCGCCGGGTCCAGGGCCTGCAGGACGGTCCCGTCGCCGTCCACCGCGAACACCAGCCCCGCGGCGTGCAGCGGGGTCGGATTCGGGGTCATCCGGGAGGCGGGGGCCGCTCCGTGCACGGACCAGACCACCGAGCCGTCGGCGGGGTCGAGCCGGGCGGCCGCCAGCCCGGGCCCCGAGCAGTAGAGGGCCCCGGCGGACCACGAGCAGGCCGGAACGGGATTGCCCCGGTCCCCTTCGCCCACGGGTACCGCCCAGGGCGGGCCGGCCCCCGCCCCGGGGCGCGGCCCGGTGGCCTCGGCGCGCACGGTGGAGTGCCCGGCCGGGTCCGCGTCCGTCCCGTACGCGAGGTAGCCGCCGAGCGCCCCGCCCGTCAGCAGCAAGGCGCCGCCGACCGACAGGGCCAGCCGCGACGGCCGCCGCCGCCGCGGGGCGGGCGCGGCGGGAGCGGGCCGGCCGGCGGCGATCCGGTCCCGCCGGTGGGTGGCCTCCTCCAGCCGGTCGGGCTCGCGCGGCCGGGGGATGAAGGCCCGGGTGTCCTCCGACGTCGGGTAGGCCAGCGCACGCAGGTCACTGATCAGGGTGTCGGGTGTCGGGCGGTCGGCGGGGTCCTTCGCGAGGCAGGATTCGACGACCGGTACCAGGGCCGTCGGCAGACCGGTCAGATCGGGGTCGTTGTGGACGACCTGATACGCCACCAGGTAGGGGCTGTCCGAGTCGAACGGCCCCCGCCCCGTCGCCGCGTGCACGAGTACGGCGCCCATCGCGAACACGTCCGCCGCGGGACCCACTTCCCTGGGCCGCTGGAACTGCTCGGGCGCCATGAAGGGCGGTGTCCCGATCAGCTTTCCGGTCTCCGTCCGCAGGTCGCTGTCGGTCGGCCGGGAGATCCCGAAGTCGATGACCCGCACCCCGTCGGGCGCCATCAGCACGTTGCTCGGTTTCAGATCCCGGTGCACCACACCGGCCCGGTGGATGTCCCGCAGCGCCTCCGCCAGTCCGGCGCCGAGCCGGGCCAGTTCGGCCGGTTCGAGCACCCGCTCGCGCACCCGCTCGGCGAGCGTCGGCGCGTCGATGAACAAGGTCGCCATCCAGGGCCGTTCGGCGTCCGGATCCGCGTCGACCACGGGCGCGGTGAACGCCCCGCTCACCAGGCGCGCCGCGGCGACCTCCTGCCGGAACCGGGCCCGGAACTCGGGATCCACCGCGTGTTCGGGATGCACGATCTTGACGGCGAGTTTCAGCCCCGAGGCGGAGGTGGCGAGGTGGACGACGCCCATACCGCCCGAACCCAGGACGGATTCCAGCCGGTACTGTCCGGCGTACTCCGGAAAGCCCGCCCGATCCCTGTGCAGCGACTGCACCGCTGACCACCCCCGCCGGAGCCTAGTCGATGGCACCTCGGAATCTCCAAGGTCCTGCTACCCTGCGCGAGTTGCGCAGAGCAACACTCAGGGGGGAGTTTTCGCATGTCCGAAAAGAGTGAGTCCGGTCAGGCCCAGAGCCTCGCCGCGGGGTCCGGTTTCCAGACCTTCCCGGTCGCTCCCGGATACCGGGTGAACGTCCGCAGCGGTCCGGGCACCAGCTACTCCATCGTCAAGGTCCTGCCGTACGACTCGTACGTCTCGATCCGCTGCCAGGGCGCCGGTACGACGGTCTCCGGTCCGTACGGCACGACCGACATCTGGGACTGCATCGGCAACGGCCAGTTCGTCTCGGACGCCTACGTCAGGACGGGCAGCGACGGCTACGTGGCCACGCGCTGCTGACCTTTCACGGGCGACCCCGTAGGCCCGCACCCCTCCGGGTTCACACACCGCGTCGGACCGCCCGGGGGGCGAGGTCTGGAGCGGGGGCAGGGGTATCCCTCGCACCCGCCCCGACCCGACACGTCTGACACGTCTGACACGTGAGACACACCGGGCCCGACCGGCCCGGCGAGGGATAATCGCTGATGTGAGCGACGACCAGCGAGACAAGACCCCCGCCGAGCCGGCTGCACAGGCCGCGGTGCCCGCCGGCCCGCAGCCCGAGCCGATCCCGTTCTTCGGCACCACCTGGGTCGAGCACGACGGCGGCTACGCCCTGCGCCGGGTCGGCCTCGCCATCGGCTCGCTGGCCACCGCCGTCGCCTCCGCGCTGATGCTGCGCTTCGCCTACGAGGGCCTGGAGATCGGCAACGTCGGCCCCTTCCTCAGCATCTCGGTCGTCGTCCTCTTCGCGATCGCCAGCTCCATCGCCTTCACCAGGACCTGGGCCTCCTACAGCCGCCGCCCGGCCCCGTCCTCCGACGAGGCCGCCCTCAAGGGCCTGAAGGCGATCGGTTTCATCGGCTCCCTGATCGCGTACTTCCTGCGCTGCCTCGGAGAGGCGCCGGGCGAGAAGCTCCGCCGCGCGGAGTACGAGAGCGCCCGGGCCGAATACGCCCGCCGCCGCAGCACCCGTACGGGCAACCCGGCCGCCCGACGGCCCAAGCGCAAGAAGTAGTCCCGCGGGGCGGCGGCCACGAGCCCGTCCACCCCCGCGTCCCTCCCGGAGATTGACGTCCCGGCACCGCCAGGAGCATTATTCATCACATGATGAATAACCAGGCCGAGGAAGCCCCGGCCGCCGTCCACGCCCATGACCTCACCGTCCGGCGCGGCACCGGCCGCACCCCCCGCACCGTCCTCGACTCCATCGCCTTCGACGTCCCCCGCGGCCGCATCACCGGCCTCCTCGGCCCCTCCGGCTGCGGAAAATCCACCCTCATGCGCGCCATCGTCGGCACCCAGGCCCACGTCACCGGCACCCTCGACGTCCTCGGCCACCCCGCCGGCCACCCCCGGCTCCGCTCCCGCATCGGCTACGTCACCCAGGCCCCCAGCGTCTACGACGACCTCACCGTCCGGCAGAACCTCGACTACTTCGCCGCCGTCCTCGACCCCGGCCGCGCCGCCGCCGACCGCCGAGCCGCCGCCGTCACCCGCGCCATCACCGACGTCGACCTCACCAGCCGCGCCGGCGCCCTCGCCGGCAACCTCTCCGGCGGCCAGCGCAGCCGCGTCTCCCTCGCCGTCGCCCTGCTCGGCACCCCCGAGCTCCTGGTCCTCGACGAACCCACCGTCGGCCTCGACCCCGTCCTGCGCCGCGACCTGTGGAAACTCTTCCACGACATCACCGCCGCCCGCGGCGCGACGATCCTCGTCTCCTCCCACGTCATGGACGAGGCCGAACGCTGCCACGACCTGCTCCTCATGCGCGAGGGCCGCATCCTCGCCCAGGACACCCCCGACGCACTGCGCACCCGAACCCACGCCACCACCGTCGAAGCGGGCTTCCTGCGCCTCGTCGACGAAGCCAACGCCGACGCCAACGCCGCCGCCTCCAACGTCACCGCCATCCGGGAGCAGACCCGATGAACGCCGCCCGCACCACCGCCACCGCCGCCCGCGTCCTGCGCCAGCTCCGCCACGACCCGCGCTCCATCGCGCTGATGCTCCTGGTCCCCGTACTGATGCTCACCCTGCTGCGCTTCGTCTTCGACGGCAGCCCCGAGACGTTCGACGGCATCGGCGCCTCACTCCTCGGGATCTTCCCCCTCATCACCATGTTCCTGGTGACCTCCATCGCCACACTCCGCGAACGCACCTCCGGAACCCTGGAACGCCTCCTCGCCATGCCCCTGGGCAAGGGCGACCTCATCGCCGGCTACGCCCTCGCCTTCGGCGCCGTCGCCGTCGTCCAGTCCGTCCTCGCCACCGGCCTCGCCGTCTGGGCCCTCGGCCTCGACGTCGTCGGATCCCCCTGGCTGCTCCTCCTCGTAGCCCTCCTCGACGCCCTCCTCGGCACCGCACTCGGACTCTTCGTCTCCGCCTTCGCCGCCTCCGAGTTCCAGGCCGTCCAGTTCATGCCGGCCGTGATCTTCCCCCAGCTCCTCCTCTGCGGACTCTTCGCCGCCCGCGACACCATGCACCCCGTCCTCGAAGGCCTCTCCGACGTGCTGCCCATGTCCTACGCCGTCGACGGCATGACCCAGGTCCTCACCCACACCGACATGACCACCGACTTCGTCCGCGACGCCACCGTCGTCGCCGCCTGCGCCCTGCTCGTCCTCGCCCTCGGCGCGGTCACCCTCCGCCGCCGGACTCCTTGACTCCTACGGGCCTGACCGCACTGCGGACAGCACCGCCCCCCTCCCCGCCCGGGTGCAAGGATGAGGACGTATACGTAGCTCACGCGCAAGCACAGTTCGGCGAGGTGGATCGGGCATGACCCAGACAGTCGCAGTCCTCGGTACCGGCAAGATCGGCGAGGCCCTGCTCAGCGGAATGATCCGCGGCGGCTGGCCCGCCTCGAAGCTGCTCGTCACCGCCCGCCGCGCCGAACGGGCCGAGGAACTGCGCACCCGCTACGGGGTCGAGGCCGTCACCAACGCCGAGGCCGCCAAGCGCGCCGACACCCTCATCCTCACCGTCAAGCCCCAGGACATGGCCAAGCTCCTCGACGAGCTCGCCCCGCACGTCCCCGCCGACCGCCTGGTCATCAGCGGGGCCGCCGGCGTTCCCACGGCCTTCTTCGAGGAACGGCTCAGCCCCGGCACCCCCGTCGTCCGCGTCATGACGAACACCCCCGCCCTCGTCGACGAGGCCATGTCCGTCATCTCCGCCGGCAGCCACGCCACCGCGGCACACCTCGCCCACACCGAGGAGATCTTCGGCAGCGTCGGCAAGACCCTGCGCGTCCCGGAGTCCCAGCAGGACGCGGCCACCGCCCTCTCCGGCTCCGGACCCGCCTACTTCTACTTCCTCGTCGAAGCCATGACCGACGCCGGCATCCTCCTCGGGCTGCCCCGCGCCCAGGCCCACGACCTGATCGTCCAGGCCGCCATCGGTGCCGCCGTCATGCTCCGCGACAGCGGCGAACACCCCGTCAAGCTCCGCGAGGCCGTCACCTCCCCGGCCGGCACGACCATCAACGCCATCGTCGAGCTGGAGAAGCACGGCGTACGCGCCGCCCTCATCGCCGCCCTCGAAGCGGCCCGCGACCGCAGCCGCGAGCTCGCCTCCGGCAACAGCTGAGCCACCCCGAAACGGCAAGGGGTCCCGCGGCACGCGGGACCCCCACCCGTCACGGCTCCAGCAGCCCGATGGCCCGGTACGCCCGGTCCACCACCGGCCGCGCCAGCTCCCTGGCCCGCCCGGCACCCTCCCGCAGCACCTTCTCCACCTGCGCCGGATCACCGGCCAGCTCCGCATGCCGCTCCTGTACGGGCCGCAGCACCTCGACCACCGCGTCGGCGACGTCCCGCTTCAGCGCCCCGTAGCCGCTGTACCCCTCGGCGAGCACGGCCGGATCACCCCCGGCACACGCCGCCAGGATGTCCAGCAGATTCGCGACCCCCGGCCGGGCCTCCCGGTCGTAGACCACCCCGTCGTCCCCGCTGTCGGTGACCGCCCGCATCACCTTCTTGCGCACGACCCCGGGCTCGTCGAGCAGATAGACGATCCCCGCCCCGCTCTCATGCGACTTCCCCATCTTCGACGTCGGGTCCTGCAGGTCCATCACCCGCGCGGCCACCTCCGGCAGCGTGGCCTTCGGGACGGTGAAGGTGTGCCCGTACCGCTGGTTGAACCGCACCGCCAGATCCCGGGTCAGCTCGACGTGCTGCCGCTGGTCCTCCCCGACGGGCACCTCCTGCGCGCCGTACGCCAGGATGTCGGCCGCCATCAGTACGGGATAGGTGAGCAGCGACAGCCGTACGCCCTCCCCGGAGACCTGCGCCTTCGCCGCCTTCTCCTTGTACTGGATCATGCGCCGCAGCTCCCCGTCGGTGGCGGTGCACTCCAGGAGGTACGCCAGGCGCGTGTGCTCGTCGACGTGGCTCTGCACGAAGAGCGTGCACCGCTGCGGATCCAGCCCGGCGGCCAGCAGGAGCGTCGCCGCCTGCCGGCTCAGCCTCCGTACGCGCGCGGGCTCGTGCTCGACGGTCAGCGCGTGCAGATCGACGACGCAGAACAGGGCGGACTCGGGTGTCAGATCGGCGGCGACCCACTGCCGTACGGCCCCCAGGTAGTTGCCCAGCGTCAGGTGTCCGGTGGGCTTGATCCCGCTGAAGATCCGCGTCGTCGTCATGTCCTGTTCTCCCTGTGTGTGAGTGGTGTCGGCGGCCACCGCGCCGGGCGACCGAGCCACTCCCGGGAGGGGAGAAACAGAAACGGCCGCCGAAGCGGCGGCCGTGAGCGCATGCGTGCTCGTGTGGAGGGTCGGCCGCCGTCAGGCGGCCCACCAGCGAAGGCTGGGCGTGAGCGCATGCGTAGTCATGGACCCAGCGTAGACCGGGGGAGCCGCGCCCGGCGGGAGTTTCGCGGATCCCGCGGGGCGGGTCGGCCAGGGGTTGACACAGGTGTGCCCGGTCCGTAAAGTTCTTCGAGTTGTCCGAAGTGAGCGCCGACCCCGGTCGGTCCCCGGACGGCCATCCCGCACTACACATTCGAACGAACGGCGCATTCCGTCGTCTCGTTTTCATGCGTATTTGCGAATGAGGAATCCGCGTTCCAGGACGCAGCCGCCGATTAGGTTCGGGGGCGAGGAATCCGCTACTGTCTCACTCGTCGAAAGGGCCCAACAGCCCGGAAGACAAACCCCGCTGACCGGGGGTCAGGCCCGAAAGGATCTGATAGAGTCGGAACCGCCGGAAAGGGAAACGCGAAAGCGAAAACCTGGAAAGCGCCGAGGAAGTCGGACACGA